>JBELAI010000159.1:0-13403 GCA_049508975.1 Occallatibacter sp. | reverse complement strand
GGCGGCAGCATCGCCTGTCACCATGACTGTGCGTACGCCAAGGCCACTCAACTCCGAGATGAGAGAGATCGAGTCGGTCCGCGGCGGATCACTGAGGGCGATCAATCCGATAATCTGCGGGGATTGTGCAGGTCCCGCGGCAACTGCCAAAACTCGAAAGCCCTGTTTCTCGAGTTCGTCCGCGATCGCGGCCGCTGCAGGAGAAGGCGCAGTAAGGGCGACAACCGCAGTGAACGCGCCCTTGATAATTCGCTCGGAGCTACCCTTTGGATCTGTCACGGTTGCTTCCGAGGTTTTCTTCACCGGATCGAACGGAACAAAAGCGGTCAGTTTTGGCAAGTCGCTGGTTGTCTTCTGCGATGAAGCAAGTCGAATGGCCGCATCAACTGGGTCCTGGCCTCCTTCAGAACTCGCCAGCGCCGCCATCCCGAGAACGTGCGCTTCGTCGAATCCTGGCAATGGACGAACGCTTGTAACAGTTAGTTCATTGCGGGTCAGAGTCCCGGTCTTGTCTGAGCACAACACATCGATCGAGGCGGCTTCGTCCACAGCAGAAAGCCGTGTTGGCAACACACCTTGCTTCGCGAGAGCCCGTGCTCCAATCGCGGCAGCGAGAGTGAATGTTGCCGGTAATGCGACCGGGATGATGGCCAGGACGGAGGTAAGCAATAACGGGATCATCTCGCTTGATGGCATCGCATGATGATGGGCGTACACTCCCATCGCAACGATGATGAGGCAATTGAAGACCGCCAGGTTGCGGATGATTTTAAGGACGGCCTTCTGCTGTGTACTCACTACGTGTGCGGACCGAATGAGTTCAGCCGTGCGGCCGAATTTGGTGTGGGTACCGGTAGCCGTAACGATGGCGGTGGCTTCGCCGCGCCGCACCAGGGCCCCTGCAAACGTGTCTGTGCCGGCGCCGGCATCAATGGGGAGCGATTCCCCTGTGAGCATGGATTGGTCGAGTTCAACAGAGCCACTCTTTAGGTCCACATCCGCGGCCACGACGCCGCCGAGCGAAAGCTTGACCAGGTCGCCACATACCAATTCCGCCGCGGGCACAGTTTTCCACTCACCGTCTCGCTGAACCGAGGCGTTGAGCGCCAAACGGGATTTGAGAGCAGCGAGGGTGGCCTGTGCGCGACTTTCCTGGAAGTAGGCGAGAGCCGCGTTGAAAAGGAGCAAAGCCGCTATAACAGCAGCTTCGTAATACTTGTGCAGAACGATCTCAAGCACAACGGATGCTTCAAGAAGCCACGGTACAGGCGCCCAGAATTTGGCCAACGCATTGCGCAATGGATGAGCCGAATTGTCCGGCATGGCGTTGGGGCCGTCTTTTGCAAAGCGCGCGCGCGCTTCTTCGCTTGTGAGTCCAACTGGGGTGCCATCGCTAGCCGGCTTTGCGGCCGGACTGTTTGATGCCGGGGCGACGCGGCTTGTCGGACTCACCATTGGCCACCTACAGAGTTGATCTCACTACCACCATTCCATTGAGCGGCCTGATGGAGTCTTCACGGTGGTTTCAGGCTTGGCCGAGTGGAGAAGCAAAAGTGGGCATTGCACAAGCTTCACGATCTTCTCGGCGATGGAGCCAAAGACAAGGGGATGCCAACCGGAGATCCCGTGGGTGGAGATCACGACCATGTCGACATGTTCACGCTCTGCAACATCGATGATGGCTCCGGCAACGTCGTTGCCAAATTCGACGCTATGACTAGAGCTGCCGCCTCTCGTAGTAAGTGCCAACTGACACTTGGCTAGAAGGCTCTCAGCGTGTGCCCCCATTTTCCGTCGGAGAGCATCGTCCGGAATGGCATACGTAAGAGCAAAAAATGAAAGGCAGGGAACGACGTTGACCAGGACAAGGCTGGCTTGAAAATGTTCAGCTAAATCGCTGGCTGCGTCCAAGGCTGCTTCAGAGGACGGGCTAAAGTCGATGGGCACAAGGATGTTTGTCGGGATGGAGGGAAAAGGATGAACGTCCGGCATGATGGTCCTCAATGAGTCTTTAGAGTGACTTGAAATTCAAGTCTCTGTTTTTGTGAAGGCAAAGGCTGTGCTCTTTTGGACATCTGAGCGGCACATCAGCATCAATAATCGGACGCTTTGGTCGGTGACAGTTCGATAAGCGCGGGGTTGATCGCGACTTGCCCGATCCCCATTCGGTCGGCATCGATTTGCACAGACGCCTATAATGGAGTTGACCCCAGAAAGAGACCTAATCTGTTAAAGAAACCCTTGATTATCAGTTTCGTCGCCGCGTTGGCTTTCTCTTTCTTTCCCGCTGCAAGAGCGGCAGGAGCAACGACGCCTGCGGATTCCGTGCCTTATCGCCTTCGCCTCTATCACCTTCATACCGGAGAACATCTCGATGTTGTCTACCGGATAGGTGACCAATACCTTCCGGAAGGCGTTGCGGCGCTGGATCATTTTCTTCGCGACCACCGTACTGGCGACGAGAAGGACTATGACATGAGGGAATTCGATCTGCTGCATGACCTGTTGGCCAAACTGGGACATCTCGACAGCGAGATCGATATCGTCTGTGGGTATCGCACCCCATGGAGCAATAACTATCTCCGCGAGCATAGCAATGGAGTTGCTCTGCACAGTCAGCACATGGAAGCCAAAGCCATTGATATTCGCATTCCTGGGATACCTACGGCTCAAGTTCGCGATGCTGCTCTGTCTCTGCAGCGCGGGGGCGTAGGTTATTACGCGCAATCCGATTTTGTGCATGTGGACGTAGGCCCGGTCCGTCGCTGGTAGCCGATATTACGATCAATGGTTCGTCTGGCCCTTGGCCAAGGCATCGTTGAGAGTCGCGTCAAGTCCATAGATGTCATCGTAGAAATAGACTTCGCCATTTTCCTCGACGATTGCCGTCAGATAAACGATCACGACCGGCACTGGTGTGGAGAGATTCACCTGCTGATTGTCAGGACTAGACAGCATGGCTGCCTTTATCTTCTCCAGCGTCCATTTGGGCTGGTCTTTGAGCAGCCACGCTGCCAGTTCCGCCGGTTTCTCCACGCGAATGCAGCCATGACTGAAGTCGCGGCGAGACTGATTGAATAACTCCGGTGCCGGCGTGCTATGCAGGTATATGTCGAATTCGTTGGGGAACATGAATTTGACCAAGCCAAGCGCGTTTCGTGGCCCGGGCTTTTGCCTTACCAGTAGCCTGCCTGACTTTATCTCTGCCAGCGTGGCTCGGCTCACCGCTCCCGCTGATACGATGTGCCCATTCTGGTCCGTGGCCTCAAAGCCTTTCCTCGCCAGGTAATGTGGATCCCGGAGAAGCTTGGGGACAATCTCCGCACGAACAATATCGAGGGGAAGATTCCAATACGGCCGGAAGATGATGTATTTCATTTCCTTGGCAAAAACCGGCGTCTGATGATTGAGCGCCTTCCCCACCACAACATTCATCTGCAACGCAACGGTGTGATCGTCTGAAAATACACGCAGTTTGAATCCGGGTATATTCACGGCGACAGGTAATTGCGGATATTCCGCCGGAAGCCAGCGCCACCGTTCAAGAGAGTCTTCCAACTGGATCACGCGGGAACTCAACGGCACATTCAACTGAGCAAGGCTTTCTTTGTCCAGCCGTCCTTCGGACTTCAACCCATGACGGGCTTGGAAGTGCTTGACCGCCGCTACCAATGGCTCATCATAGGTTGTCGCGTTCGGATCGACAACAGCGCTCTGCGGCAGATCGCCAAGCAGGCGAAGTCGCTCGCCCAACTGCTGAACACTAGGATACGCATCGCCGCTCTTCACCGTCTTTTGCAGATCAGGTAACGGCTGGCTATGGTCCTGAGCAGCAAGGGTCAGATAATTGAGTAACGCGGTCTCGGTTCGTTGGTAGCCCAGGTATTGGGGTTCTACCTTGTTCAATACGTCCGGGAGGTTGCTCCCCGTGAGAACCTTCTGAACCAAAAATTGGGGCAAGTCATAGTGTTTCTGGTCGAGATCGATGCCAAACTCCAAGGGCTTCGGATTTACCCTTCCGATGCGGAGATTGGAGAGATACCGCATCGCACTGATCGTCAGAGAGGCGTCAAATTGTGCCACGGTATCCGCGTTTCCTGGCGCGGCTTTAAGCGCAGCCAGTCGCGCAGGCCAGTTGGATGCATCGTAATCTTCTGGACTGAGCCCTTTTTGTTGGCTGTTCTCGAGCGCCGCAATGATGGCAAGTCCCTGTGGGGTTGCTTGCCCTCCGCGTACCCACGCGAGTGAGTATTGGATCGCTTCATACAGTTTCTGAGCATTTTTTCGTTCGTCGATGAAGTTCGCCGAATGGTTCTCAGAAGATGTTCCAGCAGACGTCAACGTCTGCAGTCTCTCGGCGACGGCTCCCGCGTCTAATGAATTGCTTCCAATGCGAGGAATCACAACCCGATGTGAATGGCAGCCGACTATAAGCTGACACGAAAGCAGCAACAGTGCCAATCCCGTCGCCACAACCACGGAGCTATGGGGCGAGGCTCGCAACGACTGGGGATTCAACTTGCAGATGCTATGGGAGTTGTGGAGTCTCTGTGGCGTCTTGGCCGATGGTTGGCATGTTGAGCGTCGCTTGACGGAAACGGTGATCAATGCGCTTGTGGAGCGCGAGGCTGTCGCGAACGGTTGGCTAGACGATGCGCGCGCATGAGGTCAGACGCTTCCACGACCATTGCCATGTTTTGTGCTGCGGTCTTCTGCAACCAGATCTTAAACCCATATGCGGCAAGACGCGGATTCGGAAAAATGTTCAGGTCGTTTTGCTTCTTTCGCGCTGCAAAGGTCTCAGAGCTTTGTGCGTTGAGGCTTGGATACATCTTGACTTCGTCCTATTCCGATCCGGAATGGTTATAGAGGATCAGGCTGGCGGAATTGCGTGAAAAAGATCTATCGGCTACCTAAATCTGCGAACGGGTTCAACTGGTCAGCATTGGCTGGTTTGCCGAAGCCTTTCCCGTGCGCTCAGCATGATTCTCCGGCCTCGGATGGCTGACCATCTGATCAATTAGACACAGTCATTCTCTGATTGCAGATTGACAATCGCATTGGGCGCTTCCAGCACTCACATTTAGTGTCCCTTAGCGCAAGGGCGGCAAGATTGACTGGGTAAAGAGAAAGTGTGAAGCGATCCCTGCGCATCGACCTGATAATAACGCGGCCACATATCAACGCAATTTTTCACAAGGACTCATACTATGGCTTCTCTGTTAGATCCCATCCAGATCGGCGACATCCATCTGCTGAACCGGGTTATCATGGCTCCGCTTACCCGCTTGCGAGGCACACCAGAGCACATTCCAACGCCGCTTATGGTCGAATACTATACACAGCGTGCCGGTTCGGGCCTGATCATCTCCGAGGGCATACCGGTTGTGCCACAGGGTGTTGGCTACGCGAGTGTGCCGGGAATTTGGTCGCCGCAGCAAATCGAAGCCTGGAAGTTGGTTACCAAGTCTGTGCACCGGGCAGGCGGCCGCATCTTTGCACAATTGTGGCATGTGGGCCGCATCTCAGACCCCCGCTTTCTGGAAGGCAAACTTCCGGTAGCTCCCAGCCCGATCCGACCTGCCGGTCATGTGAGCCTGGTGCGCCCGGTAACCGACTATGTGACGCCGCGCGCACTTGAAACATCCGAACTTCCGGGCATCGTTGAGGGCTTCCGCAGGGGAGCAGAGAATGCGAAATTGGCTGGCTTTGATGGTGTGGAGATTCACGGGGCGAATGGCTACTTGATCGATCAATTCTTACAGGACGGATCCAATCATCGCACAGACGAATATGGGGGCTCGATTGAAAACCGCGCCAGGCTCATGCTTGAAGTGGCCGATGCGGTGGTCTCGGTTTGGCGCGCCAAGCGTGTGGGTATGCACTTGGCACCGCGCGGCGATTCGAACGACATGCATGATTCAAACCCGCCGGCAACCTTTGGCTACGTGGCGCGTGAGCTAGGCAGGCGCGAACTTGGTTTCCTATTCGCGCGCGAGTATTTTGGACCTGACCGATTGGGACCTCAACTCAAGAAGCAGTTCGGCGGCGTATATATCGCAAATGAAAAATACACCCTGGCACAAGCGAATGAGGTTATTCAGGAAGGTGAGGCGGATGCAGTAGCCTTTGGCCGACTCTTCATCGCCAACGCCGATTTGCCGGTACGGTTTACCAGCAATTCATCGCTCAATGTGCCGGACCCAGGCACGTTTTTCACGGCTGGGCCGCACGGCTATACAGACTACCCGATGCTGATTGCGTAGCGAAATAATCAATGCATTCATTGTCAAGTTAAATCTGATTTGTGCATTGAAGACGTCGGCGGACAAGAACATGGAGACCCGATGAATGAAACCATCCGCTTATTGCAGGCGCATCACAGCAGCCGCAGCTATAAAAGCGATCCTATCCCGGACGAAATCCTCGAAGCCGTTATCGAATCCGCTCGCCGTGCTCCCACGTCCACCAACAGCCACGAGATATCGCTCGTGGTGGTGCGCAATTCAGAGAGCCGCGCACGCATAGCCGAGATTGCGGGTGGCCAGCCATGGATCGCGCAGGCACCGGTGTTCATCGCGGTAATCTTAGACCTCTATAAGACTAACTTGGGCGTCGAGAAAGCTGGGGGCGAGCAGGTGTTTCAGCGCAGTCTTGAGGGGATTTTGGCCGCGGTTAGCGATGCGGGCATCGCAATGGCGACGCTTATGACAGCGGCACGCGCATTGGGACTTGGCGTCGTCCCCATCGGGGGAATTCGCCGCGATCCGCAGGCAATGATAGATCTGCTTGAGTTGCCGGCGAACACTTTCCCCGTAGACGGAGTGGTTCTCGGCTATGTTGTCGAGGAGTCTCCTCAAAAACCCCGCTTGCCGATCGAGAGCTTCCGACATGAGGAAAAGTATCATCCAGATGCCTTAAAGCCGGCGATTGACGCCTACGACCGGACGCTTGAGGAGTATTGGCGAAAGATTGGGCGCGCCGACGGGCTGTCATGGTCGGCGAACATGGCTCAGCATTACAGCACGTTTTCGCGATTGATCAAGTCTGTCGCCCAAAGACAAGGCTTCACGATCGAGGTGTAGTCAGATGAGCGAACCTGGCCATGATCGCTCCTTGCACCCGGAGCAAGAGCACGATCCCGTTTGCGGAATGGATGTCGATCCGTCGAAAACCGCGGCGACCGCTGAATATCAGGGCACCACTTTCTACTTCTGCACCGAGGGCTGCGCCGCAAAGTTCAGGACGGCACCAGAAAGATACACACAGAACAACCCGGACGTATCTCCGTCACGAGCGCAGACGAAGACCGTTGTGCTAGGCGAATACACCTGCCCGATGCATCCGGAGATCAAACAAGCAGGTCCGGGCCATTGTCCGAAATGCGGCATGGCATTGGAAAGATCGACCGCACCCGTAGCCGCAAAGCATACGGAATATACATGCCCAATGCATCCGCAGATTGTGCGCGATGCACCGGGCGCATGCTCGATATGCGGCATGGCGCTGGAACCTCGGGAAGTGATAGCCGAAGACGACAATCCGGAACTCGCCGACATGACGAGGCGGTTCTGGATCAGCGTTGCGTTGGCCGCGCCCATGCTGGCACTGATGGTTTCAGCGTTTCTGCCATCCATGCCGCTGCAACACTTGTTCTCACCAAGAGTGTGGGCTTGGGCCGAGCTCGGACTGGCGACGCCAGTAGTTCTGTGGTGCGGGCTACCCTTCTTCGTCCGAGGCTGGCAATCGGTGGTGCATCGCAGCCTGAACATGTTCACCTTTGTTGCCCTTGGTACTGGCTCGGCTTATCTTTACAGCGTCTTCGCTACAGTCGTTCCCCAGATATTTCCTGCGTCGTTTCGCGGAGCTGGGGGGCAGATCGATGTGTATTTTGAGCCGGCAACGGTGATCGTTGCGCTAGTCCTCCTTGGACAGGTGATGGAACTGCGCGCACGCAGCCAGACCAGCGGTGCGATTCGCGCGTTGCTAGGCCTTGCTCCGAAGACCGCCAAGCGGCTTGACGATAAAGGCGGGGAAGCCGACGTGCCGCTCGACCAGGTGCAGGTTGGCGACAGGCTCCGCGTGCGACCCGGCGAAAAGGTGCCTGTGGATGGCACCGTGCTTGATGGACACAGCTCCGTCGATGAATCCATGATTAGCGGAGAGCCCATTCCAGTTGAAAAGGATAAAGACGCGAAGGTTACAGCGGGAACTGTCAACGGAACTGGCGGGTTTGTGATGCGTGCTGAACGCGTGGGGGCTGACACGCTTTTGTCGCAGATTGTGAAGATGGTCGGCGAGGCGCAGCGGTCGCGGGCGCCGATTCAACGGCTGGCTGATCGGGTGTCGTCGTACTTTGTCCCGGCTGTGATCGTTGCGGCCGTCGTCACATTCGCTGTTTGGTTCCTCGCCGTTCCACAGCCCCGCTTTGCTCATGCACTTGTAAATGCCGTTGCAGTTCTTATCGTCGCTTGCCCGTGCGCCCTCGGTCCGGCCACGCCCATGGCCATCATGGTAGGCACCGGTCGCGGTGCTCGCGCAGGAATCCTCATCCGCAATGCTGAGGCGCTGGAGATCTTCGGCAAGGTTGACACACTCATCATCGGCAAGACCGGAACACTCACCGAAGGTAAGCCGACGCTTCGTTCCGTCATCCCTCAGCCAGGGATCGATGAATCCCGCCTGCTCCAGCTCGTCGCCAGCCTTGAACGATCCAGCGAACACCCGTTGGCCGCAGCCATCGTGAAGGGCGCGGAAGCAAGAAAGCTTGTCCTGGTCGACGTAGTCGGATTCAGTTCCACCACCGGCAAGGGCGTAAAAGGAACCGTCTCAGGCAAGCAGGTCGCTGTCGGAAATGCGGAGTTGGTCCGCGACCTTGCTGTCGATCCTGCCGTGTTGCTCGAACGCGCTGAAGAATTGCGCAAAGAGGGCCAAACGGTAATGCTGGTCGCCGTGAATATCAAGGCTGCGGGCCTGGTTGGGGTCTCCGACCCCATCAAGGAATCCACGCCCGATGCAATTCGCGAGCTGACTGCCGCCGGTCTGAAGATCATCATGGTCACAGGAGATAACAAGACCACCGTCAAGGCCGTCGCGGACAAGCTCGGCATCGAATTCTATGCCGATGTGCTGCCTCAAAAGAAGGCGGAGGTGGTCAAAGAGTATCAGCGAAAGGGCGCTGTGGTTGCAATGGCTGGGGACGGAGTGAACGACGCGCCCGCACTTGCACAGGCCGACATTGGAATCGCCATGGGCACCGGTACTGATGTGGCAATGGAGGCTGGCAGCATCACGCTGTTGAAAGGCGATCTGCGCGGGATTCTCCGCGCCCGTCATCTGAGCAAGTCGACGATGCGCAACATCCGCGAGAACTTGTTTTTCGCTCTCGTTTATAACGCCGTCGGTGTGCCGCTGGCCGCAGGTGTACTTTTTCCAGCCTTCGGCTTGCTTTTGAATCCGATGATCGCAGCGGCTGCAATGAGCTTCAGCTCCGTCTCTGTGATCGCCAATGCGCTGAGACTGCAAACGACAAAGCTTTGAATCGTTCATGAAATGTAATTGTTGGGAACTGAATGTGCGACACGTGGAATTTGCCGCTTTGATCCTTAATGGCCAGATATGGACATGGCGTTATGAAAAGGTTTCAGATGGAGATATTTGCGCGTGAGGAAATGTCATCAAGAAGTTTGACAGCCGAGTTGCAGAATTGGTCCGCGCGAGTCAACCTCGACAATTTGACGCTTTCCGTGGAGAACAATGCCCCCCGTCCAACTCGATGAAGTGATACAAGGTCCTCACATGCGGGCCGCCGTTGTCGTCGCGCACCCGGACGACGAGACTCTCTGGTGCGGTGGCTACATACTGACCCATCCGGAGTTTCACTGGCGCGTCGTGACCCTATGCAGAGCATCCGATCCGGACCGTGCCCCAAAGTTCCACCGGGTATTACAGCGATTCGGAGCAGAGGGTGAGATGGCGGATCTGGATGATGGGCCCGACCAAGTGCCGCTCCCAATCGAACAGGTTCACGAAACCTTAGCCCAATTATTGGCTGAAACCGGGTACAGTCTAATTCTCACCCACGGCCCGAAAGGCGAGTACACACGACATCGCCGCCATGAGGAATGCTGCCACGCAGTCGTCGAACTCTGGCAATCCGGCCGCATCTGCACAGACCGACTCTGGTTGTTTGCTTACGAAGACGGCAAGCGAGCGTATTTGCCACGAGTTCGAAACGACGCGGATCGGCGTGATGCGCTGGCGGATAATCTCTGGCTGGAAAAACGCCGGTTGATTACTGACGTTTACGGGTATGGCATCGACAGTTGGGAAGCAAGGGCCGCTCCTCGTGAAGAAGGATTCTGGTGCTTCGACTCAGCACAGGCAGCGGCAAAGCGTACGACAATCAGGGAGCAACAACCGTGAAAGTACTTGTATTGAGCGAATATCCGGCGCCGGCGGCAGGCTTGGCCCTGCAGGGTGAGCTTTTGTACAGAGGCCTGTCCGAGATGGGCGTGGATGTTCACCCAGTCCACCTGGAATCGGACTTGGAAAAGGAATGGTACTATCGCTGGTTTCAGCCGGATATCGTGGTGGGCGTTGGGTTCTGGGGCCATCTTCCGCATCTGGTCATGCACCCCCAGCGGTTTGGAATGAAGGCTGTGCCATGGCTCGTGGCGGATGGTTATGTTGCTGAACACCGTGAAGTGCTAAACGCCTTACCGCTGATCCTAGTCACCTCCAACTGGGTGAAGGAGGTTTATATCAGGGATGGCATCAAGGGAGACAACATTGCGGTGCTTCCTGTGGGTTGCGGCACGGACCTCTACGCGCCGCACAGCCGCGATGAGTTAAAGGTCCGGGCGATCCGCGAGGCTTTGGAAATTTCGGATGACCAGTTAATGATCTTGACCGCCGGCGGGGACGGCGCTTCCAAAGGCGCGCAGGAGGTCATGCAGGCTTTGGCGCTGATCGATAGCGAGGTCCCCGACTGGAGATATGTTTGTAAGGTTTGGCCGCAACCCCGTACTGAACAACAAAACGTGATCGACCTCAAGATGGCGGCGGATTTGGGCATAGGAGAGAAAGTCATTTTCTCAACAAACGTCGTGTCGCAAAACTTTATGCCTTACTTATTGTCCGCCTGCGACATCTACGCTGCGCCTTCGCGGCTGGAGGGATTCGGCATGATTCAGGTTGAGGCGAACGCCTGCGAAAAGCCGGTGATCGCAATCGATGCCATGGCATTTCGGGACACTATGGTCCATGGCGAGACAGCATTTCTGGCGAGAGTGGCAGAGGAAAGAAAAATCACCGAAGCAATCTATGGCGAAGGCCACGAATATGAAAAAAGTCATTGTATCGTGTTTCCAAATCCGCGAACGGCTGAATATCGAGCCAGCGTGCCCGACATCGCCAAATATCTTCTTCTGCTCATGAAGGACAGTGCGCTTAGGCAGCGAATGGGAAAAGCGGGCCGCAAACGCGTGGTCGACTTATTCGACTATCGCCAGGTTGCCCGGCGATTCGTGGAGATCATTTCCGACCGATTGGGTATTCAGTAGAAAGCAACGAGGCGCGCATGTCGCTCCCTCAACCCTGCACGCCAGCGAGGATTTTATGTCATTCGATGATCAGTCACGTTTCGTAATCGAGCAGGCAAAAGAGGCGGCTCTACAAATCCTGCTGCACAACGCAAATGGACCATTTCAAGGACTGCCTCGAACAGCTGGTTGGGGATACCCGGAACCGTACACTCGGGACCTGATGATTTCAGCTCTCGGCTTTCTGGCCACTGGCAACGAGCAGCTTGCGGATGCTCTGGAGCGCACATTGGTGGCGCTTGCCAACAATCAGACATCGCGCGGCCACATCCCATCTCTCGCACACGATCCAGACAACCGCGGCTCCAGCGATTCGACGCCGCTCTTCCTCTTCGGGCTGGCCCTCTACAGAATATCGACGAATCAGCCGGAGTTTCTCCTTGAGGCAGCGGAGAAGGCCCTGCGCTGGATGCAGTATCAAAGCCCGGATGATCGAGTGATGGTGTGCCAGTTGCCCACCAGCGACTGGCGCGATGAACAGTACGTGATGGGGTATGGACTGTACGTGAATATGCTGGTCTATGCATATCTTCGCCTTTATGGTGACCATAAGTCCGCCGAGCAACTACGCGGATCGATGAGGCGTCTGGAAGTCAGTGGCGAGGAAAAGAAAAGCTATGAGCAAGAGGCTCTTGTGGAGCCAACCGCGCCCTACTTCGGACTCTATTCGTACAAGATCATGAGCAGCGACCGTTTCGACCTGCTTGGCAACAGTCTGGCAATCCTGACCGGCATTGCATCACCTCAATGGTCTGCAAATCTGCTGACTTGGATAGAGGCCGAATGTGAGGCCATGCGGGGACACGGGGAACTTGCCGTAGATTTGCCGCCGTGTTTGTTTCCGTACATTTTGCCCCATCATGTAGATTGGCTGCCCCGATACGAGCGCTATAACCGACCGGGCGACTACCACAACGGGGGAGTGTGGCCGTTCATTTGTGGCTTTTATGTCGCTGCGTGCGTTGCGGCAGGTCAGATGGATCTGGCGGAGCGCAAATTGCTGGCGCTGACAGAACTGGTCAAGCCATGGCACGAAAACGCGGCGGAGTGGGGCTTCAATGAGTGGAGTCACGCGCAAACTGGTAAACCCAGCGGCCGGGATTGGCAAACCTGGTCGGCCGCAATGTACCTATACGCTGCTGAGTGTGTGCGGCAGCGGGGAACACCGTTCTTCGACGGCATACGCGGGAGCAATCTGAGCGCAGCAATGTAGCCCTGGAAAGTACCAGACATACCGACCGAAATGCAGTGGTTTTGGTTGCAATTGAAGATAGATTCCGTTTTACAAACTGAGCACCATTCTGGCGGGCAAGAGGCTGCTTGAGTAGCAAAACTCAGCGTACGGAAAGGTGTGCCAATTTCAAATTGTCCCAGCGGAGGGTTCACCCCATGGCGCTGTGCCCATCCTGGTTCAAAATTGTAAATAATCTGGAGTGTATAGGTAGCAGTGCTCGGGAACGAGGGAGCGTCTAAGGTGCACAAAGGATAGCAGCTTACAGCAACTGGCAGAAACGGGAGCGGGTGTGTTGCATTCGGCTTCTAAGAACTAATCAAGTTCAACACCACATTGGCCCGGCACGAGCCGAGTTGGGCGCTTTTAACCGAAGGGTCGCAAGTTAGAGTGCTACCCAAGGAGCCAATTCTTCAAAGCTATTTTGCCAGCGCTCCCCTTCCGAATTTGGTCCAATTCGGTCCAGCTGTAAAGGGCCCCCATGACCTTGCCCGCGTAAAACGTATCCCTTAGCGAGCTGCTTTAATAGCGAAAGGGAAACGCAGATGAGGAATGGGAAGCGGGGCAGG
>JBELAI010000158.1:0-13434 GCA_049508975.1 Occallatibacter sp. | reverse complement strand
AGCGATGAACGTACG
The DNA here is from genome assembly GCA_049508975.1 of Occallatibacter sp. GTDB lineage: Bacteria > Acidobacteriota > Terriglobia > Terriglobales > Acidobacteriaceae > Telmatobacter. Next base: position 13,419 of record JBELAI010000158.1, on the reverse strand, counting down.
GATGGATCGTCATCGACAACAAAGACGAAAGGAGCGCCGGTCATGATTGTCATCGCAGGCTCCTGACAGCTACTGGCAATGTGAAATTAAAGATGGATCCCCGCGGCGAATTTGGTTCAGCCCATATACGTCCGCCGTGTCCTTCAACGAGTGAGCGGCTGATGGACAAGCCCATCCCCATGCCATTTGATTTCGTTGTGTAGAAGGGAGTAAAGACGCAATCCGGTTCAGATTCAAGGCCCTTGCCCATATCGCATACGGCAATCAGCACGTCGCCAGATTCGTCAATGCGCGACTCCACTTGCAGCAATCGCGGAACGTCGTCATTGGTGATCATGGCTTCGATGCCATTGATGATCAGATTCAGCAGGACTTGCTGCATCTGAATTCGGTCCGCCAATACAAAAGGAAGCGGCTGCGTTAATCGATATTCGATTCGGATCTGATTCTCGGAAAGCTCACGGCTGGCCAAGGTTACCGTCTCGTGAATCACCTGATTGATGTCCACTTCACTCATTTCGGAAGGCTTCTTCTTGAGGAAGGCGCGAATCCGAGCAATAACGGCGCTTGCGCGCGCCCCGTCCACGACAATTTCTTCAAGAACCCGACGCAGAACCTCGGGTTCAAGGGCACGATTGGCGAGCAGTCTTAAACAGGCGTTGGCGTTGTTGGTTACCGCGGTTAGAGGTTGGTTTACCTCGTGGGCGATCGACGCCGTCAGCGTTCCGAGGCTCATCACCCTGGAAACATGCGCAAGTTCCGATCGAGCCTTGTCGCGTGCCTCTTCCGCGAGTCTGCGCGCCGTGACATCCTGAACCGAGGCGATGTACTCCAGTTGGCCATCCTGGTCCCGGGTCGCATGGGCGACTGCATGCATGTACTTGATCGAGTGGTCCGGCATCAGCAAGCGGTACTGCCATTCAAAATCGAGGCCGCCTTCTCGTGCCTGGTCCACCATATTCATTTTCTCGATCAAACTGACGTCTTCCGGATGGACACGACTACGGATCAGTTCGTGCGTGACGGGCACGCCGATTTCAAACTCGTAGATGCGATAGAGCTCCGCTGACCACGTGATTTCGTCTGTCGCCACGCGCCAGGAAAAACTCCCGATTTGACCGAGATGTTGACCTTCCGCGAGGAATGCCTCGCTGCGCCGCAGTGCGTGTTCGGCTCGCTTTCTTTCGCTGATATCGCGGATAAAGCCGGTAAATGCCTTTTGCCCATCTTTGGTCAGTTCTCCAAACGAGACTTCCACCGGAAATTCCTGGCCATTCTTGCGCCGCGCCGTCAGTTCGGTGCCCTGCCAGTTGATGTGCCGCTGGCCGGTGGCGAGGTAGCGGCTGAATCCATTCTCGTGCAGCTGGCGCATGTATTCGGGCATCAGTATCGTCAATGGTCTGCCGATCAACTCGTCAGGTTCGTAAGCGAAGATTCTCCTGCAGGCGGGATTGGCGGCCTGGATAGTACCGGAATGGTCGATGCTGACCACAGCGTCACTGGCCGTTTCGAGTACAAGCCGATATTTTTCCTCATCGTACCGGCGAGCCGACTCTTCGTGTTTACGATCTTCCATCAGCCCGATTGTACTTTCGGCGCGATGAGAGATGCATATTTATCCGCAACTTTATTGAGCGAACTAACTCCGGCTATTGGGAGTCCATTGTGATGCATCCCGATAAGAAGGGCTACTACTTATACAAAGCGGGAACACAGGTGCAAGGGCCGAAAAAGACTCAGTGTATTTCGCCTCGTCTTTCAAGATCAACGTAGACTCACTGCGCATCGGATTCTGATCTATAGCGCGTATCTCCTTTCTATATCTGAAGTTTTGAGTCCTGCTGCAAGAGACGGATTGTTATGACCACAGCGGGGATCAGGAAGACCAACGAACCTATGACCCACATAATAACCGCGCCGGTGACCTGGTCACCCATCAACGAAACATGAAATGGGTTAGGCTGTTCGGCGTAGTACCCGTACACAGGGCGGCCGCAGAAAGCAAGGAAAGCCGAAAGAGCTGTATTGACGATATCTGCGCTGACAAGATAGGGGAGCATGATCCAGCCTGGGTAATGTGCGCTTGTGGGCCACGGGCGGATGAGTGGCCACCAGAAAAGAATCGAGGCGAAGAGAAAACAGATGTGTTCGAAGTCGTGCCAGCGTTCGTGCTCGAGCGCGAAGTCATAGGCGGCTGGTACATGCCAGCCGAGGAAGATCACATTCATCGCGATCCACGCAACCAGCGGCCTGGTGAGGAAGCGGCCCAATGTGCGTAGCGCCTTCATGCGAAACAAAGGGCCGAGCAGATGCGCGGTGAATTTATGGGGAAGACCGCGCAACAGTGGGACCTGCGGACTACCGAGAAGAATGAGTGGGGGAACAAACGACATGAGGAGCAGATGCTCCACCATGTGCGCGCTGAGGAGCGCGTCGGCGAAGCCATCCATCGGCGAACCGATGGCGAGCCAGAGAGTGGCGAGGCCGAGAAGGAATGCTGCCGGCCGACCCGCAGTGAACTGTGCAGGGCGAGTTTTGCGGATTGCGATCCAGCCGCGAACGTAGACGATGGCGGAAAGCAGCACCATCGCGGTGAGGAAAGCGGGCGGAGACCACTCATCGAAGATGGCTTGATATGCAGGAGGCATTTGGGAGTTCGAACTGCAGGGCTAATTTCCGGCGGGTGGTGGAGGCTTGGGCTGCGCCGGAGACTGCTCGTTGGTTTGAGCCAATTTTCGCGAGGCATCGACAGCGGGGGATAGACGGCCGCCACGGAGCGTGAGCAGGAAATGCACGAGCGCAGTGGTCTCAGAGGGGTTGAGCGCGTTGCCGTAGGCGGGCATGTTGCCGCCTCCTTGCAACACCTGGCGGATAATCTGATCTTCTGTCATGCGCGATGCGATTGAGTCCAACGCGGGACCGCGCATGCCTCCGGCTCCGCCGATGGAGTGGCAATTGCGGCACTGCTTGTTTTGCAGCACGAGGGCACCCTGGCGCTCAAGCGGAGTGCGATCTTTCAGGTCCGCCTCTGGAATCGGATTGCTGGTCCACGCGTTCATGATCGGGCTCCAGGGTGTGTACATGCCGAGACGGGTGAATGCGCCGAGCGTGACGGCGATAACGGCAACCATCAAGACTGCTACTGGACGACGCGACCAATGCTTTTCGCCTTCGCCCGATACCAGGGGAAGCAGCAACATTGTGCCGATGATGAGAACCGGTGCGATGAAAAGAACCGGCGTTTCGAGGCTTGGCGGCAGATAGGCGAGGACTGCGTAGATCCATAGGAAGGCGAAGTCGGGCTTGGGCGCGGTCTCAATGATGGTGGGATCGGGCTGACCCGTTGGGCCGAAGGGCCCAAACCACAGCGCGCAGGCCATGACTGCGAGCAGGATAACAGCGGTGAAAACGGCGTCTTTCCACACAGCATCCGGCACGAATGGAATGCCGGTCTTCGCGGTGAGCTTGTGATACTCCTGCACGTAAGTTTTTTTATTGACGAGACGGCCAGGCATTGGCCAATCGTTGATGCCGAGGCGCACCACCATCAGCAGATGCAGGGCGACCAGCCCGAGCAGGATGCCGGGAATAACGAAGACGTGCAGGGTGAAGAAGCGCGAAAGCGCCGGTCCCGCGATGATGGGGCCGCCGAGCATAAGGTCTACGAGCGCGCCGCCGACGAAAGGAACACGGCTAACGATGGAAGCGCCGATGCCGAGTCCCCAATAGGCATCCTGATCGAAACGAAGAACCTGGCCTGTGAATGCCATGCCGAGCGTTAGCAACAGTAGGCAGACGCCGATGATCCAGGTGAGTTCGCGCGGGAATTTGTAGGCACCGAACAGAAACACCTGCATCAGGTGAATCAGCACGATCGCGATCATGAAGTCGGAGCCCCAACCGTGCATGGCGCGCAAAAACCAACCAAGCCTTACGTTGTGATCGAGGAACTCGAGACTGCTCCATGCGTGGCTGGCGCTGGGAGAATAGACAAGAGCAAGCAAAATTCCGGTTACGACTTGAAGAACCAGAATCACCGTGGCGGCGCTACCAAACACATACCACCAACTCGACGTGCGGGACGGGATCTGGTGCTCTGCTGCTTCGATTGCAGGAGCGCCAAGCCCGAGCCGCTGCTCGAACCAGTTGTAGAGGCCTACTGCCGTGTCCTTCAAGCTGGCCATACATTATTCCTTAATTGCGAGCGTTCGTCGTGTTTCGGCTCTTCAACGGATACCGCGGCAGCTGTGGTGCTCGGCTGAATTTGCGTGAGCGTGGGCTTACCGCAGTTGCGCGCCGCCAGGGTGGGCATTTTGCCGGCGCTGATCATCAGGTTGCTTGCGACAATCTTGTGGTCATACAGGAAAAGACCACGTTCCGGCGGACCCGATGCGCGCGATCCATCTTCGTAGTAGGCGCCCCCGTGGCATGGGCAGAGAAATAGCTTGGATTGGGCGAACCAACGGACCGGACATCCGAGATGAGCGCAGTTGATCGCGAAGACCTGAAAGTCGTTTCCGGAGATGTGGCGAACCCAGCAGGGAATGTCGCCGGTTTGCCCGTCCCAGGGCGTGGTAACGGGATTGCGGAAGTTTACGAGACGGGTTTCGCCTTCAGGGAAACTAGTGAGTGGGCCGAGGTTGATCCATGAGTCCTCGCCGGTGGTTCTTTTCAGCGCCGGGCCAAGCAAGTAGCCGACGATGGGAACGGCGAGGATCGCGCCGACTACTCCATTGAAGAGCAGTGACAGCTTGAAGAGGAATAACCGGCGCGAGCGGTCAGCATTGCTGGCGTTCGCCGCGGGCTCCGTCGTAGCGGCTTGATCGGTTGATGGAAGAGGCTCACTTGGGTTCATTACGTTCTGCTCCATACCGTGGTCGTCACTTTGAAAGACATTGATTCGTGCTGCATTTGGTCTTCCATCTCTATGGATGGTTAGGATAAGGTTGGCCCGGATTTGAAACGCGCTTTGACGCAAGCCAGGCGAGGATATCGGTGACTTGCTGGTCGGTCATCGGATGATCTGAGTCGTTGCGCCAATCGGGCATCGCCAAGTCGGGACGGCCTGCGATGGTGATGCTGCGCAGGTTCTGGTCGCTGATGACGGCAAGGTACGATGGGTCAACGATAGAGCCGATCTTGGCCGCTGTGGAGTCAGGCTTTCCATCGGCGGGACCGCCATCGCCGGTAGCTCCATGGCATCGTGCACAAAAAACGCCATAGGCTTGAAGACCATGCTCGGCGCTTCCGGGCAATACGGCCGAATAGGGCGGTGGATTTTGGCCGGCGAAAACACTCGGATTCCCCCACTGCTTTGCGATACCCTGCGCAAGCACTGCGACCTGGTTGTCGGTCAACATGCCGCCGGCTTTCTGCGCGAATGCAGGCATCAGCTTTCCGGAAACTCCATTTGCTATGACTTCTTGCAGATGAGTTTCACCAGCGAGCGCGATGTATTCCGGATTGGAGAGCGAGATTCCCGCGCCGTTCCTGCCGCTCTCTCCATGACATGCGGCGCAATTCTGCTTGAAGAGGGTAGGGAAGTCGACGACCTCTTCAGGGCGCACCACTTCAGGACCAGGGCCAGGCCGGCCATGAATGTTGTCACAGCCAATGACAGCGAGGCCGATAGCAGCCACTGCGATGCAGTGACAGGTAGTCCGAATTAGGTGAGCACAACTCATTTGTCTTCGTCTCTCTGTTTGGGAGCGTCGGTGTGCAGGCCCGCGCGAACGGCAAACGGAAGCGCTTGGAACTGCGGAGTGCGTACTTTGAGTTGCAGGTTGACAACAAAACCGCAGACCAGCCCAAAGGCAATTTGCGAGATAACAAACCAAATCCAGTCGATACGCGCGTCCAGAATCGGGCTGATAACTCCCAGTGCGGAGTAAAGTAATCCCGTCCAAAGGAGCGGTGCGACGAAGCCCGCCGCCAGGATTGGCTTCTTTGCAAACATCGGCAGCATCGCTCCGTAAAGCAGACCAACAAGAAGCGAGACCAGAGCGTGAATACCAAAGGCTGCCAGTAGACCCATGAGATGAAACTGGGCAAGAAACGCGTTGCTCTCACCCGCCCAGCTTACGAAGCCTCCAGCGGCAAGCAGATTCACGGAATACCAGAGGCTGTGGTACTTGAGGAGGCTGAAGACAGTTGCGGGAACCATCATTGCAATGCCGCCGGCAATGCCGCCCTTTACCCCGGCTGCGATGCTGAACGTCTCGACAGGGATCAATTTGCGATGCATCGGATCCAATAGGTGCTCGTGACTTCTCCGCGTGGTCGAGACGGAGATCTGTTCGCCATGAACTGGGACGGAGGCGTGATGTTCATGTGGCAACACTTCAAAGAACCATCCAACAGTGGCGCGCAGCGCGAGCACGATCCCGAGCACGCTGATCACCCAGTGTGTAACCATTCCAGCGATCGTGAGCGAAACGCCAAGCGCGAGCACCATCGGCCATGCAGTCGGTACCGGGAGCACAACTCCTTCGACATCGTCATGCTGCATCACGCACCTCCTTTCAGCAATCTACCTTCCCACAACATAGACCACAGTAAAAACCACGATCCACACCGCATCGACAAAATGCCAGTAGAGCGACAGCGTTTCGAGCTTTTCCGAATGCTCCACCGTCACGAGACCGGACAACGAGAAACCGAGAGCGAGCGACAGCATGATCAAGCCAACGACGACGTGCGTCGCATGCAATCCAACCAGCGAATAGTAAGTGGTGCCGAACAGATTGGTCTGTATCGTGAGCCCTTCGTCGTGGATAAGGTGATACCACTCGCGCGCTGTCGTAATAAGAAAAATCGATCCGAGCAGAACCGTGCCCGCGAGCCAGACTTTGAATGCGCCCAGCTTGCTCTTGCGCAGAGCCCCGACTGCAAAATGCACGGTGATGCTGCTCGACAACAGGCAAACAGTGCCAAATATCGGCAACTCCAATACCTGCGCCGGTGTTGGTCCGGCGAGGCTCTTGCCAATGTAAAAAATGTAGGCAACGACAAAGATCAGGAAGATCGCGGACTCGGCTATGATCAGGCAGGCCATGCCCACGGTGCCGCGGTACGGAAGAGTCCATGGCGTTTCCAGCGGTGATTCGATCGGGATGGCGGTCGCTTCTCTCATCATGGCTTGTCTCTCATCGCCTGTTTCTCATTCTCTTTCTCTCATTCGTAATCGGAATCCGGATCTTCCGGGTGTTTCAGATCCCATAGCGGACGTCGGCTTTTCACAGTGGGCAAGACGGCGAAGTTGTAGTCGGGTGGCGGAGAGCTTGTCGTCCACTCGAGCGTCCACGCATCCCATGGGTCGGGGCCGGCTTCCTTACCCTTGAAATACGACTGGATCAGGTTGTAAACGAAAACCAGGATGCCCGCAGCCTGAAAAACAGATCCGATGCCGACGATCATGTTTAACCCATCCCATCCTCGGCTTGCTTCGTAGGTGTAGATGCGGCGCGGCATGCCGAGCATTCCCGGGATGTGCATGAAGTCGAAAGTGAGATGGAAGCCGATCACAAAGAGCCAGAAGTGCCACTTGCCCAGCGTCTCCGACATCATCCGCCCCGTAACCTTCGGAAACCAATAGTAGAAGGCCGCAAATACAGCAAACAGAATTCCACCGACAATGACATAGTGGAAGTGGGCCACCACAAAATACGAGTTAGTCAGTTGCCAGTCGAAGGGAGCCGCGCCCAGCATGATGCCCGTTAGTCCCGCGACGAGAAACTGAAACAGGAATCCTATGCAGAAGAGCATCGGCGTAGCGAAGATCACCTTTCCGCCCCAGATTGTCGCCAGCCAGTTGAAGATCTTCATCCCCGTCGGCACCGAAATAACCATGGTGGCGAAGACGAAAAATGTATTTGCAGCTGCACCCATGCCCACCGAAAACATGTGGTGCGCCCATACACTGGTGCTGATGAAGCCGATGCCCACCGAGGCCGCCACCATGGTCGGATAGCCGAAAATGGCTTTGCGGGAAAACACCGGGACGATCTCGTTCAGAAATGCGAACGACGGAAGTATCAGCACATAAACCTCCGGATGGCCGAAAATCCAGAAGAAGTGCATCCACAGCACCGCCGACCCGCCGGCTTGCGTATCGAAAAAATGAGAGCCGAGATAGCGATCCATGGTCAGCATGATCTGCGCCGCGGTGAGCGGGCTGATGGTGACGAAGACCAGCCCCGACATTACCAGGTAGAGCCACACAAGGAGCGGCATTTTGCTCATCTTCATTCCCTTGCAGCGCATGGAAATGATGGTTGTCGCGAAATTCAAACAGGTGCCAATCGAGCCGATACCGCTTAGAAAAACGGCAAGCGTCCAGTAATCCGTACTGTGGCCGGGCGAAAACACTCTCGCCGTCAAGGGCGCATAGGCAAACCAGCCCACATCCGGCGCCGATCCGGCGGCGTACAGTCCGCTTGCACCGACATAGCTGAAATAAAGAAGGAGTCCCGCGAAGGCGGAAATCCAGAAGCTGAACGCATTGAGCCGCGGGAACGCCATATCGCGCGCTCCAATCATCAGCGGCACAAGGTAGTTACCCCAGCCAAACACGATCGGCATGGCTACGAAAAATATCATGGTTGTGCCGTGCATTGTGAAGAGCCGGTTGAAGACCTGGGGCGAGACAAAATGATTGTTGGAAACAGCCAACTGGACGCGCATCAACACTGCTTCTATGCCGCCAATCACCAGAAAGATGAGCGCGTATGTGATGTACATCAGGCCAATTTGTTTGTGATCGACGGTCGTCAGCCACTCGAACACGACATTCAGCGGCCGACGGCCTTGCTGCGTCGTCAGAGTCCCGTCGATCCCTTCCACTGCATACGTCGTGCTCATTCGGCATCCCTTCCTGTTGAGGGGTTAACGAAGCTGTGTGAGATAAGCTGTGATTACGTCCAGATCGTGATTGTTCAAGTGCATCGACGGCATCAGCGAGCCGGGCTTCATCGAGTTTGGATTGTCGATCCACTGGCGAACATTCTGCGGGGCGTTTTGAAACGCACCGGAAGCGATTGTGTCGCGGCTGGCGAAGTGCGTGAGGTCGGGACCAAAGCGGCCGGTTGCCACTGTTCCCACAATCGCATGACAGTTGATGCACGCGTTGCGCATGAATACAGCTTGGCCTTCGGCGGCAGCCGGGTTTCCCGTAAAATCCTGCAACGCGGGCTGCCTCTGGTGCTCAATCCAGGCAGAAAATTCACCAGGAGACTGCGCATAAACCCGCAACAGCATCTTGGCGTGCTGGGCGCCACAATATTGTGCGCACTGCCCAAGGTAGAGCCCAGGTTGTTCCGGATCGATCCACATTGTATTGATCTGGTTTGGGATTACATCGGTTTTGCCGGCAAGGCGCGGCACCCAGAAGCTATGGTCGGAATCCGCAGAAGACATTGTGAGGTAAGTCGGAGTTGGATGCGCCGGGTCACTGGTTGGTATGTGTAGTTCGTTAGCAGTAACCACCCCTAACGTTGGGTAGCGATATTCCCACCAGAACTGGTGGCCGATTACGGTCACATTCATTGCAGTATCGGGTTTGGGAATTGCCTGCGTTCCCAGGATGACCCGCGTGGTTGAAAGAAACAGCGTCACCACGATCAAGATGGGAATCACGGTCCAGGACAACTCAATCTGATTGCTGCCGTAAATCTGAGCTGGCTCGCGATCCGAATGTTCCGGGCGATTCCGGTAACGAATCAGCGCATACAACAACAGGCCGCCTACGATCAGAAAAATGGCGAGTGTGACTGCAAGCACCAGCATCGAGAGGTCGAAGATCGAGCGTGCCGGAGTAGCAGCCGGCGCGAAAATGCTCGTTCCAGATTGCCCAAAGGCGGCGTTCGAAGAAAAAAGAACGCAGGAGACAGCAATCGGCATGGCGCGACGGGAGCAAAGCGCATCAATGCCAAACACAGGCAGCCGTCGTCTTGGGAAGAGAGACATAGTAGTACGACCTCAATTCGCTTCGATGTGGGAAATCGCAGAACGGCGTCACGTGCCTGCGATTATTTTGAATCGCCAATGATAAGCCGTCAAGAATTCGTTGCCGTCGCCCGGGGGGAACACGTGGAACGGGGGAAATCGTCTGCAACATTGTGAAGCGCCGCTATGGGGCTGATCATAAACAAATACGAGAGGCGGGAGTGATCTGTTTGAAAGATCGCCGTAAGCTCAAATCTGGCGAGAGCGCCCTTTAAGTCCAGAATTGGACTGGAATGGATTTCTTGCGCGGCCGGGTGCGTTTCTGTCGCATGCTCTAACGTCCTGGGTTGCGTCATCAGTTGAGCCATTGATCGTGCCCTCGAAATACGAAATGCCCCATAAAGGAAAAATGAGGATCTTAGCAATCAAGCGCCTGAACCATTCGGACCGCAGGCGACGATGTTATCAGGCCAGAAACAATGAGGACAAATCCATAATACGAAAGTATAGATCGACACCTATGTGTCAGCGGCGCCAAGTGAGCGCATCAAGGCCTGACGACCTGGGCAAGCAATGCGGAAAGGCCATTCCAGGCGATCTGAACACCTATACAGAGCAAGATGAAAGCTACCACGCGCAGTATGCCATGCGCCGTTGATGGCGAGACAGCTTTGGTGATTTTGGGCGCGTACGCGTAGCAGAAATAGACAAGCACACTGAGAACAACCACGGCGAGAAATACGCCGACATGCGCCAGAATGTTCTTTGATATTGCAGGTTCCGATATGTGCGCTGTCAGTGTCAGCAACCCGACGAGCGTCCCTGGCCCCGAGGTGATGGGAAAAGTAAACGGATAGAAGGCCTTCAGTTCAAGGTCGTTTGCGTGTTCCTGATCCCGTACATCGGACTCTTCTCGCTTGTTCCTGGAATTGGCGGTTGCATCTCTTTCGTTCAAAACGGACCAGCCCATGGTTGCGATTACGATGCCACCGGAGAATTGCACAATCGGCAAGGAGATACCGAAAAACTTCAAAATCGTCGCGCCAAGCAATTCGATGATGGCCAGGAAGATTATGTTATTGATTGCGATTCGACGGGACAAAGAGCGATACAACTTTGGAGGCGCATCGGAGGCCAACCCCAGAAAGACCAGGGCCGACCCGAGCGGATTGATCAGCGGGAGAAGTACGCTAAAGGATATCAGAAACGAATTCCAAAGGACCAAGATCTTTCTCCCGAGGAAGATGTCGGCCGATGGTGACAAGGCCGCGCGAATAACTGCTGGAACCGGGTAGCTCGCCTTCCGAGATTTGTTCGCATACCGACGGGATGTCAATTATTGGACACACAATCCCGCTGGACTTCTCGATTGTAAGAAATTGCTGGCAATTCAGCGACTAGAATGTTTGGACACGATCTTCACCCATCGTGACGTTGAGGCAAGTATATTTGCAGGTTGCCAGCCTGGAACCGAGAATTTCGACGAGTTGCACTTCAATTCGCGTCAAAAAAGCTCGAGGCGAATCTAACCTGACATCGATTGTTTTTGACACTTTTTTGACATAGGCTGCTCAGTGGCTTGTATCTGTCTTTTTGTTCAGATACTTATCGTTTCCTTCCATTGAAGGGTTGTTTTGGCATCCGAATTGCCCATCGATCGAACAGCAGGCGGTCTCAGTTCTGGTTTGTTTACGAGCCGGTGCTGGCGTCATTAGCGAATCTACGGCAGGACCCAAGGAGGGAATCTCATGGCGGATTTTAGCGGGGCGTTTGTGGACGAGGGCGAAGCGGTGGAGGAACAACTCGGAGTTTACGCAGTTCCTAGCCTGGGATGGTTTGCAAGCAACTGGGGTGACCGGCGGGGACCCTACCTTAGCCGCGAACTGGCAGAGAACGAATTCACCAGGATGTGCACTACAGATCCTGGCTTGGCGGCGAACTGGTTAGAAGTTGCGAGGGTTGTCGGTGGCGGCCTGCTTTGCACTTCGTTGATCCTGGCGGGTGCATTGCTCGTAGTTTTGCTGGTGTGGGTGGTGAGTTGGTCGGTGAGGCTCATCTGACCTTCGATTGCGATTAAAACGACCAAAGCGGCGGGCCGATCGACGTGCGGAGAAGCGCGTTTCTTCCCAGGGTAGCATCGGAAATTATCTTGCGTTGAGGGTTTGAAAGAAAGCTGCGTGTGAGGCACGGAAACGGTTTGCAGCGCCAGGAAACGTTGGGTTGCCATAAAAGTTCAAATGCGATTGCCCCGCGTTTCCTTCTCTGAGCGGCTGGCTTATGCGTAAAGCCGCTTATGCTGGCTGTGTGACCGTGTGGACGTCCGGACCCGTGATGTTGCGTCCGAGCCGGCCGATGAATCCGTACAACCACCATTCAGTCCCCCCAATGGGGATAGGCTCCTTCTGTAACTGTCTCAGTCGCAGCGAATCTATTCCTTGAAAGTGAGTTATTATTCACTTCGGAGGGCCGGAACGACAGTTGGGCTGTTGAGGTTTCACCAACCCGTCCCGCGAAGCGCGACTGCGGATAGCACTCCGAAACAGGCACGGAGTTTCGACGGTGATAGTCCATCCTCTGCCGCGTTGACAAGCGAAGTTGAGTCATTTGCAAAAAGGACGGGCGATGGCGTTTGCAGCGACCCCAAGGGTATTCATCATCGATGATGATGTCAGCATTCGTGAATCGATACAGGGTCTACTGATATCGGTCGGCCTGCGATCCGAGTGCTTTGAAACGGCGGAAGAGTTTCTGCAAAGTGAAATGCCCGATGGACCAAGTTGCCTGATATTGGATGTTAGTCTTCCTGGGATAAGCGGTATTGAATTTCAGCAGCAACTACGGAAACTGGGGCGCAAGACTCCGATCGTCTTTGTAACCGGGCACGGCGATATTCCGATGTCAGTGAAGGCAATGAAGTCGGGTGCGGTGGAGTTTCTGACCAAGCCCTTTGGTGATCAGGACCTGCTGGACGCCGTTCGGCAGGCCCTGGCTTGCGATCTGGCCAGCCGCCAGGAACAAGCCGATTTGGCCGAATTGGAAGAGCGGTTCGAGAGGTTGACCCGGCGCGAGCAGGAAGTTATGAAGCTTGTTGTTTCGGGGTTGCTCAATAAAGAGATTGCATCGGAACTCGGGACTCGAGAGGTCACTGTCAAGGTCCATCGCGGGCGGGTGATGCACAAGATGCAGGCCGGATCTCTTGCTGAACTGGTCAGGATGGCGGCAAGAATTCAGCGCCTTCGCACAACTTGACGATCTCGGGATAACGATTCGGCGTTGAAAGGCTCAGATCGATCCTGCCTCGTCGCAGTCTTACAGGGGTACCGACTTGACCCTGCTGCTGCACTTCTGTGCAGTCTGAAGCGCGCCTCCTCCGGGTAAATAGCCCAGGCTGGGCCATGAGAAAAATGCAATAATCCAGTGTTATACCAAAGGATAATTGCGCCTTTTTTCATAGCAGGTTTATGGTTAGGCAACATG
>JBELAI010000157.1:0-13483 GCA_049508975.1 Occallatibacter sp. | reverse complement strand
CCTAGAAGGTCCGCCTCCAGTCCTGTGATCTCCGCGCCGGTGTCGAGAATCCGCAGCATCGCCGTGGCATTCGTAAGCGTGACCGGTCCCAGAATCAGTGAATCCGCCTTCACGGTGCCCTCGAGGGCCGGCCAGGCCGCGGCGGTCGACGAATCGGCCGGCCGGAATCGCGCAATGAGCGTGGAAAGCAGCGTGCCCTGCTCGTGCGCACCCAGAATCGCCGCCTGCAAGCTGCTCGCATCCAGCGCCCCAAATTGGACCTTAAACGTGGCCGGTGAAGTGGTAGGCATCTTCGTAGCGCAAGGCTCAACCGGCGCACATTTTCTGGGCAGAATCAGGTTCGCTGTTCCCTTCACCGGTCCGTACGAGAAGACCACCGGATCCCAACGCGTTTCCCCGTTGTCAAGATGAAGCGTAGCCTGTGCTATCTCCACATGGTTGGCAAGGTAATCGGACTTCCAATCAGCATTACGCAGCGTCACAGTCCCGGTCATACTGTCTGCCCCGTGCGGTTGAACCGTGTCCATCCCAGGGCTCTCCCCCTTGGGAGATTTGGCCGAATCGCCGACGCCGACCGGAACATTATTGGTAAACGGAGCGTCCACTGCCGGCATCCATGGCCCCGCGGCGCTCAGATCTGCCGTGACAGCCTCGCCTGCCAACCCGTCCAGTGCTTGCGCATTCGCCATTCCAGCCACATGTGCCAGTTCCCTCGCGCGCGCAACGCTGGCCTGTCCCCGCACTGTGACCTGGTATCCAGTGAGCGCGAGTCGCGCAGTAATCGCCAGCGGACTCGGTCCGCCCGCAGGAACCGTCACAGTCGCTTCTAGCGCGGCCGGCTGGTTGCCTTGCGAATGTACAAAAACCTGCAAAGGCGCCTGCGAAGCCGCCGGCTGCAGCACCAGTTTGGAAGCCTGAATTGGCGCTGTCAGTCCATCTCCCGTCAACTGAAAACCATCCACCGTGAAGCTGCCTGTTAGCGGACCCGGCACAACCAGCGGCGCATCCGCCTTCCGTGCCTTGTTCCGGCGCTTTGCTTTCGCCGGCATTTTGGAAACGTCAGCTGAAGGTGCATCCGCATAGCTGATCTTGCCGCTTATCGTTCCCTGAGCCTCAAGGCCGGGCCCAAAATCACTGCGTACCGTCCGCAGCGCGTCCAGCCCCGCAGCCACTGGAACCTTGTCCAGTTCCACCGACACATGAGGCTGACTTTCATTGCCCGGCAGGTCACCGGTCAGATGAATGCGCCCATCGCCCAGGGGCGAGTCGCAAGCCAGGTTCTCAAATGTACGGGCAGAATAGTGGTACAAAAGGTTGCAGGTCGCATCGAAGTCCAGCGGCGCAACGGGCGCAAACTCAGCTCGATGAACGCCGGTAGCCCGGAGCCGTGTTTGTAATTGCGCTGCATCCGCGGTACCGTCCAGGTGCAGCTCGCCGGTAAGGTCTCCGCGCCACCCTGGGTCCGATCCAAACACCAGCCGAGCCAGTTGGCCCAGTTGGGCCTCGCGCCATTCCAGGTCCAGATGAACGGGCATCTTCCGCAACTCCGGCGCCTGCTGTGCTCGTGCCTCCAGCCGTACCAGGCCGGTGTCCGCCAAGTCGAGGCTCAGATCCGTGCGCGCCGGCTGACCGCGCAGCCGTATGCGCCAGTCGCCCGGCTTTTCCTGCCAGAACGAAAGATCCGTTTCCACCAGCGAAAAGGGCAGCTTCTCCGCGCCTCGTTTGAAATTGATCCGAGAGTTGGTTGCCTCCAGGTAGGGCAGTGGCGTCACCCGCCGGCTCCCGTCGCCGCTCCGCCCAGCCGGCTGCGCCTTCGCTGCCGCTGTGCGAAACAGCGGGTCAAGATTCCAGCGGCCTTCGTCCGTCCGCACCACGTTGAGGCTGGCTTCGTCCACGCTGATCGTGCTGATCTCGAGGCGTCCCCGCCAAAGCGAGAGCAACCGAATCGAGGCTTTTACTGTGTTCGCATGCAATACCGGCTCAGCCCCGTACGCCGGATCCTCGTCAACCGTCAGGTCGGTCAACACAAATCCGGGCACGGGCAGCAGCCGCAATTCGACAGAGGAGAGGCGGACCGGCCTACCCAGCGACTCAGACATCAAATGGGTAATCCGGTTCTTGAAGCGGTTCATGCTCACCAGCGGTGGCACAATCGCCACTACCGCTAGAACCACCAATACCGCCAGCGCCATCCACAGCCGCCAGCGCTTCCTCTTCGAACCCTGCAAGTCTTCCACCATGGTCGTATCTATTATCAAGCCTCTCCACGCAGCGGTCAGCCATCGGCTTTCAGCTCTCAGTTGCCGGGCGACCAATAAATCTCCGCATAGACCATGGCTTTGAATGGGCACCGGCTCAAAGGCGGCGAAAAACTGAGAGTTGAAGGCTGATAGCTGAAGGCGCTTCCCTGTTCCCTATTCCCTGCTTCCATCACCGCACCACATGCAGCGTCCTCTTCCACCGCGTGTCGGTGAAAAAGTGCAGCGCGACATGCCCCATCCACGCCAGACTATTCCCAATCCCTGTCTGCCCCTCCCGGTCGTCCGGTGTCTGGAATGACCAGTAGTTGAACAGAGGCCTGCCCACAATGTTCTCCCGCGGTACAAATCCCCAGAACCGCGAATCGGCGCTGTTATGCCGGTTGTCCCCCATCATGAAGTACTTCCCCGGAGGAACCACCAAGTCCCCATCCACAATGTGGTTTGAAATATCCACTGTCCACGCCTCGGTGACGAAATTACCTGGCTCTGGATCAGGCGGCACTGAGGGAAACTCATCCAGAAAATCAACATGATTTTCCGGCGTAGTTGGTTGGGCGTGCGGCTGGCTTTGAGCCACTCCATTGAGAATCACGATTCCGTTGTGAAGATGAATACGATCTCCCGGAACACCGACCAGCCGCTTTACCAGGGGCTGAATAGTTGGCCGTCCGTCCACCATGTCCGCGACCGGCTTGAGGAACACCACAACATCCCCGCGCTGCGGTTCGCGATAGTGAACCAGGGGCATCCACGATGCGGGCGGCGATAGCGTGATCCGGTCGACGAGCACGTGATCCCCCACCAGCAGCGTGTTTTCCATCGATCCTGAAGGGATAACGAAATTCTGCCCCAGAAAAGTGAGGATGAACAGCCCGACCACTAGAATCGAGCAGAACCCAGCAACTGCCTCAAATGGCGTCTCCTCCACCTGCGTCGTTGCGGCAGCAGTAGCGGATTTTTCGGGCAACGCCTTTTCCATCTTCATCTCGAGAACCCCGTCTGAAGCGCCGAAGAGCTAGCGCCCTGAATCCAAATTCCCAATCAAAAACAGGACTGTCATTCTGAGCGGAGCGTACTTCAGCGGAGTCGAAGGACCTGCTTCTAGGCGCCTCATGACTAAGACTCTATTTCAGAGAAATGAAACGAACAGCAAATTGCCCGCCCTATTCCCTAGTCCCTGCATCACCGCACCGGATTCAGCGTCCTTTTCCACCGCGTATCGCTGAAAAAGTGCAGCGCCACGTGCCCCATCCACGCCAGCGTATTGCCAATCCCCGGCTGTTCGTACTGATCCTCCGGCGTCTTGAAAGACCAGTAGTTGAACAACGGCCGCCCCACAATGTTCTCCCTGGGCACAAATCCCCAGTAGCGCGAATCCAGGCTGTTATGCCGGTTGTCGCCCATCATGAAGTACTTGCCCGCGGGAACCACCAGGTCGCCGTTCTCCACATGATTCGGGAAGTCCACGCTCCACGCTTCGGTCGCGCCAATCTCCGGCGACGGCGGAGTGGAAGGATACTCATCCAGAAATTCCGTGAACGATGTCGGCCCTTCCTTCCCTTCCTTGGGCGGATTCTGGGCAACGCCATTGAGGATGACAATGCCATCCCGCAGATGAATACGATCGCCGGGGACGCCCACCAGCCGCTTTACCAGGAACGGGTACGTCGGCGAGCCATCCACCGGGTCCGGATCGGCGACCGGCTTCAGAAATACGATAATATCGCCGCGTTTCGGCTCGCGATAGTGAACCAGCGGCATCCACTTTGCCGGCGGCGCGACAGTGATCCGGTCGACTACAAGATGGTCGCCCACCAGCAGTGTGTCCTCCATCGACCCCGACGGAATCACAAAATTCTGACCAAGAAAAGTAAGTATGAAAAGACCCACCACCAGCACCGAGCAGATGCTGGCGACCGCCTCAAACGGCGTCTCCTCCACCCTCTCTTCCGCGGGCGCTGCAACCGGTTCCGTAATGGGTTCAGACGGCGTGTTGGGGATCGGCGTTTTCTTCTTCGTCATCCTGCTCGCTCTTGAAAAGTAGTCTGTTCTCAGTTGTCAGAGGTAGCCAAGCAAGTTCGAATCACCACGACCAAACTAATCCCTAACACCTAATCCCTGCTCTTAATGCACTACGTGGAAAATGCGCTTCCATCGCGCAAAACCCGTCAGCCTGGTTGAAAGTTCTCTGTCGTGTCCGAGTCTATCATCCGCGGCCTGTTGCACATCGGTGGTCGAGGGCCTCGTGAGCGAGAAGTAGATCACCACCGGGCGAGCCATAATCTCCTGCCTCGACACAAAGCCCCAATACCGTGAATCGTCGCTGTGATTGCGGTTATCGCCGAGCACAAAAAATTCGCCCGGCGGCACAATCAATTCGCCATTGTGCGTCAGGCTCTGCATCTGGCTCCACCACAGCGGATCCACTTCCGGATCGGTATAGATCTTGGCCGGAAAGTCGTCGCGGAAGGGATTGCTCGCCGCCGGCTCAAATGCCGCGTAAGGCTCATTCTGCGTGAGCCCGTTCACCGTCACCCGCCCATCGTCAATGCGCAGCCTGTCGCCCGGAATCCCCACCACCCGCTTCACCAGGTACGGATGCGGCTGCGGATGATGAAACACGATAATGTCCCCACGAGCCACATCGCGATACGGCAGCAGCCATTGGCTCAACTTGCCCGCCGGAGCATACACCTGCTTGTTCACCAGCAGAAAATCTCCCACCAGCAAGGTGTGCTCCATGCTCTCCGATGGGATCAGAAAAGGCTGCAGGACAAAGGTGTTCAGAAACAGCGCCACAACCACCAGCGAGAGCAGCGTAGCCAAAGCTTGCGGCACGGTCGGCAAGTGATGCCACGGCCGCAAAACTCGACTCCCGACGTTGCCCAACTCTTGTGCGGGTGTACTCATTCCGCTGCTGCTTCCTCCTGATTCACCGCCGGCGAAGCTTCCTCTATTTTCGCCGATTCCGCCCTCAGCCGCTCCAGCGCCCGTCGCGCGGCATCCTGTTCCGCAAGCTTTTTGGTACTTCCCTTGCCCCGTGCCAACGGCTGGGTCTGTTCTCCATCGCCAACCTTCAGTCGAACTTCCACCAGAAATTGCTTGCGATGGTCCGGCCCGCTCTCGCCTTTCAACTGATAGAGTGGAAACCCGCTCCGAGCCGACTGCAAATACTCCTGCAGCGCCGACTTGTAATTGCCCAGAGCGGCCCCCAAGCGAAGCTCCTCGGCCAGTTGCCTGGCCGCTTCTCCCATCACATACTTGCGCGTAAAAGCCCTTACCGGCTCCAGGCCGCCATCCAGAAACAGCGCTCCCAGCACTGCTTCCATGCTATTCGACAGCACCGTGGCCTTGTTCCTCAGCCCACCGCGTTCCTCTCCCTTGCTCAGCCGAAGATGCCTGCCCAGCCCGATCGCCATGGCCACCTCCGCCATGTGCTTGCGGCTTACCAATTGCGCGCGAATCCTGGTCAACTCGCCTTCATGCCATTCCGGATGCGCCTCAAACATGGCCTCCGCCACCACCAAACCCAGCACCGCGTCGCCCAGAAACTCCAGCCGCTCATTGTCTCCGGGTGAAGCCTCTTCAGCTCCCTGCACGCCGGTCAGCCCATTGGCTGCCTTTTCATCGACTCCCCGCTCGTTTGCACCCCGCTCGTTCGCGAGAGACCGATGAGTCAATGCGCGCACCAGCAACTCGGGCCTGGCAAAGCCATGTCCGAGAGCGGCCTCCAGCTCTGCCAATTGAGCCCCCAAGCGTGCCTCGTTTAATGCGTACGTTAAATGGTTCGACCGTTGGCGCCCGGACTCCGAAGTCCACGCCAGACTCGTCCACAATCTGTCCATTAGACGCTGCCCAGGCGCCCAAGGACCAGCATCAATCGAGTTATTGGCCTCATCCCCGCTCAATATTGATTTTATTGCGGCTTCTGAACTCCCCCAGCGGTCGGACTCATAGGCGGCGCCGTTCCAGCCGGCTTGGCGGGCTCGTCAGCCGGAGCATCGTCGTCCGCGTCGTCCGCGCAACTGTGTCCCTTCACCGCATAGGCGGCCTTCACACCGCGCTCCGCCGCCAGCCGCGTATCCTGCTGGCCATCGCGCTCCTTGAGCGCAAGTTGATACTCAGAAACCGCCTCATCCCGCTTGCAATCCAAATCCAGCATGCGGCCCAGGTATATGTGCGACCACGCCAGCAGCCGCGGCTCCCTGGTCGTGGCCAGCGTCTTCTGGAACCGGTCGATCGCATCCTCCGGATGTCCCGTCATGGCCGCCGCGCGCGCCAGAATGAAGTTCGCACGCGCACCCGCCGCCACAGACTCCAGGCTGTCAGCCGGCTCTGCCAGCGTCTGCCGCGCCAGGGCACTCGCCGTAGCCGTATCGCCTGCCGCCAGTTTCGCCTCGGCCAGGTCCAACCCCGTCAGTTTGCGCGGCCTGCTGCGCCCCAGCACTTCCCCGTCAGACTCCTTGTCAAATTCAATTTGCCGCGCACGATGCGCCTGCTGGTCCACATCCATGCTGTAGACCATCTCGCCAATGGTGTCTTTCAGGCTGGCGGGGTCCTTTTCAAACTGGATCAACTGCTCATAAAAGTATTGCGTGAGCACGAATCCCTGGGTCATGTCGTGGTGCACCGTGGCTACGCGGATAGCATCCACCTTCTGCTGGTAAATCTGCCGCTCATGCTCGTAGCGGGGCATGTCCTCCCGCTGCGCATTGGCCGGAATCTTGTACTCCGGAACTCCCGTATCCATGGTCCGCGCCTCAATCGCCTTGATCAGGCACTCAATCGTCAAGGGCACAGTCTCAGAACGGTACCTGAACTCCATTGGAGCATCGCGCACCTCTTTCAAAATCGGTTCTGCCCGGTCGATGGCATTGGCCCTCTGGTTGAGCAGTGGCTCAATCACATAGTGCAGATAGGTGTGGCGGATGTCGTTCATGCGAATCTTTCCATCCACCGGCGACACCACTACGATGAAATCGGTGCCATAGATGCGCGCATTCACCACGCTTGGCGACAGCAATGGCTCAATCACCACCAGAAACCGCATCCCATAGGCCGTAGAAGCCGGCATCTTGAGATACAGATTCGTCTCCACGATCATCTTCGAAAGCGGATCGTGCAACCGCTCCCTCTCTTTGTCGTAGGTGGAATGCACCGCCAGCCAGATTCCATGCAGATCCACCGCGGCCACAAAGTCCTTCAGCAGCGGCACAATCTCCACCACCTGTGTGGAATCCGGCGGCATCTCCGACAGTTCGTCCGACGTCTCCATCTCCGGCGGCGGCGTCAAATACAAAGCCAGCGAAATGTACTGCGCAATATCGTGCTCCGTCCCCGTCATCCGATGCTGTGCAATATAAAGGCAAACCTTGTCCCGTCGGGCACGTGCCTCCTCGCTCTTGCTCAGCGCCAGGTTGATCTCCTCGCGTACCTTTTGGCGGATCGGCGCGCTCTCCTCCAGCCCCTCGTCATAGCCGCAGGCGTTCAAAGCAGCCGCCATCAGGAACACCGGCTCCGAGCTGACCAGCGAGATGGTCGGCCCCGCCGGATCAATTGCCGACGGCGCCTTCTCTCGCTGGATTGGCTGCGAAGACGAGCTCTGGTCCTTCGCCGACCTGGAGGCCGGGCCACTGTCGGGAGATTGTGCATAAGCCGGGAAGACTGACAGTCCCGCGAAAAGACAAAAGACGAAAACGGCAAGAACAGAAAACGATCGATTGGTACGCAAAGTCATTGGGAATCCCTGCCTGCAAGTCTACAGTGGAACCAGCGGTAGACGCATCCCGAAGGCACGCTCAGTTAGACGCATCGGCAGGGGCAAATGGGTGGAATAGGGCGTCAGAACCTTCATCCGGGCTTCGAATCCTTGAATCCGGCGAATCGGCTTCGACTCCGAACTCTACCTTGCCGAGCGGACGCCTCTTGAGCTATTCGATCTAGACGAATCCGTAACGCAAAATTCGTTCACCAACCGATGAAGATCCGACGCCAGAGCGGAAAGACTCCCGCATGCGTCCGCAGTCTGATCGGCGTTAGCCGACGACGCCTGCGTCAGGTTCGATATCTCAGAAACGCTGGAGTTAATCTGCTCCGCGGCGCCCTGCTGCTCCGATGCCGCGGTGGCAATCTGCGCAACCATATTGCCCACTTCCTCCGACATGCCGATGATCTCCGTAAGCACCCGGCCGGATTCGCTCGTTTTCTAAACACCCAGTTTGACGTCCAGGTTGCCTTTTTCAATTGCTTCTACCGCTACTTTAGTCTCGCCCTGGATCGTCTGAATCATTGTGGCGATCTCCTGCGTCGCCGAGGCCGTGCGTTCCGCCAGGCGGCGAACCTCACCCGCCACCACCGCAAAACCGCGGCCCTGTTCCCCGGCGCGTGCAGCCTCAATGGCCGCATTCAATGCCAGCAGATTGGTCTGACCCGCGATTTCCGTGATCACTCCGATGATGTTGCCTATCTGTTCCGAACTCTTGCCTAGTTCAACAATGCGCTCAGCAGCTTTGTTTGTGGAAACAGCAATACTGCTCATCGTGGCCAGGGTTTCGTCGGCCACTCTGCCACCTTCCCGCGCCGCATGTGCCGACCGCGCGGACGCCTCCGACGCCTTTTCCGCATGATCCGCAACTTCGCGTACGGTAGCCGACATCTCCTGCATCGCCGAAGCCGCCTGCAAAGCCTGCTCCGCCTCTCCACGCGCGCTTTCTGAGGAATGCTTCGCTCCCGTTGCTATTTGAGCGGTCGCCGCGGCAAGTTGCTCTGCCGATTGTGTGATGGAATTCACCATCTTGCTCAGATTGGCCTTCATCGTATTGAGCGCTTGCCCCGCCTGGCCCAATTCGTCGTCCGTAGTCACTTCCACGTCCGGTATGCACAGATTGTGTTGGGAAATCTGTTGAAGAACTTCCACTATGGGCAAAATCGAACCGATCAGCGAGCGCACAATCAGAACAGCGAGGCTGCTGCCAATCAAAAGCCCGATGCAGGCGAAAACCAGAATCAGTGTTGAAGCCCGGTTGCTCGATGCCACCTGTTCCGCTTCCGCCTTATCTGCGAGATTGCCGTACCATGCGACCAATTCCGCCGTGCTTTTCTTCAAATCCGCTCTTGTCTGCTGTGAAGCGCCCCGGTATTGTCTCCGGATTGGTGAAGTTGGATCGCCCTGTCGACGAAGCCTCGGTAAGCGGCTTCCGTGTTCTCGATCTGGGAGAAGAGCGCATGACTCTCCGGGGTTGACAGCAAAGGATCGAGCGATGCCATCTGCTGGCGAAAGTCCCCCCGCGCATCGTCAAGATATTTGGTGTCGCTGTGAAGCAGCGCATCGCGCCCGCCGACCTTTTCCCTCTCCACGGCCAGTTCAATTGCGGCAGACAAGCCCTGCTTGCGTACATTGAACTGTACAGTGCGGACCAGCGCTTCGGTCGTCCGCGCCGATTCGTAGCCGATGCCACCAACGAGCAAGAGAATACTGAGCAAACTGCCGCAGCAGAGCCAAAGCCTTTTCTTAAGACTCAGTTTTTTCATTCGAAATAGCCCCCCTTGCGGCTCCTGCGGGCATCAGAACCGGCAGCTCTCGGCGAGATCAAGCGAGTAACAATGCGCTGCGCATGAAGGCCTAAGCTGAAGGACATGGTGTCTTGATGCCCTTATCGGCTGGGAAGGGCGAACTCTAGGAAGGATAAAGATGAGGAGTTGACCAGCAAAGAACAAGCCCCGCCAGGACATAGTCCCAGAGGGGCAAGTTGTGTTTTCGAGTCCCTGTTCTCTGTCTTTCCTATCCCCGCACCGAAACCCCGGAGAACGACAGCACAGCCAACCCGCGCACCGGCTGCCCGAAGAAGCGCGCCGGCTCAAAATGGCTGGTCAGAAGCAGGTTCTCGATCTGCGACCGGGTCGCTTCGTCGTTCGGGCCGGAGACAATGCGATAGTCGTACATCCAGCCGTCGCTGTTGATATAAGCCTCCACCACCACCGGGCCGGATAAGTCTCCGATCTGCGGATCACCGGCGCCCGTAGACCAATTCACAAGCCGCGGCGCTGTGGGATTCCCCAGAGGCTCGTCCTTGGTGGCCTGCGCCACTTCGGGCTGCGCAAACATGGTGATCAGAACGATAATCGAGCCCAGTAGCAACACCGCGCTCGCAAACCCAGCCCCAGCCTGCAACAGAAACGGTCCAACCGTATTCTTCCAGGCCATATTCCACCCATGGAAGAAGCCTTGGCGGCTCCGCGCCCGCTCCTGGCTCACAGCCACGCGAATGCGAAGCAGCAGATCCTCCGGTTCCTTCACAGGACCCAGCGCGGCCAGCGACACCTGCATCTGGCGCAGCGATACCCACTCCCGGGAGCAATCCCGGCAATCTTCGAGGTGCGCCGCAATGAGCTGCATCTCCCGTCCGTTCAGCCGGCTATCCAGATATTCCGTAAATCTTGCCTGTACTTCACTGCACCCGCTCATCGCGCCTCCTCTCCCAGAGGTACTTCAAAGCCCGCATTGCCGGTAGCTTTCACGCCAGCCGCCGCCGGAGTCATCAGAATCGCCTTCAAATGGGCTCTTCCACGCACCAATCGCGACTTCACCGTTCCCAGGTTCACGCCCTGTATCTCCGCCACTTCTTCGTAGACAAAGCCCTCAATGTCGCGCAGGATCAGTGTGGTTCGAAATGGCTCGGGGACCTGGTTTAACGCCGCCTCTACCCGCGACCGGTTCTCCGCATGAACCGCGATCTCATAAGGCGACTCAGCCGGATCGACCAGCATCTCTTTCAGCCGCACGGGCGTCCCGGAATCCCCTTCGGTCATCTCCTGCTCAATCGGAATCTCCCGCTGCTTGTGCCGCATCCACCAGCGCCGCTGGTTCGAAGCCTCATGCAGAGCAATCCGGTAGATCCACGTCCGCAACGATGATTCGCCGTGAAAATTGCCCACGCCTCGGAAAACCTTGACGAAAACTTCCTGGGCCAGGTCCGCGGCTTCAGTGCGGTCCTGCACCGTCCGCGCCAGCAGGGAGTAAATCGGTTGGTGGTACCGCGCGATCAGCCACGCGAACGCTTCCTCAGAGCCGGAGCGCAACTCTGCGATCAGAGCCGCCTCTTCGGATTGGAGCGTCAGCGCGCTGGCTATATTACCCATGGTGAGGTCCGCCTGCAAATCAGTGTCCTCCCACCTTACCGCAACTCACGCACATCTGGCATCTGAAAACCCAACCCTCGGGCGTCATCGTCCCAGCAAATGGAATTCTGAACCCGAAACACCAGCTCTGCGCTTGTCGCGGCCACTCAACCCAACGGCATCCAACCTGCCGCCAGGAATTTCCCTGCTGCCCTGAGTACGCGGGATACGGAACCAAGTCAAATGCCCAAGTTCCGTGACCCACATTCTCTTAGACACCGCGGCACCCCTGAAGTGTTCCCGGTCACGGGCGTTTTATCGGATTTAAGAGACATTACCAGGTTCAACCCCGGTCCACCCCGGATCGAGGCAGCTCGTGCGACTTCGATTTGGCCGCCGTCTCTGTAACCCCTTGCTTAATCAACGCCGAAACAGCGTTTCGTCCGGCTCTGATTCCGGCTGTCGCATGCGCGTTTGACGAATTCCGCCCTCTGCGCTGACAATAGGAGAGTTGCATCCCTGCAGCATGTGGGCCTGTGGCGCAGCTGGGAGCGCGCTTCCATGGCATGGAAGAGGTCATCGGTTCGATCCCGATCAGGTCCACCAATCAACCCCTTCAGAATCAAGCATATGCCGGAAGCGGAGCACTCCCTCCCTTCCATGACTTTGTGTCATTTTGTGTCACGCGCGCGGAAGGCTTTCGCCGACTGCTGACAACTGTTCCGGCTGCAGCCGACTCTTTCGACTTTTTCCGGCTCTGCGTGTCCGATTTTCTCAGCTCCGAATTGATGGAGTTGATGGTCGATTGGACACTCGCGGGGATCTCCTGCATATAGACATCCGTCGTGGTAGCGGTACGTGAGTGCCGCATGACACCTTGAACGTCCTTAATCGTGCCCTTCTTTTGTGCGAGGGTTGCGATCGTTCTGCGGATCACCTGGAAGGTCAGCTTGGGGAAGTGGAGTTCACGAGCGATCTTGTGAAGGACGCGCTTGCGAAAGTTGTCTGTGTCGAGGAAGCCTCCATCTTCGTTCTCGAAGATGAAAACCTCCGGCGACAACGAAGCGGACTTTCTCTTGCCCTTGGAGAATGCCTCCCTGGCCTTTTCTTCACACTCCAGACGCCATGCCTGCAGGTCATCTGCGAGCTGTCGCGGAATGTGAATCACAGCGAGGCTCTTCTTCGTTTTTCCCCAGTCTCGGATTTTGCCCTTATAAACAGTTTCCGCGACCGTGAGCGTCGATGCCCGGTAGTCGAATCGCTTCCATCTGAAAGCGAAGAGTTCGCTTGGACGCAAAGCGTTCGTCATATCCAGTTCAAGCAGGATGCGATCCCGAAGATTCAGCTTCGAGAGAGCCAGCCTGAGTTGATCCCAAGTCAGCGTCGTGGTGTCCGTGGCCCGTAGCTGGGCAGGAACCTTGAGTTTGCGTGCGGGGTCTTTGACGAGGAAATCCTGATCGACTGCCTCGGCGAAGATGTCCCGGATGTCTGCGCGCATCTGCAAAACACGGTCCTTTGACCCGGTTATAGCCAGTTTGTTGAGGTGTAGCTGCAAACTGAACTTGTCGAAGTTGACCAACGGGATTTCGCCGAGTGGTTCGACGATGTCCAGTTGGATAAGGATCTTCTTCGTTTTGGCGGTCTCTTCCTTCCAAACGGCTTCTTTGAGAGGAATGAACCGGTTGTTGACGAACCATCCCAGGGTGACGGAACCATCATTGATGATGCGCGTCGGAGAACCAGGCTGGCCCAGTTGTTTTGTGATCTCACGTTCAAGTGCTTGACGGGCTTCTGTCTTCGTCATCTTCGACTTCGGCCCGAGATTCACTGGTACGCGAACGGACTTCGCTTCGTTCGTAGCCGGGTCATTCACCGTTTTGCGGTAATACCCGTACCACTGCTTCCCGCGAGGAGTTACATATCCTCGTTGGTAAGTTGTACCCATTCGTTTCCTCAGTTCTGTGGCGGGAAAGGATAGGGCCTATCTCAATTTTACCGGCGATTTCTGCAGGAAAAAAGAGAGAGGCCGTGCAAATGCACGACACTTGCCAACGCTCGCGATTGGCTCCGTAGGCCACCGAGACCAATCTCGTGGAGTGGCGCCC
>JBELAI010000156.1:0-13592 GCA_049508975.1 Occallatibacter sp. | reverse complement strand
TCGATTTTTACGGCGCCGCTGGTTTCAATCGGCTGGGGTGTTACTTGGCGCTGGTGCGGCGGCGCTGAATCAAGATGCCCAAAACGATGACAAACAGAACCCCGGCAACAACGCGAATTAAAGTGGTGGAATCCATTGCAATCCTCTTTCTGAGAGCGGTTAGGAGTCATGCTCAAGAGCCGGAGGAAGACTCTCGGACATGCTACGTTGAAGTGCCAGGCCATTCGCACTCTTCAGGCTGCGAGGCAGGCTGGCGGGTACTCGCTTTCGCAATCCCCGCCAGGAGATCCGCACAGACTGCGCTTATACGCGCGAGCGGCGGCGCTGAATCAGAATTCCAAGCACGACGACAAAGAGTGCGCCGGCAACGATTCGGATAATCGTGACACTGTCCATACAGATCCTCCTTTCCTTTCTTATTTGAACAACGTTGTGAATGAATCCATCATGATGATGACTGCCGGTCCCAGGACAACCAGGAACAGCGATGGAAAGATGAAAAAGACAAGCGGGAAGATCAGCTTGATGGTCGTCTTTGCCGCTTGCTCTTCTATCTGCTGAATGCGCTGGGTTCTGAGCGTGTCAGAGTGGGTGCGCAACGTTTTTCCGATACTGGTTCCGAACTGTTCAGCCTGAATCAGCATCGACACCAGGTTGCGAACGCAGTCCACGTCGGTGCGGTCCGCCAAGTGCTTCCATGTATCCTGGCGCGGGCGTCCCGCACGTTGCTCGAGCACAACCACGCGCAGTTCGTCGCAAAGCTCGGGTTGGGCCTCGGTCAACTCTTCTGAAGTTCTCACCGTTCCCTGGTCCAGGCTCAGGCCTGCCTCGATGCAGATAACCAGCAGGTCCAGGACATCCGGGAGACCGCGCCGAATCTTGCTCTGGCGCTTCTTGATCTGGCGATCCAGCCAGAAGCTCGGAGCAAGATAACCCATCCCCAGGCATACGGCATAAACGAAGAACGGGCTCATTTCTCCCAGACCGGTAACCAGCGCGATGGCGCAAAGCAGAACCGGCGTCACAACTTTTGATCCGTTGAAGATCCTGACTGTCGACTCCTTGCGCATGCCGGCGCGGATAAGGCGTTGCTTGACCACCGAGACTTCGGCCTGGCTCTTGGGCAAAACGCTGTCGAAATGTGTTACGACGTTGCCGATCGAGAATCCCGACTCCTGGAACGAGGACAGCAGGGTCTTCGGCTTGGACTGCGGGTTGATCACTTCCGAGATACGCTGCAGCATGGCTTCGCGATAGAACAGGAGCAGCCCGCCGCTGGCGATCAACAGAAATGCGACAACAAATGCAATGATCGAGATTCCCATAAATCCCCTTTACACATCCATGTTGACGATTTTCCGAATGATCAGACCGCCAACGATAATCATGCCCACCGCGGTATAGAGCAGCTTGATTCCGATGTCACGCTTCCAGAGAAGACTCATCATTTCGGGGTTAACCATGTATAGAGCACCTGCCAGAACCACCGGCAGCAGCGTGAGCACCCAACCCGTCATGCGTCCCTGTGCCGTGCGCGTCGCAACCTCGCGCCTCAGGCGGAACCGCTCGCGGATAACATGCGCGGTCTTGTCAAGCACTTCGGCAAGGTTGCCACCGCTCTCCTTCTGGATCAGAATCGCCGTGCAGACAATTCTCAAATCCTGAAGCGGCACGCGATGGATAAGGTTTTCCATGGCCATCTTCATCTCAAGACCGAAGTTCTGCTCTTCAAAGCAGGTTCTGAATTCGCCGCCCAGCGGGTCGGTGCACTCACGAGCCACCATGCCCATTGCGGCGACCAGGCTCTGTCCGGCGCGCAGCGCGCTGACCATCAGGTCGCATGCCGCGGGCAGCTCTTTTTCAAACGCCTTGAATCGCTGCGAACGCTTGAAGAGCACAAAGGCGAAGGGCAGGAATGAAAACACCAGCCCGACGATCAAGGCAATCAGTGTCGAGCCGGTCTTCCAGTGAATGGCAAATGCCGGGATGGCGAAACAGACCGCCGTCATCGAGAGCAGCCCGCCGGCCGTCCACTTCAGATCGGCCTGGTGAAGCAGAGCCTGCAGTTGTGGGCCGATTTCAAGTTTGGTCAACTTGTTGTTGATCCATGGAATGGCGCTGAGTTGATCGTTCTTGCGCAGATTGACGATCTGTTCGCGCATCTCCGCGCTTTCCGTTGCCAGGGCCGAGTCCAGCGTAGCCTGCACCTGCTTGGCCTTTTCCGCGGACCCGGAGCCGCTCGCGTAGAGCAGCAACGCCGCTACCGCGAAGACTCCAGCGAAGATCAATACCACTAAACCTGTCATTCCCATATCGGTTAACCTCCTTTCGCCTAGTAATTGACGGGCGTTTCCTTTTCGAACAGGCTGGGCGGCAGGACGATGCCAGAGACGCGCAGCCGATCGAGGAATTTGGGGCGGATGCGGGTAGGCTGGAATGCTCCAATGACCTTGCCATCCGGACCGATGCCCTTTTTGTTGAACGTGAAGATTTCCTGCATGCTGATCACGTTCTCTTCCATACCCGTGATCTCGGAGATGCTCGTTACTTTGCGCGAGCCGTCGCTCATACGAGTCGCCTGCACGACGATCGAGATGGCCGAGGAAATCTGCTGGCGCACGGACTTTTCCGGCAGATTCATGTTGCCCATCGCAACCATCGATTCGAGTCTGGAGATGGCGTCGCGCGGCGTGTTGGCGTGAATCGTGGTCATCGAGCCTTCGTGGCCGGTGTTCATGGCCTGCAGCATGTCGAAGGCTTCCTCGCCTCTGATTTCACCCATGATGATGCGGTCGGGACGCATACGCAGGCAGTTGATGAGCAACTGCCGCTGCTTGATTGCGCCGTTGCCTTCGATGTTCGGCGGGCGTGTTTCCAGCCGCACCAGGTTTTCCTGGGCCAGTCGAAGTTCGGCCGCGTCCTCAATGGTGACAAGCCGCTCGTTATTGGGAATGTACTGAGAAAGAATGTTCAGCAGCGTCGTCTTACCGGAGCCGGTGCCGCCGGAGATCACAATGCTGATGCGCGCCTTGACCGCGGATGCCAGCAATTCCATCATCTCCGGAGAAATACTCTTGAGCTCCACCAGCGAGTTGGCAGCCAGCGGGCCGGTGCCGAAGCGGCGGATGGATAGCGAAGGTCCATCGAGCGCAAGCGGCGGAATGATTGCGTTCACACGGGAACCGTCAGGCAAACGAGCGTCCACCATTGGCGATGACTCGTCCACTCTGCGGCCCACGCGGGAAACGATGCGGTCGATGATCTGCAGCAGGTGGCGGTCGTCGCGAAACGATGTATTGACCTTTTGCAGCAGGCCGCCCTTTTCAATGAATACGTGATCCTTGTCATTCACCAGGATGTCGGAAATCTTCGGATCCCTGAGCAGGGGTTCCAACGGACCGAGGCCGAAGACTTCGTCGAGCAGATCTGCCTGGATCTTCTCCTGCTCATCGAAGTTCAGGGGCACTCGTTGATCGGCGATGATCTCCTTCACGATGCCGGAGACGGCCTGCCGCGCCTGTGCCGAATTGACGCGCGAGAGCTTTTCCAGATCCAGCTTGGAGATCAGCGTCCGGTGAATTTCCGCTTTGTAGTTTTCCAGATTTAACAGTTCCACGATTCACCTTCCATCGACATCGAACGCCCCGTTATTCAGGGGTTTCATCCGAAAAGTCGGAAACCTTTCTTTTTTGGCTGTGTTGCGCGCTGGCCGCAAATGGAAACAGCCATCTGCTTGATCAGCTTCGAAATCGGAGAATCGCCCAGCGCCAACGGAGTTGCCGTGTTCTGCATTTGCCGCACCGCTGCGTAGTCGTTCGGAATCTTCCAGGTTGCCGGCCGCGTCAATGCCTTAGTAATCGTCTCGTCGGAAACACCCAGCGCGCGCGGCTCGTAGCGATTGATTACGACTTCCATTTTCGGGCCGCCCATTGTGAAGAACTGGCTGATCAGCCGATTTGAGTTGCGCAATTCCGGAATGCCTGCCTGTGTGACCAGGTAGATGGTGAAAGCATCTTTGAAGAGTGCCGTGTCGGTCAGATCGAGCCTGGCGCCGACATCGACAACCACGTTGTCGAACTCCTGTCGCGCCACGGTCATCAGCTTGTCGATGGCCTCGTTGGTGGCGTGGAACTGAGGAAACTTCCCCGGAGCAGCCAGCACGGAAACGCCCGAGCTGTGCTTGATGAGCAGCTTGTTGAGGAAGCTCGCGTCGAGTCGGCCGGCCTCCTGAAGCGCATTGACTGTCGAGTACTCCGTCACGATGCCGAGATTCAGCGCCGCGTCTCCCAACGGCAGATCGAGATCGATCAGCAGCGTGCTCTGAGCCGACTCCTGCGCCAGCGCCACTGCGAAATTGCAAGCCAGCGTGGTTACGCCCGCGCCGCCTTTGGCGCCAAGAAATACCAGCAGCCTGCCGCCGGTCTTTCTTGGAAGCCGCGTTACGGTGCGGCGGGATTGGGCCCGCACCAGGGCTTCCGCCATGGTGTGGTGTGCGAAGGGCGGTGTCAGGAACTCGCGGGCTCCAGCGCGCATGCAGCGCACCAGCAGGTCCGGGTCGGGCTTCGATGAGTAGACCATCACCGTGGTCGCGCCGTTGGCGCAGAGGCTTTCTACCAGCTCCAGGGCAAATTCAGGGTCGCTGTCCAAGTCGATAATGATGACATCGTTGCGCTGCTCCAGCAGGCGCGGTACTTCGTCCAGGCTCGCGGGATAGGCCGCATACTCCCGGACCTCGGTTCCATCGCACTTCAAAAGAGCCGTCGCCGCTTCCTTGCGGCGCAATCCGTCGGGTCCAATCAGAGCGATCGACAACGCGTCCGATCCGATGGTATCCGGGGAAGACGCATCGACATACGTGTGATTGTTCGAACTCATGGGCGTACTGGTCCCTGTTGCTTTCGTGGGCCCCTGGCCGTTGGCCAAGAATTGATAAGTTGTGGTCGATTCAGCCATGTATTGATTTCAGACCTCAACGTGCGAAAAACGAAATGAGCGTTCCGACGGCAATTGCAGGAGCGTAAGGCATCTTGCGCTTCAGGTGATTGCCGGCGCCTTTAAACATGTCTTTCAGGTGTCCGCTAAAAAGTGCCCAGACAAGAACCATGATTCCCCCCGCCATGGCGGTCACAATCAAAGCAATGAACAGCTGATTGGGGCCAATCCACGCCCCGATCGCGGCGGCCAGCTTCACGTCGCCGGCCCCCATGCCGCCCATCCAGAAAAGAAAGCCGTAAAGCAGTAGCCCAAGTCCCAGACCACTGAAGCTCTGGCCTAGTCCATGCCAGCCGTGGAGCCATGCGGAAGCAACGATGCCCAGTACCAGGAACGGGCCCACCAGCCAGTTCGGTATACGACGACTGCGCAAATCCGTGAAGGTCGCCACGGATAGAGCAATCAGCGTTGGCCACCAGGCATACGTATGCATTCCACAAGCTCCTCTTTCCCAGCTCTTGCAGGGAACGCTCGGGTATGTGCAATTGTTCAACCAAATGCCGGAAGAGCTAAGCTTTGTAAATTCAGACAGTTAATCTGAGGGGCCAGCGGGAGTGTACACGGGCGTTTACGGCTGGCTCAGGGGGATGGAGCGAGACGTATACACTCCGCCAGAGCAAACCAGGCCTACCGTGCCTTCGACAGTTTGTCTGCAAGGTTGCCGCTCCCTGGTGGTTGCGTCAACTTTAGGTCGGTGCTTTCGGGATACAGCAGCCCTGGTTTCGCTATCGCCTCGGTTTCCCTTGGCGCCATGGCAGCGTGAGGGAACAGAAACGGCAGATCTGCGATTGGTGCAGTGACAAATTCGTGCCCGTCCAGAACCACGCTCGTCAGGTCCATGGCGGGGAGAAGTTTCTTGACTTTGTCCATGTATTGCACGTATCCGTCATCCCCGATAGGCAAAGGGAATAGCACGAAACGGGAGAATGAGCCGGCTGGCAGACCGGTCAGCAGAAAGCTGTCGCGCCGCTGCATGGCGAAGATCCGGGGACCCTGGACCAGGTTGGCCTCCGGATACTCGATGGTCAGATACCCCGGCAGATAATAGCCGGCATGGCGATAGCCGAGGAAGTGGTTGTCGAACGAGACAATCAGCAGGTTTTGCGGTGTCCCAATTTGGGGTATTCCCGTCTCAACCTGTTCGAGCTCCGCTTCAAAATGGCGCACCGAGCGAAGCGAGAAATAGGCCGGGAATGCAGCGAAAATAAGGACATTGACCGCGGCGCAAACCCCGATGGTGCAGAACTTGAGCGGCTTTGGCCAGCTACCCTGGTCGTACCAGTCCGCTGTCCAGGCGCCTAGCCAGACGCAGGCAGGGGCAGCCACTAGCAACAGGTACCCGCTGTTGACCATCTTGAGAAAGATGAAGGTGAAGAAGCAGATTGCCGGAACGACCCACACGGCGGTGAAGAGCTTCTTGCTCTTATCCGCCGGGGCGGTGCTGCACCAAGCTCCCAAAGGAGCTAGAAATGCGCCACCAAAACACAGAAAATAGATGAATACGATGGTCAACGCCCGTGCGACAGAGGTCATCGGCGAAGAGTTGAAGACCGTGCCCTTGGAGGGCACCATCCGCCACAGGGAAGCCAGAGCGCCGAAGTAGGCCGCAAACCCTCCGCTGGCCCAGATCATGGGCAGGAACCACGCGGTCGCGGTCACTCCCAGCGCCGCTAATCCCAGCAGAATCTTCTTCAAAGGCGCATGGCGCAGGGAAAACAGGAACAGCGGTCCCAGAAACAGTATGGACGAAGGCCGAACTCCTGCCGAGATCCCCAGAACGATGGCCGCCGGCAGAATGAAGCCCGTTTTGCCGCGGTCGATACGCCAGCACAGTGTGCCCATCAGCGCCGATGCGGCTGCTTCAACGCTATAGGTGAGCGCAACCGTGCCGTGGAACCAGGCTAGTGGTGAGAACAGGAAGAGCAGGCCGGCAAATGCCGCGGCGCGGGGCCCGAACCAATCGAGAGCGAGCCAGTAGATAAGGATCACGGTAGCGATACTGGCCAGAATACTCAGGATTACCAGCGCCAGGTTTGCGTCGTGCACCAGGTAATCGATCAGCCGGCCCAGGCAAATGTAGAGAAAGTAGCCCGGCGGGTGAGGTTGATGGACGCGGGGGTCAAATCGCCCCATGCCGAGCGCGAAGTTCACAGAATCAAGGTCGTAGAGATCGTGGCTGCGAAACGCAAAGCGGCTGATGCCGACAACGCCAGCCAGCAGAAAAATCTCCAGTTTTTGCCGTGAGCTCACGATTCTAACTGTAGCAAGCGGTGGACCAGTCGGTGTTGGCGACTACAGCATTTTCGATTCTAGTCTCCACAGAAGCCAGG
This sequence comes from Occallatibacter sp., assembly GCA_049508975.1. Lineage (GTDB taxonomy): Bacteria > Acidobacteriota > Terriglobia > Terriglobales > Acidobacteriaceae > Telmatobacter. The sequence continues at coordinate 6,270 of JBELAI010000156.1, read as the reverse complement.
AAGCCAAATGGCTTTTTCCTCAAGAAAAAGCCACCATGCACGACCTGCAAACGTCGGCATGTGAATCGAAAATGCTCGAAGTGGCATCAAGAGACACCGGAAAGTGAGTTACCCCAGCCAAGCTGACCTAACACAAACGTGTTAAGCGCCGGCAGTTCGGCGGCGCTTATTTGAGAAGCAAAATAAGACGACGAATATCCGGCGGATCGCGGTACTCATAAGATCTTTGCAATGAGGCACGTAAGCGGGAATCCGAATGCCTTCAGCCTAGCTCTGCGGGTCTGCTCTTCCATCGGTGCCCACGCCGTATCAATAGATATCCGCATCTTCAGCTCTTGCAGATCTGGGACCTAAGTTGCATTGACCCTATTTGCACCGCCGCCTAGTCTTGGCAATGAATACCAGTGAGTCCAGGGTTTATCCAGAGCCGCACAGGACTGTGCGGCTCTGTGGATTTTTCTCAAGTGTATCGATTCGGGACACAGGTTTCGAGCACGCATTACTGCTACCGCCCGATGTGTATTACCAATGTTGCACATTGGTGACGCAAAACAGGGATTGGCTGAATTGCTGCCGATAAGGAAGATGAAGATACTTCGCCGATCCACCTCGGTCAGGTATTGCTGCTCAAAGTGGGAAAGGTCGCCCATCGATGATCAAAATTGGTTTGTATTCGGAAGATCGAACGCTGCACCCTTTGCTTTCTTCTGCCCTTGGAAAAGAATTCCAGGTCCTTTTGCAGTCGGAACAACAGGGAATGAATGACCTCGTGTCCGCTGGGGAATGCGATGTCATGATTCTCGATCTGAACTCCAACCATGAATCGCTGCAGGAGCGCATTGGATTCTCACGTCAACTGATCGCGTCCAGTGTTCCCTCGGTGGTTATGGCCGACGACGGCCTGCGATCAACCGCTTTCGAGCTGGTAAAGACCGGCGCATTCGGCTACTGCCGCCGACCGCCATCCATCCGCGACCTCAAGACCATGCTCAGCCGCGCCTATGAGAACTCGCTTCTCAAGCGGCAGGTGGAAGCGGTGCATCAGCGCATGGAAGACCCCGGCGCCTGCGATCGCCTGATTGGATCGAGCACCCACATGCAGCGGGTCTACCAGATGGTTCATCGCGTAACAAATTTGAATGCGGCCGTGCTGGTAACCGGCGAAAGTGGAACGGGCAAAGAATTGATTGCCCGCGCCATTCATAACATGGGCTCACGCGCCAAGCGTCCGTTCGTCGCTGTATCCTGCGGCGCAATTCCCGAGACATTGATTGAAGCCGAATTATTCGGACATGAAAAGGGGGCCTTCACCGGTACAGTGGGCGCGCGTGAAGGATATTTTGAGCAGGCAGCCGACGGCACGCTGTTCCTGGATGAAATCGGCGACCTGAGCCTGTTTACCCAGGTCAAGCTGCTCCGCGTTTTGCAGCAGATGGAATTCAACCGTCTGGGCAGTAACAAACTCATTCCCCTTCGCGCGCGGCTGATCTTCGCCACGCACCGTAACCTGGCTCAACTGGTGTCGGAAGGAAAATTCCGCCAGGATCTGTTCTACCGCATCAACGTAATGCGTATTGAATCGCCCGCGCTGCAGGACCATCCGGAAGATATTCCTCAGATCGCCGAGCACTTCCTGCATCATTACGCACAGATATTCCAGAAGCCGATGGACAGCATCGAGCCGGAAGCGATGAACATGTTGCAGTCCTATCCCTGGCCCGGCAACGTGCGTGAACTGGAAAACGCGATGCAGCGAGCAATCGTTCTCGCCCCCGGCATGACGATCCGTGCCGAAGACTTGAATCTAACAGTTGCGGATGAAGATGGCATCGACAACGAAGACGTCGTCGATATCGCCGACTACCATCCTGCAGGTTCATTTGAACGCCAGCTTCGCGACTATAAGGTCAAGCTGGCCGTAACCGCGGTTCGTGAGAACAACGGAAACAAGACCCTGGCTGCACGCAGCCTTTCCATCTCCCGCGCCTATCTGCATCGGTTAATCCGGCTCGCCGATCCCGATCCGATGTTCGACCAGGATCTGCGCGAGACGGTGAACGCGTGAAGCGTCACCCTGCGCAGCCCACCACCGCTGAATTGAATAAATGACCTAAGAAGCTGTTTAATCCCTTGGCATGAAGTGAAGGGTACGGGCTTCAGCCCGTACATCTCAGCCAACTAGTGGTTGGGCTTTAGCCCCCGAGGGACGGACTCCAGGAGTTTGCATTCCCTCGGCGGCTCAAGCCGAGACCTGAAGTCGTCATTAATGTACGGGATGAATCCCGTACCCTTCAGTTCAGAAAGTTTCTAAATAGGTCCTAAGACAAAAGCCCCCGGCATGCGGAGAACATGCCGGGGCCTTTGTTCGCTAGTAGCGAGACTGCATGGGTTCTGACCGTTCAGCCCTGGATGGAGGCTCATTCTCTGGAGGTGATTCCTCGTGGCTTTCCATTTGCAGGTCTTGTTCGTGTGGATTTCGCGCCACCACATGGTGCGTCCACGACGGTTTCTTCATGGAGAGGTGATTCTTCAGATCGGATTTTTTCCCATAGATCATGATTGTCTCCAATCCTTCGCTTCGGTCTTGCGTTAGAGGTTTCCGTCTTTACCCAGTCGTCTTCGGGTATAGACGAGGGGTAGCACCAACTGCCAGGAATTGTACGCCGAAAATGAGCCTGCGCCGAAATTGGAGATTCGTGGGATCAAAAGCGCTGGACTTCAAATTCCCTAAGTGTGCGCGTTATAAGCAACCGGTCCCGCCGGAACCAGGGCACTCCTTTGCCGTCCGTGGATATACCAGCAACACCAATTGGTCTGATGCGCTTCCTTGCCTTCCGGTGCGATCAGGTCGTTATAGTTAATCTTGCCCAGGAGAAAGAGCCGCTCTTCCCAGTTCTCAACGCGCGCAAATCTTTCGTCCGACTCGCAGAACCCGCGCGCATCTTCGCGGCTGAAGGTCTTCAGCGTGGCGCTCTCGCCGGGAAGCAGAATGATCGGCACCAGGCGGGCCTTCGATTCAACATGGCTGAACTCAGGCACTCCAGGAAGATGCGCTTCATCGGCTGCAAACATTACCTGGTCAACAGAGGAAGTAATGGTTGCAGGCGAGCGTCCGCGATTGGTCGCGGTAATGTCGAAGCTATTGTCGACGCCGCGCGTAGGTTCGGCCGTAACCAGCACCCATGGCCGTTCCGCGTTGACAATAACTTGCGCGTGCAGCAATGCAGCCTGGGCTGCTTCCACAGCGGCAGTTGCGGCGGTTGACGCGGCATTTGCGGTGGCCTGAACGGCCGCGAGACTATCCTCAACCGCGGCGGTGCTGCGCTCAATCTTCTTCAGCGTGGAGACAGCCACCATGATCCCCGCATACCCCAGAAATGCGAGCACAATGTACGCTCCCCAGAGGATCTTGTCGTGCAAGGACCACGGTGCGGGAATCGGTGAAGGAAGAGTGACCGTGAAGTGTGGCATCTGGTCTTCGCTGGGAATGCCGTTGCTATCAGGCCTTAACGGCGCGGGCACACTGGTATCGGGGCGCGCAGAATCTGGATGATTGCTAGCCTGAGCGGAGACCAATGCAGGTGCGGGCGCCAGTGCCAGCATCACCGCGAAAATTGCCAAACCCTTGAACATCATGGCGTCAATGTAACACATGGGGGTGGTTCCGGGAGGCGGCCATCGGCACATCGGATCAGGCCTTTCGCGCTTCCGCCTCCGCCAGCCATCCCCGCCGCAGTTGGCCTGCGGGAATGCTTGAAAGATAAGGCTTGATGTCGAGGATCGGTGTTCCGTCTAGCATGTCGATGCCGCGAACAGTTAATAGATTTCCATCGCGGCCGAGCAATTCGACGACGGTCAGTCCAACCGGGTTGGGTCTGCGTGGCGAGCGCGTGGCAAACACGCCGTGCGGCCGATCGTCGGTTGGCGGAACGCCCACTAATTCGAAGCCGCCCTTGCGTTCGAAGCCGTCTGTCCGGTCAAACTCCCAAATGACATACAGGTGCGAGAATCCTTCGATGCTCGTGAGTCCCGCTTCGAATTCCGGGAGAATCTTCAGCACGCCTTCCGCATCGTGCCGCGCGCCCAGGCCCTTAGGTATTGCGGCCGTGTCTTTGTACGGACTGCTGACGAAACCAATCGGATGCGGAGTAAACATCAGCAGAGCCTCTTCGCGGAACAGAACCGGTTGTGTCGATGGGAAATGGGAATCTCAGGCAGTTGCTGAAGCCCCCGAGACCAAATGCGCTTCAAGCACTTCAAGAAACTTCGCCAGCCACACCGGATGAGCCGTCCAAGCCGGTCCGGTCACCAGCTTGCCGTCCACAACCGCGTCGGAAAAGCCCACGGAAACAAACGTACCGCCGGCCAGTTCCACCTCCGGCGCACACGCTGGATAGCAATTCAGCCTACGCCCTTTGAGCACTCCCGCCGCAGCCAGCAGTTGCGGTCCATGGCAGAGCGCGGCGATCGGCTTATCCGCCTTGTCGAAATACCGCACAATGTCGAGCACCTTCGTATTAAGCCGCAGATATTCCGGCGCGCGGCCTCCGGGAATCACCAGCGCGTCATAGTCGGCGGGGTTCACTTCATCGAATGTCGCATTCAGCGTGAAGTTGTGTCCGCGCTTCTCCGAGTAGGTCTGGTCGCCTTCAAAGTCGTGGATCGCCGTGCGAACCTGGTCGCCCTTCTTCTTGCCCGGACAAATCGCATCGACCGAATGCCCCACCATCTGGAGCGCCTGAAACGGAACCATGATCTCGTAGTCTTCAACGAAATCGCCGGCCAGCAGCAAGAGCTTTGCGGAATTCATCGGAAAATTCCCTCCAGGACAAGTTTACGTTGCCCGTGCAAATTCGCTCGCGTTGTTCCGCAGGCTTGTCCGGCTCATCGTTGAGCAGAGTTGGGACCAACAACGCGAAAGAGTTCGTGCGGTCCTTCGGAGCGTATGGGAATCAGATGCCATCCATCGTCGCTGAGCCGGTTCTTCACCCATTCAAGTCTTGGCATTCCGTAGCAATAAAGAAGAAACTCCCGGTGCTCCGCAAGAAATTCTTTATAGTCATCCAGCTTTGGAGCCCCGTAGGGCTGTTCGAGCATAAGGGAGTACTCGGGGATAAAATCGGGCTGCTTTACCGCGTAACTTATATCGGAAAGATAATGCAGGCGCTTGCGCTTATCTGGATCGCTGTACCACCACGTAGGTGAAAAAACAACAGCATCCGCAATCACAAGAGGTTCCCCGGTTGGAATAGACAGGAAGAGCGGATCGGATTGAGCTCCGGGGCTTCCCGTTATTGGGCCGGAAAGCCATAAACTGACGATTCCTACTAAAAGACAATAGGGGATTCCTGCGAAGACAACAGCCTTCATTATGGGAAGCCGTTTGTTCAACCAGGAAAACAGTAACCCGCATGCCAGAGCGACGCCGAGTGCGGAGCCAATTCCATAACGTTCCCAGAAATATCCAGTTCCTAGTCCGGTCAGAACAAGCATGATGGGAATTATTAGAACCAGCGCCACCGCAACTGCCAAATCCTCAAGGCGACCCCATTGAGATCGTTCTGTGAGTTCTCCGGAGCTTCCCCGTTTAGGAAGAACTATGTATAGAAGAACCGCAGGCAGTCCTATCATCCACAGAAGGTTTGGAAGGAATTTCGGCACAGTGTCCAGAAAGCCTGCTAAAAAAGTCAGGTTAGGACGTGACCAGAAATCCTGCGAATCCTTTATCGCCTTCAACAGGCCGGCTTGTGCGTGGAGCATGGGCGGAAATGTGATGAGAAGCGAGGTTGCACCGGCCGCGGCCGCTAGCGCCACTTTGAAATCGATTCTACGGGCACGCCAACTACGCACGCCTTCTCCAGCCACAAGAGGAACGGTCAAATAAATCACACCGTATTGATGCGAAAAGATTGCTCCCGCCATGCATACCGCAATTCCGGCAAGCGCCAAGCCTCTTCGCATCTGGTGTGCGGCCGATTGCCAACAACAGATACCGGCGGCGGTCCAGCATAACAACAGAGCATAGGGCCGCCCTTCGAGTGCTCCAAAAATGTAGAGTTCGCTGCCCAGAAACACGCTCATCGCGAAGAACGCGAAGATGCGGTCGCTATTTCTCCTGACGAAGAGATAGATCAATAGTGCGGTAATATCTGCCGCGACGACGGAGGGGAGGCGCAGCGCAATCTCAGGGCGGATGGGAAGATGCAGGCACAACCGGGCGAGGAGAAAGTAAAAGGGCGGATTTCCGTCTGCGGGGGCTGCTCGAAAAAG
>JBELAI010000155.1:0-23800 GCA_049508975.1 Occallatibacter sp. | reverse complement strand
TGAACAGTCCCCACGCTCGTCTCGACCTGGCGGGCAATTTGGCGAACGAAGAAAGTTTCGTCGGGCGCACCATACAGAAGCGCCAGAACTCTACCTCTGGTCTGGCCAAAGAGCAGATCCCCGACGGATGTGAGAGGCGTTCTCATTTCGAGAACAATTGTACTCAAAATGAGTACAGATTGGCTAGCGATGAGCAGTCATTTCAACAAGACCACCGCTGCGCAGGGAGAACTTTGATCATGTTTCAGATCCCAATTTCCTGGTCGTCGGCCGCCTGCTCAGCAAGCGCCGCGCGGCGCTCAGCCTGGAATCTCGATTCTCGAGCGACTGCCTTGGGCTGCATCACGGCTTGGATTTCATCAAAATGCCACGGGCGAAACTCGTGTGTATCAACGCCGGCATCAAGAGAGAGTGCCAGAGGCTCGTTCGGTAGGTTACCGTGCGAGTGTCCGTAGAGGTGCCATGCACCTTGAGCGTGGTGTGGCCACACCCTCATCGCATAATGGCAAAGCACGATTCTTTGCTTCGCTACGTGGACTTCGGACAGCAAATTCCAGGATGAAAAGAGATGCTGAAGCTTTCGCGCAGTCCTGTCGTGGTTGCCTTCGATAAAGTGGATTGTTCGGCAGGCCAGCCGCTTTCGATAGGCAATTACGCGTTCCGGTCCTCCCAGGCAGAAATCCCCGAGAAAATAAAGAACATCGCTTGGCTTGGCGCAAGCGTTAACACGCTCGCAGATCACATCGTCCATCTCCTGTGAATTCGCAAACGGGCGATTGCAGTACCGAATGATGTTGAAGTGGCCGAAATGAAAATCGGCCGTGAACCAGACATCGCGCATGGATTCATTCTCGTTGATCTCAGGGCTCAGCGTCATCGCCTATAAGAAAGCAATCGCATCACGACTCGCGGGGCAGTTCGCGCACGATTACGGGCCTATGCGATACTACAAACGCACTTCAGAATGCTGTTTTCGCCAAAAAGGGCCGTCCGAAGGTGGAGTTTGGGAGTTGTGGGAATTCTGGGAAATCACCGTACAGTGACCGTACAGTAGATTTGGAAATCTTGGTATTCATGCCAATTCAGGCATTCCCAGAATCAATAAGTTGAGCGTTTTCAACACTGTTGTCCGGTTCGACTCCCGCCGCGGTTCGACTCCCGCCGCCTCCACCATAACTATAAACTAAATAGAATCATAGGTTTAGACTGTGGACAAGTTAGACCTTAAGGACTTGTACGGTATTTGTACTGGTGCTAAATGGCATCATTCTGTCCGTCCACACCCGCCATGCCGCAAACTTCCCCAAAGAGAGCGACCCACTGTGGCGCCGTTGCCATTACCCCAAGTCTCGGTGACGGTGCAAAGCCTCAAAGCAGAGGAAATCAGCGAGGCCCCACCCCTGCGACTGCGACCCATTAGTAATAGTTACTTTTGTGTTTTAGTACCTAGGTAAGGTTACCGTAGCGGGATGGCCAAATGTTGGAAAGGGTCATTGTAAGCCCTAGAAAGAGCTATGGATTAGCCCTCTCACCGCGCCTACAGTTAGGTCAAGTTACTGGAACAAACTGTCCTGAAGTTGAACAAAGTGGACGGGGCGGAACAGAAAATGTTCCTTCACTCCAAAGGAAAGCTCATGCCGCAACAAAGGCATGCGGATTCCAGGCGTGAGTCCGGAAGGATGAACCGCCGACGCTCCTGACTTGTTGCAGAAGGCAATGGTTGAATGGCCAACGCCCGACGCAGCCACCAGGAAAACGGGCCAGAACAGACCAAACCGGAAGGGAAATTGGGAGGAGAGTATGAAGAAGTTCACAATTGCCTTATTCGCAGTGGCAGCGGCCCTTGCGATTACGCCAGCCGCAATGGCTGATGAGTTCACCTTCGATATCAGCGGAAGTGGCTTCACAGCCGACCTGGTACTTTCGACCACGGCGGTCGCAGGTTCACCTGGCGAGTATCTCGTCACTGGCGTCTCCGGTACCTTCTCTGACCCCTACACGAATTCGGCTGTAATTACCTTGGCCCCAAGTGCCTACATAGTGAGCGCCGGGACACCTGGCGCAACTGAGAACAATGGCGTGTGGGAGTGGGATAATCTGTTGTACCCAGGTGCGTCAGGGAATGCGCAATTGGATTGGAGCGGCCTGCTCATTGATATTCCACAGCTCGATGGGGGAGCCTACCAGCTCAATATTTTCTCCAACGGCACGTATTACTATTTTGCGGACAATGGTCCGGACTACAGCAACAACAATCCGGTCCTCACCAATCCCGATGGACCGCCTGCAACCGCAACTGTCACGCTAACCCCGGAACCCTCCTCTCTGCTGTTGCTCGGCACCGGTCTGCTCGGTCTGGCGTTTGTAGCCTCCCGCAAGGCAAGGCCGTCTAGCTTGATTCTGCACTCGTAACCAGTTTTTTCTTCTCGTTCCTCCGCAATCGAAAGGGCATGGAAGCGTGCCCTTTTCTTGCCCATAAATCAGCTGCAACGAACGCACTGTTACACGCCGAAAATGTTTCATCCCTTTCGAGCCTTTTCCGATGCCCTCAGACTGAGCGGCTGCTCGCGGGCTGCCTGGTGAACCAACCGAACAGAGTTGCATCGGCAATTGGAGAGTGACATGGCTACGGCTTTATCGATGTATGAATACGATAATGACTTCCTGAAACCCGATCCGCTGACATTCAAATCTCAATCGGGGCCAACGAACAGGCCGAAATCTGTGGCCGCACTTGACGTGCGCAAGGGCGTTCTCGAAGACATCGCACTCAAGACACTCTACCTTTCCGGATCGCTTTCGGTTCTTGAACTCGCCGAAAAGATGTGCCTCGGTTACGAAGTTGTCGATGCTCTCTTTTCCCAACTGCGGGCGGAACAATTCTGCCTGGTGACGGGCATGACGGGCCATGTTCATCAGATTGCCATCACGGCAGCGGGCAGAATGCGCGCGACCGAACTTCTCACTCATTGCCATTACGCCGGCGCCGCGCCCGTTGCCTTTGAGAGCTACGCTGAGCAGACCCGCAAACAGAGCGTCAAAAAAGTTGACGTCCGTGCCTCCGATGTTCGCCGAGCATTCTCGAAATTGGTCATGGAGGATGAAACTCTGCGGAAACTCGGGACAGCGCTGAACTCTGGCAGTTCCGTCTTCCTCTGGGGACCCGCGGGAACCGGCAAAACCACCATGGCCGAGACCCTGTCGAAGGTTCTCGCCGACGACGCGGTATGGATTCCCTATGCCGTGGAAGTGGACGGCTCCATCATCACGGTCTACGATCCGTCCATCCATAAGCGGCTGCCTGAACAGGAACCCGAAAATCGGGACGCGCGATGGGTGCTCTGCCAACGCCCCTCAGTGCTGGTGGGCGGCGAGTTGACGGCCGAAATGCTCGACCTTCAGTTCAACTCAACTTCAAAGTTCTATGTCGCTCCAGCGCAGATGAAAGCAAATAACGGTGTGTTGATCATCGACGATTTCGGACGCCAGCGCCTGCGCCCGGAAGAGTTGCTTAACCGCTGGGTGGTTCCGCTGGACCGCCGAATCGATTTCCTCACTCTCGCGGGAGGAAAAAAGATTGAAGTTCCATTCGAAATGCTGGTCGTCTTCGCCTCGAACATGGACCCTGCCGAACTGGTGGATCCCGCTTTTCTGCGCAGGATTCAAACCAAAATACACATCGGAGAAGTCTCCGGCGAACAGTTCTGCGAAATCTTCCGCCGTGTCGCGGTTGAAAACCGAGTCCCCTATGAACCCAGCATCCCTGTCGATCTGATCGAATTCATTCGCGTCAGCCTCAAGCAGGAACTGCGGTCATGCTTCCCGCGCGACATCGTGAACCAATGCTGCTGGTCCGCCCGCTACGAAGGCCGCAAACCGTATATCGATCGCCCCGCCTTGAGGCAGGCCATTGACGCGTATTTCCTGGCTAAATCCTAGTCTTGTATCGGGAACTCTGACCGCATCGTCGCGCACGACCACGGGTGCCCCATGTTTCGATTCTGAAACATGGGAAAGCACCACCTTCGGCTCAATTCATTCCACGTCAACTGCCTTCCTTGCACGATTCCGATTCATCCAATCCGACCGTGCTACTCAGGCGGATATGTTCGAGGAACTCACTCCGTCGAGTTGAGTCTCGAATCCTCGATACCACTCCACCGTGCGGCGTAATCCTTCGCGGAAATCCACAATAGGCTTGTAGCCGAGCAACTCCCCGGCCAGGCGAATGTCGGCGAGCGAGTCCCGTATGTCTCCAGCGCGACTCTCTGCGTAGGATGGCTTGCCGTTGAAACCCGTCAATTCGCAAAGAATCTCGAAGGTCTGGTTGAGCGTGATGCTGGTTCCGGTAGCCACGTTCATCATCTGTCCGGACACCTTCCCCGCCGGCGCGGCCGCAGCCAGCAGATTGGCATGAACAACATTGTCAATGAATGTGAAGTCCCGGCTCTGCTCGCCGTCTCCGTAGATCGTGGGCTGCTCCCCGGCCAGCATCTTGCGACAGAAAATGGCCAGCACGCCGGAGTAGTGCGACGTCGGGTCCTGATAGGGGCCGAAGACGTTGAAGTAGCGCAGCACCACTGTCTCCAGTCCGTAGACACGCGCAAACACGCGCATGTAGTGCTCTCCCGCCAGCTTGGCCACCGCATAAGGAGAGATCGGGTGCGGCAGCATCTCCTCATGTTTTGGCATGGTCGGTGAGTCCCCATACGCTGAAGACGATCCTGCATAGACCACCCGGCGCACCCCAGCAGCATGGGCAGCAACCAGCAAATTGAGCGTGGCGGTTACGCAATGCGAGTTGGTGCCAATGGGATCGGCCACCGATCGCGGAACCGAGGCCAATGCCGCTTCGTGGAAGACAATCTCGATCCCCTCACAAGCATTGGCGCATGCAGCCGGATCAGTCAGGTCGCCCTCCAGGAACTCCATCCCTTCAAGTCCGGCAAGGTTCGAGCGCTTACCGGTGATGAAGTTGTCGATACCGCGCACGGTTTCACCGCGCGCCAGAAGCGCAGCGGCAATCGAGCGACCGATGAACCCGGCCACACCGGTGACAAGATATTTAGTCAAATGAATCCCCCAAGCCGGAGTCGGCTTCGATAAAAGTTCAGTTTAATCGATTGATTGGTGACATTCAGCAGTAAAGGATTCAATGTCACGAAACCGGCATCCGCAATGACCAGAAATCACCACCACTCCCTATCGAGAGAGACTCAGTGCACCTCAACCTGAATGACCCATCAGTTTAAGGCATACAACCCGATACCGTCTGTGCGTCGCGAGTTTCAATGACGCGTTACTCGCGAAGTTACTATTGTTCGGCATGGATGTTACGTTTAGACCAAAGTAACTATCTCTATTAAACCGGGAAACCGATAAGGCCGGAAGCGAGCATTCAACCCACACCTACTCAACAGATAAGTAAAGGAAGTTCATGCCTACGTTGACCGACCGCACGGATGCGAAATCTTATACACTGCACAATCTGTACATCGTGATCGCAGCAAGCTTTTTTCTGTTTGCGCTCGCGACTGGCAATCTGGCTCATGCGGCGACAGCGCCGAGCTTTGGCCTTTCATCGTCCCCAAGCGCTCTAACTCTTCATGTGGGCTATAACAATCCAGTCGAAATCACCGTGATCAATCCGATTGGCCTTGCCAACAAGGTGACCCTGACTGCGTCTGGAGTGCCTGCGGGTGTCGCGGCGGCATTTGCGGCCGTCAATTCCAGTACGACTTCGCTGACTTTCACCATGAGCAGTACCGCTGCTCCGGGTACGTATAAGGTGACCGTCACAGGATCGTCCGGGAGCGCGAGCAGCACTACAAGCATTCTGCTGACCATCCTGGCGCAAGGGTTCAGTCTCTCCTCCTCGGCAAGCGGTCTTACCCTCTTCGTCGGCGGCACAGTTGGGGTAAGTACGATTAGCGTCGCAGGCCAGAACGGCTTTAGCGGCAATGTGAATCTGGCACTGTCCGGACTCCCCAGCGGTATCACTGCGGCTTTCAGCCCCATCAGCACGAGCACCAAGAGCACTTTGACGCTCACGCCAGGAATCGCGGCTGTTCCAGGAAGCTACACCGTAAAGGTGACCGGGACATCTGGAACCCTCTCCAGTTCAACGACGATCGCGCTCACCATTCCCGTACCGAGCTTCAACCTCTCGTCTTCGTTAAGCAGTCTCACACTCATCGTCGGTGGCAGCAGCGCCAGTAGCACAATCAGCGTCGTCAACCCGATTGGTCTAAGCAACAGCAATGTGAATCTCTCCGTGTCTGGAGTCCCCAGGGGCGTGACAACGAGCTTCAATTGGCCCAGTGCTACTTCAACAAGCCCCATTACGCTAACGGTAACCGCGGGCGCCACGGCAATTCCCGGTACCTATCCCCTGACAGTCACGGGAAGCTCCGGAACAGTCAAGAGTTCGACAACCATCGCATTGAATATCCCGGTGCCGAGCTTCAGCCTTTCCGCTTCGGCAGGCAGTCTCACCCTCATGGTTGGCCAGAACGGTTGGAATCTTCCGATTGAGATCACCACAGCAAACGAGGTTGGCCTTGCCAACGGCGTGAGCTTGGCAGTGTCCGGTCTTCCGGCGGGTGCGACTTCCGCCTTCACTGCGGTGAACTCAAACAACATGGCATTGACGTTCAAAGTAAGCAGCACGACCCTTCCAGGGACCTATCCCGTAACGATCACCGGAACTTCCGGAACAGCCAAAAATACTACAACCGTGATCCTGATCGTTTCCCAGCCGGGATTCACTCTCTCCTCATCTGCCAGTAGTCTCTCTCTTCTTGGGGGCGGTGCGGCGTCGGGCACCACGATCGGCGTGAACGGCCAGACTGGCTTCAGCGGCAGTGTGAATCTGGCTGCCTCAGGCATCCCTTCAGGGGTGACCGCTGCTTTCAGTACCACTAGCACAAGTACCAATAGTACCTTGACGTTTACAGCGGGCCCTGCCGCTGTTCCCGGGAATTACCAGGTGAAGGTCACAGGAACCTCCGGAACCGCCAGCAGCACAGCAAGTATTACTCTGACCATTACGCAACCTGTCTTCAGCCTTTCCGCATCGGCCAGCACACTCACCCTGCTCACCGGCAGCAGCATCGGCAATACGATCGCCGTAACGGGCCTCAGTGCGTCCAGCAGCCCTGTTGCCCTCACCGTAACGGGTCTCCCAACAGGTGTGACTCCGACCCTCAGTCCTGCCAGCACCAGCACCACGAGCACGCTGACTCTCGCTGCAAGCTCTACGGCAGTTCCAGGGACCTACACCGTGACTGTAACGGGAACTTCAGGGACAAATTCCTACAATGTGGCCATCTCACTCACCATCCAGAAGCCCGCAATCACCGGCCCCATTTCCATCGCCATCACCCAGCCGGCATATGGCTTCAACGTATTGGCCGGCAGTTTGCGCCGCATCTTTGCTACGGTCACAAATGGCGTAACGAATGGGGTCGCTTGGTCCGTGACAGGTGGCGCCACAATCTCCTCCACAACAGGCAACTGGGTAGACGTGACTGCGCCCTCCACGGGCAGCAGCTGTTCGATCAATGGTACAGGTACATACACTGTCACTTCGGCTAAACAGTTCACTCTCACTGCACAGTCGCAAGAGAATCCGAATCGAACAGCCTCCATCACCGTGAATGTCTGCAATCCTGCCGTGCAGGTGCAGGTGGTTCCCTTTTACACCACTGTCTACTCTGAGCAGAAAGCTGACATCCAGGCATTTGTCTGGGGGGCGGTGAACCGTAATGTGACATGGAAGATCGCTTCACAGCCCAACGGGGGCGATGGCGTGTTGATGGATTCCTCCAACCAGGACACGGTCTTCTCCGCAACCGTCGCGGGGCGCTATACCTTGACGGCCGCCAGTGTCGCGGACGGATCAAAAATGAACACGGCCACAGTCTTTGTGACCGGGCACTACATGCCCTACCAGGTGACACCTTCAGGGACCATGCCAGTGGACTGTACAGTCGATCCGGAGTTGACTGGGGCAACATACGATGTAGGGCCGTCGCAAGTGTACAAATCGATCCAATCGGTTCCGTGGACTTCTCTCAAGGTCGGTTCGACCGTACGCATCCACAACGAAGACACCACAGGCGGCAGCCCGACGACCTATCACGAGTACTTCCAACTCACGACGCCGGCGGCACGCACTCAGCCCGTCCGCGTCTGCGGAGTGTCGGATTCCCGTGGCAACCTTCCCGTCATCGATGCCAGCAACTCCACAGGAAACCCAGCCGTTAGCACCTATTCGGCGGGTTACACGGCCGTCGGAATCGGTGCAACCGGGTGGGCCGGGGTCTATACAGGAACCTGGAGCGGTCCACAGTACCTGATTGTCGAGGGTCTCAAGATTCAAGATGCCAGCTCTGCAAAAACCTATACAACTCCGTCGGGAGCGGCAGGAACAAGATGGGTCGCTGGGGCAGCATGCGTCCGTCTATTCCGCAGCATGGACACGGTGGTCAGAGGCATCGACGCATCCAGTTGCGACAATGGCTTCTTCTCCGACTTCAATGCCAACAACGGCTTTGCAGCCGTAGCCAATACGCTGTATGAAGGCAATCATCTGCATAATAATGGCGTCCCCGGATCCTTCGGCGAGCATCAGTTCTACATTCAGGGATGGAATGAAGTGGTGCAGTTCAACGTCCTGGACGAGTATGCGGCCGGGGCGGAGGGCTCGAACTTCAAGGGCCGTGGCTTTCCCGAAATCCTGCGCTACAACCACTTTGGCGATGGCGCGGCAAGGCAGATCGACCTGATCGATAATCAGGATGCCACAATGTACACTTCGTTTGAAGGGTACCTGGCAGGGGGAAGCGAATCGGCTCATGCGCTGTATCCCAGCGACGCGTACACTGCGGATCTTCTGGCCGCGGCAGTCGAGGCGCACCACGCCGATTATGTCTACGGAAACACGATTGTGAACACGACAGCCGCTGTTCCCATCCACTATGCAACCGACCATGGGAGCCTTGAAAACGACCGCATCGGAACACTCTGGTTCTACAACAACAGCTTCTATGAACCGTCATGCAGCCCATGCGCAAACTACAGCTGGGCTATGTTCGACACGGGAGGCGGTGGTGGCGACTTCTTCCCTGAAATCGAATGGCCCCAGATCCAGGCCCTGAACAACGCGATCTGGATGGACTCCCCAAAGGCGCCTTACTTCTCATGGAACAATGCCATCCCCCAATTCACAACCTTCGGGAGAAATGTCATCAACTCCGATTGGGGCACAGGAGACATGTCCGGAGGATTCGGCACAGGCTGGGTATCCACGGCCTCACCGTACGCAGTCTCACCCTATGTATTTCAAGGAGGGGCCAGCAACAGTGCCGATACCTCGGGCATTTCCAACTTGATCGGGGTTTCGGCAGATCCGTTCAACGTAACAACATTTGTTCCGAATTCTGCGCTCATCAACGCCGGCTCCGCACTCCCTGCATCCGGGCCCAGGCTTCCGGTGCGCTTTCAATACGGGCCAACGGCGATCCAGACGATTCGCGAACAGCCGCTCACGATCGGAGCAATCGAGTAAGGCGGAACCCGCCGAGTCGGCAGCGGTGTTCTAACAATTCACCGATTGCCCCTTTTGAACGGGCACGCTGCGATTTTCTTCCGTCGAGGAATTAGAAGGAGAGGCCTTACGAGTGCAAAACCAAACCGCCGGATGGCTTGGCCTTCCGGAATAAGATGACCGCGAGACCGAGCAGGCCAGTCCCGAGCAGGAACAAGGAGCCAGGTTCCGGGGTCACGAATTCCGCCTGAAGGTAATTGGTTCCAGCACCGTCGGCAATTGCGTAAGCGTTGTTCGATGTAAAATCTCCAGGCGTACCGTACCAAAGAGAGTTCGGGCCGCTGCCGACAGTAGGTGCCGTGCCGCTCGTCAGAATCGGATAAAGGAAAATCGAGTCGTAGCTTCCATTTTGATTGGGGAGGCTGAGAATGTAGGTGACGGTGTCGGGTACAACAAGACCGCCAAAATTAAATGTCGTCGTGTTTGTGCCAAAGCCCGCAGGAGCAAACGCCGTGCCCAGCAGTGTTCCCGTGTTGGGGTCGTTGCCCGAATAGATCTGCATTTCTATTGGATAGCTTGTGTCACCCCCGCCGTAAAGCGTCACATACGCTGAACCCAGCGTATAGCCGCCTGCGGAGCTACCGAAGGTAATTGTACCGGTGTAATCGCAAGGGCCGCAGCCATTGCGAGTAATGCGATTGAGAACTTCTTCATCATTCCTCCTGCTATTGCCCTCGCGGGCTTTTGTGATGCGAACGCCCGATGCAAAGGGCCAGCCAAAAACGAAAACTGCGGATGTAACTTACGCACGCGTTGAAGTTGGAAGGGACCTCTTCCGCAATTCCCGGCACTTGCCCGGGAATTGAGACCATCCCCATAGACAATTCAATCCGATTACCAAGCCCGTGACCACAAACCCTGACTCGAAGCTCCAGTAGCCATCTGCACGGGGATTCAAATGGTTTTCTACCCTACACATGCACGTTCAGCGCCAAATCACTAATATTTATACTCAATAACTTGTGCCGAACAAGCGTTGCCAATATGCAAAGTCCTGCGCATCCTCTCCCCAAAGAGTTCCACTCTCTGGTCCACCTAATTCCCAGCCTTAAACGGCAGAATGCGGCGGCGATTCAGCCTTAGGATTGCCGCAAAAAACAATCCGCCCTCCTGGAGGCTCAGAGGGCGGACGTTTTGAACTAGGAGCGGTCTGCGGACAATGCGGTCAGCTAGGCCACCAGTTTGCGACGCACGAAGAAGGCAAGTGCGAGAATGCCCGTGCCCAGAAGAAGCAAGCCGTTCGGCTCCGGTACGCCCGTAACATCGATATTATCGAGGTAGTCATTGGAGGAGCCATCAAGCGTGATCACAAGGCTGTTGATGTCTATGGTATTGCCGTCGACGGTAACGTAGGTATTTCCGTTCAGACTATTGCACTTCGTCAATGACGTAATACCGGTTCCGCAAGAGATGGCGAATTCAAGCGTGTTTCCCAGATAGCCTTGGATCGTATATGACTCCTCTCCCAAGGTTTTCAGATCTACGCTATCGAACTGGAACCAACTGCCGCCTTCGGTCACAGTCACAGAATCGCTGCCTGGGGTCGTAGACGTGAGGCTACCGTCGCCGATCACGCCCATCGTGTTGGCATTATTTGCCTCGCCCTGATTTTGATTGAAGACAAATCCGTTGTTGAGCGTGGTGAATCCGTTCTGAGTCCAACTGTAAAAGGAGGTGTTGTTGGCGTTTGTATTGGTGTTGCCGCTGCATTTGTTTGCTCCACCATTGGTGACCGCAAGGTAAGTACTATTGGCTGTAGAGCACTGGAAATTGATGTCAACAAGTGTGCCGGCAAAAGCTTTGGGACCAGCTGCGAGCGTGATCGCGGCAACTGCAAGGGAAAAAACGGGCAGTACGAATTTCAGCTTCATCTATCGGCCTCCGGATTGGTTCAAGTTCGTAATGAACGATGCAACTTGCGTACCAAACTAAGCGCATTTAGAATCATCAATCTACCTGCAAATTAGATTGAGAGAGTGCAACTTTTTGCGCAACTGTTCCCAATAAAGTTCCCATCCCATGGTCGGTGCGAAACAAGCGCTGATCCGACTTACCAGGTTTGGATCGGCGACAGAGCGAAATCTCGGCGACAATTGCGAGATTCCTCTCCAAATATCGGGCTTGCCCATCCAGATGCTTCCGCCGGTTCGGTTATCCTTCCTGAGGCAGACGTTTCCTGCGACCGCTCAGATGAAGATCGAAAAGCGGCTTTTGGCCGGCGCGTCCGGATTGAGCAGCACAGCAACGAATCGCAGCAAATCGCAAATCCCTGAAAGGGCCCGGAGGCAGCAAGTTGAAAGGAGGTGCGGACTTCAATAGAAACAACCTGGACTGCCTTCGCCTGATCCTGGCATCAACCGTTGCCTTATTTCACGTCTCCGCGCTGACCAGTCTCTCCGCATTTGCTGTTCTTGGAAAGTATTGTTCTCCACATTTTGCCGTAAGGTCGTTTTTTGTCATCAGCGGATTGCTGATCTATCGCAGCTATACACGCTCTTCTTCCGTTGCCTCGTATTTGGAAAAGCGTGCCAGGCGAATCTACCCAGCCTACTTTATATGCATCGTTGTCGCGGCCCTCGCGCTCAGTTCCCTCAGCACCCTTTCCCTTTCACAATACTTTGGATACGGGTTCTGGAAATATCTTGGAGCCAATCTCCTGTTTCTCAACTTCCTTGCCCCTTCCCTCCCCGGAGTGTTCACGTCAAATACCCTCTCCGCAGTCAATGGCGCGCTTTGGACCCTCAAAATAGAAGTCATTTTCTACTTATTTATTCCCATCTTGCATTACCTGTGCACCCGATTCGGAACCAAGGCAATCATGGGGACGACTTTCGTGCTGTCCTGCGCCTGGAAGTACGGCTTTGCGTGGCTGGCCTTTACCCACCGTTCACTCAGCATGGACTCAGTTGACGCCCCGCGAAGCATCTATGAAAAACTCGATGTCCAGTTTCCAGCACAACTCGTATATTTCATGGCCGGCATCCTGCTCTTGCTCTACTTCGACAAGCTCAAATTCCACTTCCTGTCCATTTCTGGCATTGCAGCATGCCTGTTTCTTACAGACCACTTTTTCACCGGAGACATTCTCGATGTTTTCTGGATCTCGGGATTGGTCTTCGTATTCGGGTTCTGGCGCTATTTCGGCAACTTCTCCAAATACGGCGATTTCTCTTATGGCGTGTACATCGTGCATTGGCCTATTTTGCAAACCTTGATCGCGCTTGGCATTGCTCGACTCAACCCAGCCATTTTTCTTCTGGCCAGCCTGTCTCTCATCGGCCTTGCATCCGTGCTCCTTTGGCATTTGGTCGAGTGCAGATTCTTGAAGACCAGTTCCCATTACCGCCAGGTGTCCGTCGAGACGCCTCGATAATCTTGAATTGCCAGTCCAGCCGGTAAGGATCTGGGACTCGTACTTTTCACCTGGACTTTCGCCTCGAAGCTGCATTTCGGATACAGCGTGCATGGCAAGCTTACTCAACTCTTTGTGAACCAATTTGAGAAGCGGGACCCTCCCGCTTGAGTTATCCTGAGGACGGTTGCCCCATTACTCAGACCGTTCACGATGGGCTTTGTATTAAGCATTCTCTATTTCGTCACATACTACCTCACGCCCACCACGGTGTTCGGGCCGCTCGCTTTTTTTCGTATCGAACTCATCCTTGCGGTACTCGTCATCCTCGTCTCCATCCCTACTCTTGCGAAATCATTCGTCCTCCGTTCACCTCAATCGCTGGCTCTCATCGGGATGGCGCTTGCAGTCTTCTTGTCGGTACTTATCGGCGGGCATTGGGCCGGCGGAGCCGTATCCGGTTTCCTGCTTTTTGTCCCCAACGCATTCGCCTACCTCCTTGTCTGCCTGCATTTCAGATCGAAGAAGCGACTTCAAATCCTTGTTCTGATGATGCTCTTTGTCTGCATGTTCGTCATCGCGCGCGGGTACATCGACTTGCTCCGCGGAGTTCCAGGAACCGCGGAGATAACAGTCGGGAATACCCAGAGTCCATATCTTCTAGCGCAGCAGAGCGATGCCGGGGAGTGGATATTCCGGCTGAGGGGGCTGGGAGAGATCAACGACCCGAATGACTTTGCTCAACTGATCGTTTGCCTGATTCCGCTCATGTTCATCTTCTGGCGCGCAAAGAAGATGCTTCTGAACGGTCTCTTCGTAATCCTGCCAGTTTGCGTCCTGCTTTTCGGGGCGTTTCTCACGCACTCTCGCGGATCTCTCGTCGCCATTATGGCTATGGCGGTGGTCGCAGCACGCCGGCGCATTGGAGCTCTTCCTTCCCTGCTGCTGGCGGGCGTTTTGTTCGCCGCAGCATCGGCCTTGCACTTCACGGGCGGACGAGAGATTTCCGCCGATTCCGGCGCGGACCGCACGGGTCTTTGGGGGGTTGGACTCCAGTTGCTGAAGTCTCACCCGGTATTTGGCGTCGGCTACGGCCGTTTTGTCGACGATTGCGATTGTGGTCATACTGCTCACAACTCAATCGTTGTCTGCGCTGCGGAACTCGGCTTGTTTGGCCTCTACTTCTGGTCTCTGTTCTTGTTTCCAACTCTGAGAGACGCCCTTACCATCGCTTCACCAAAAAAGGTGAGCGATGGAGAGCCAATCGTTGCCGAGATAGGGCTCTACCCACAGGCTCCAAAAAGTATTGAGATGCTTGATAAAGCGGAAATCAACCACCTGGGACGTTTGGTTCTTTTGTCGCTCACAGGGTTTCTGGTCGCCGGCTTGTTTCTGTCGCGCGCCTACGTGTTGACGCTGTTTTTGTTGGGCGGCGTAGCGGAAGCAGTCTTCGAGATGGCCCTGCAGCGAGGGATGGTCGCTCCCCGCATGAAATTTTTGCGGGTAGCGGCCTACTCGGGCGCATTGGCGGTTGCGCTCGTCGTGATCATGTACATCATGGTCCTGGTTCTGAACCGCATGCATTGAAGCATACGATCGAATTGCATTCCGAGGAGAATCCTGGGAATTGCGGAGAACGCACCGCACTGATGGAGTTTCTGGCAAGTTATGAAGATCGCGCACGTGACAGACAGCATGGAGGTAGGTGGCGCCGAAACAATGGTGTCCCAGATGTGCCGTCTGCAGCGGGAGCAGGGACACTCCCCTTCCGTCTATGCTATCGCGGCTCTTGGCCCGCTCGGCGAGCAGTTGCAGAATGAAGGCTTCTCCGTCCTCCCAAACATGGGACGCCACTTGGCCGACTCGATGCGGAGTTTCTTTCGAATCTTCAAAGAGTCGAGGCCCGATGTTGTTCATCTTCATAATCCGACACCGACCGTATACGCGGCGATATCTGCCCGGATGGCCGGCGTTCCAAGCATCGTCTCTACCCGTCATAGTCTGGTGGCGTCCCCCCGCAGAAAGGTTGTGGAGTTGAAGTACGCCGTTGCTGCCACGTGCTGCGACTGGATCGTCGGCATTTGTGAAGCGACGGCTGGAAATCTAAAGGAAATTCATAGCGTTCCGGCGCGAAAGATTGTTCGTGTATACAACGGCACCGTTCCACTCAAGCGAGTGCCGAAAATGGATTGGCCACCAAAGATCGGATTCACGCTCGTCTACGTTGGCCGCCTGGCCCCAGTCAAGAATCACACTCTCCTCCTCAATGCCTTTGCCTCAGCACTGTCATCCATGCCGAATTTGCGCCTATGGATGGTAGGCGATGGCGGCGAACGCAATATGCTGGAGCGTTTGGCCAATCAATTAGGCATCTCTGCCAATGTGACCTTCTGGGGGCAGCAACTCGACGTCGCGCCATTCTTTTCCGCGGCCGATGCCTTCGTCATGTCTTCCAGCTCTGAGGGGCTGCCCATGTCGCTCTTGCAGGCATTCTCACTGGGCCTTCCTGCAATCGTCACCGACGTTGGAGGAATGGCAGAGGTCATTCGACTTTCGGAAGCAGGATTTACAGTGTCAGCGACAGATCCCGCGGAGATGGCGGCTGCAATTCTGCGCCTCGCAGGTAGCAATGAGAATTCGAAGCAATTATCAGCGAACGCAGATGCGGCGTTCCGCTCGCGATTCACGTTGGAAACCATGGTGAATGCTTACATGGACCTGTATCGAAACACGCCTGGAGCCCGCCGAAAGGCAATGAGTTGAGCAACGCGATATGCCAAATCGGGCGGCAACCTGGTCTCACAGCCTAAATCTCCGCAACATGACTCTCTATTCCTCGTTCATCGTTAGCAGCGTACAACCCGAGGTGAATCTATTCCTTTAGTAGCGTTCCTCGTGTCGACAACCAACTGCGACTGCTCGACGATCGCTTGGTAGTCGTAGCTGGAGTGGTCGGTGACGATGACCACTGCATCGTACTGGCCCAGGTTTTCGAGGGGCGTGTTGGTCATATTCAGGTCGTAGTGGCGCCCGCGGCCAACGCTTGGGAAGTATGGGTCGTTGTATGCAACCATGGCGCCCTTTGCGCGGAGCAGCTCGATGATCGTAAGAGATGGAGACTCGCGCAGATCGTCAATATCGCGCTTATAGGCCACGCCAAGAATGAGTACCTTTGAACCCTTGATCGCTTTGCACTGTTCGTTGAGGCCTGCGGCGATCTGGTCGATCACAAAGTAGGGCATCGCCGTATTGATCTCGCCGGCCAGTTCGATGAAGCGGGTACGGAAATCGAATTCTCTCGCCTTCCATGAAAGATAAAACGGATCGATCGGGATGCAGTGGCCACCAAGACCCGGCCCCGGATAAAAAGCCTGAAAGCCGAATGGCTTGGTCTTCGCAGCATCGATGACCTCGTGGATGTCGATTCCCATCCTCATGCACAGTTGCTTCAATTCGTTGACCAGGGCGATATTCACGCAGCGGTAGATGTTTTCGAGCAACTTGGTCATTTCAGCCACGGATGGGCTGCTGACACAAACCACACGACGGAAAATCGCACCATACATTGCTGCGGCCAACTCGGTGGCGGCCTTGCTGCATCCGCCAACCACCTTGGGAATGTCGTGGCGGGCAACAGTATCGTTGCCGGGGTCCTCCCGTTCGGGAGAAAATGCTACGTGCACGCCGTCCTCATTCAGAGCCACCGCAACCTTGAGGCCGTTGGGGCTACCTGCCTCAAGGAGCGGCACCACGATTTCCTGAGTAGTGCCCGGATAGGTCGTGCTTTCCAGCACGATCAGCTGCCCCTCATGCAGGTAGGGGGCGATAGACTCAACCGTGCCGGTGACATAGCTCAGGTCCGGTTCATGGTGCTCGTTGAGCGGGGTCGGAACGCAAATGACGACCGCGTCCATTTCGGCTATTTGGGAGTAGTCCGACGTCGCGCGAAATCCCGACTCCTGTGCATCCCGAACCGAGACAGGTGGAATACGGACGATGTACGAGCCGCCGGCATTAAGCGCTTTCACTTTCTTGTCGTCGATATCGAAGCCAGTCACCCGAAAGCGCTCACCGCTGAAGAGCAGCGCCAATGGTAGCCCAACATATCCCATCCCGACGATACCGATGCGGGCCTCGCGGGTTTCCATTCTTTGCTTGAGTTCAGCAAGCCGAAGTGCGGTTGAGGTGGTCACTGTCGTGATTGTAATCGGAATCTCCTTTTCGAACATAATGTCTCAACTTCGCATCGGTCACTGGTCTGCGCCGCGTACTCAGCACGCAGGCATGAGTCAAATCGATCGAGTTCCGTCATCCGCGAATTCGAAGCCTGTCGCCATCTGTCCGCAAAAACCGGAAAGACGTGAATTGACGGCATCGCATTTTCCTTTTGTGTTCTGCGCGTCATGAATGCCTGATCTTTGCTCCTTGAATTAATCCATCGTCGTTGCTCGCGCCGATTTGTGCTCCCAAGGTGGTTGCACCGGATTCCGGAAACGGAATGTTCTTCACGTCAGGCGATTGCTCAATCTCCCTCGGCTTACTGGAATTCCAAATCTTCCACAGGGGGCCTTTAGTGGTAAGAAACTTGTAAAGGCCTACTACAGCCGCCGCGTTCAGTACGAGCAGCGCGCTGGCGGGAGCGGCAATGCGGTGCAGAACTGGAATCCTGAAACGCATTCCGACGAAGGCAAATACAAGGCCGAAAGTCTGAAGAGCGGCGAGTCCTGCGTAAATTTCCGAAGTGGTGGAAAGCGCCAAGGTTGAGACAAACATCGTGACCATCAGGTAAGGCACAGCGAGCCGCATCAACTTGTGCGAAATAAGCTGAAATGCAACTCGGTTTCTCGGCGTAAGTGTCCACGGCGCCAGTTGAATCAGTTGAAAATTCCCAGCAAGCGTTCGAACCTTGCGATGAAATTCGCCCCCAACGCTCTCCGGCCACCGGTCGTAAACATAGGCGTTCATATCGAGAACAGATCGGTAACCCTGGCGAATGATGGAGAGCGGCTGAAACATGTCGTCGAGAATCATTCCAGCCGGCTGCTGCACGGCGAGTTCGCGCCGCACCGCATAGAAACCTCCATAGACCCCAACCGGCGAGTCAAATATGGCCTCACATTTCCTGATCCACTGCTCGTAGCGCCAGTAGAGCCCGCCGACTGCCGCGGAAGTGGCGTCGTGATCTCCTTCGCGCAGATGGAGTTCGCCGGCCACGCAACCTACCTTCGAATCGGCGAAGTTGCCAACCAGCTCTGCAATTGCGCCTTCAGCAATCTCCGGCCGGATGTCGACGAAGAGGATCACCTCACCCGAAGCCTCGGCCACACCCGCGTTGACAGCCGCTGCCTTGCCAGCGTGTTCCTTAAGAACGATTGACTTGATAAGGGGATGCCGCTGCCTGCTGAGCAGTTCTGCTGTGCCGTCGGTTGAGCCGTCCGAGACAATAATGATCTCTTTAATGCCCGGGTAATCAAGACCAAGGAGATGCTCAATCTTGCTCTGGAGTAGGCCGAAACCATTATGGACTGCGAGTACGATGCTGACGCTGGGGGTGATCGGAGCGGTCTTCCAGGGTCGTGGGCGCAACCGTGCAAGCATCCACATCGCCACCGGGTAACCGACATAGGTATAAAGAATACCCAGTAGCGATACCCAGAAGATGATCTTCACTGAGCGCCTCTTCTGAGGATGATCGTCTTGATCGTTTCAAACATGATGAGCAGGTCAAGCCCTACCGACAGGTGCTTCACGTAGTAGAGATCGTATTCAAGCTTCTGCTTTGTTTCCGCCAGGCTCGCACCGTATTGATAACGCACTTGGGCCCAACCTGTGATCCCAGGACGAATCATGTGGCGCAACTCATAGAACGGGATTTCACTCGCTAGCCACTGCACAAATTCGGGGCGCTCCGGACGTGGCCCGACAAATCCCATTTCTCCGCGCAGGACATTCCAAAGTTGCGGAATCTCGTCGAGCCGCGTCTTCCGCATGAATCTGCCCAGCGAAGTGACACGAGGATCGTCTTTGGTAGCCCATACAGCTCCGTGTGCCTCAGCATCCTGTCGCATGGTGCGGAATTTGATGACGGAAAAGTGTCGTCCGCGTAGCCCGACTCGAGTCTGGCGGAAGAAGATCGGTCCGGGCGATGAAAGGCGCACGGCGAGGATGATCAACGGAATAAACGGCAAGCAAATAGCCAGCCCAATGAATGCGACAGTCATTGAGATCAGGCGCCTGACAATCTGCTGGGAAGCTCTCACATTGAAACCTTGCGTAAAAATGAGGGTGCTGGGATTGAGCCCCTCAAGCGGCAACTTACCCAAAAGCCGCTCCATGAGCGTGCCGGCATCCTCGACCACAACGCCTTTTAGCCGAAGGTCCAGGAGTTCGCGAACAGGCATTGATCCACGACGGTTCTCCATGGCGACTATGACACGGTCGATGCGCGGCTTCGGCGTTCGGAATGCTCGAAGGTCTGTCGCAAAACGCTCAAGGTCACTATTGAATTCTCCGTTGGCTACCCCTTCCACCACTTCCATTCCAGCATCCCGCCTGGTCCTCAAAATCTCGACAACATGACGCGCTCGTACGCCGTCACCAAGAACGTAGACCCGTTCCTGGAACGCCGAAAAACCCATGATCCACTCATAAACCCGGCGCCAGAGGACAAGGACAATAGCGAGTATGGAGATGCCGAAGGTAAACACATGGGGGCCGATGAATGTATTGGGGATCAAAAACACGAGTCCGGCGAGAATAAACGACAGAACGCTGAGAACGAGAAGAAGCCGAAAGTATATCTCCCAGCGGCCTGAAATACGTTGCGGTTCATAAAGGTCGAAGTAGTAGGAAAGAAGCAGTGTGAGAACCGTGATTCCTAGTATCTTAAAGATGCCGTTCTCATAGATCAAAGCGATATAGGAATCCGGCCCGATAAGATAAGTGGTGGCAAGCAGAAATGAGCCTCCCACCAGGAGTGCTTCGCAAAGAAGCAGCATCAGTGTTCGAGTCGGATAGTAAACATTGAAAAGCCTGATCATCCCTGTTTGTCCTTTACCTACTTGGCCTGGATGTTGGCTTCTGGCCCGCGATAGTAGTCGTCGTAGTTATATCCGAGGCGCGGAATCTCCTTGACGTCATTCAGCACAAAGCCCAGAATGCGCGAATTGCTGAAGGCGGCTTGCGCACGTTGCGCAACATCGTATGGTGTGCGTTCTCCTCGAGCGATCAGCAACACCGCATCGGCAGCGTGAGAAAGCTCCACTGCGTCCGTAACCGCAAGCACCGGCGGGGAGTCGATGAGAATCCAATCAAAATGCGGCGAAACAGTCGCGATCAACTTTTCCATGCGGTGATTGGCTACGAGTTCAGAAGAGTTGTCGCCGCAGATACCGGCAGGTATAAACGTGAGGTTGGTGACGCCACCCACGCCGCCGGTTCCAATTTGCTTGGCGCCGCGGTCACGCTGCATCACTTCAGGCAACTCTGCGGTTCCTGCCAGATACTCCGACAAACCAGGCGCGTTAGGAGCGCCGAGCAGGCTATGAATCGTTGGACGGCGAAGGTCGCCATCGATGAGCAAGATGTTATTGACACTGTTGCGCGCCAGGCTCATGGCCAGATTCGCTGCGATAAAACTCTTGCCTTCGGCTGGCATACCGCTCGAAATAAGGATCGTCTTAAGTGGCGCCTCGTAACGAGCCTGAAAGATCCGCGAGCGAAGGCTGCGAAATTGTTCGACGCCTTCGCCTCGATCTGCAAGGGTAGGAAAGGCGGCAATAGACGGCTTCCACGCACGCTGCGCAATTTGCTCAAGGTCTATTTCCGGCTTGGTTGATTGGGGTTCCTCCACCCCATAGATGATCTCCGGATCGACAACTTGCTCCGCTTCCGGCGTTGGAGATGCCTTGCGCTCCAGATCGGCTCTTTGAAGTGCTTCGTACAATCGGCTCATAGGTCAATGTCCTTCAGGGGGTCTGCCGACTCCGGAATAGGGTTGAAAATATTGGAAAAAGGAGCATCCTCGGTCGTTTCAGGCAGCCCCGACAAAGCCATCGGTGAGATTACGAAGGGCTGCTGCTCCAGGTCGAGCTCTATGCACACTGACTCAACGATCCGCGCCGGGACCGGCTTCACCTGCTCCACGTAGGCGCTGATCATTGCATGCTCGCAGATGAGGTTTATCACTCTAGGAATTCCCTTTGAATAGTAATGGACAAGCTTTGCCGCCTCGGGGGATATCGCGGGTTGGCTGGCGCCGGCAATCCGCAACCTTTCGGCTATGTAAGCCTGCGTCTGGTCGGAGTTCAGCGGCTGCGTTCTGCACCATATTGAAATGCGCTGGCGAAGCTGGCGAACACTCGGGTCACGAAGCTTCGCCTCGAGTTCAGGCTGGCCGGAAAGCACAATTTGAAGCAGCTTCTCCGATGATGTTTCCAAATTTGTTAAAAGACGAATCTCCTCCAGAAGCTCCCGGGAAAGATTCTGTGCTTCATCGACCACAATGACACACAAGCCACGATTGCGGAAGCGTTCGATCAGCCAGCTATTGAGTTGCAGGAGCATGCCTGACTTAGTCCGCGTCTTAGGCGGAATACCAAAGTCGGTGAGCACAAATTCAAGAAAATCGAGTACATCGAGACGCGGGTTGAAAACAAATGCTGAAGAAACCCTATCCTTGGAGAATGTGCTGAGGACAGTCTTGAGAAGGGTCGTCTTCCCTGTGCCCACTTCTCCGGTCATTACGACGAAGCCTTTGCGCGAAGCGATACCGTATTGCAGGCACGCGAGCGCCTCGCGGATCTGCGGCATCATGTAAAGAAAACGCGGATCGGGGCTTGTTCCGAAAGGGAGAACGCGAAGGCCAAAGAAGGATTTATACATGGCTAGCTACCCACGCTTTCTATGGGCTTGTCAGCTCGTGAAATCAGCTTCTGCCGTTTGCTCTTCTTAGCCAGCTTGGTAAGGTCGTCAACATGGGAGATGATAGCCAGCGTCGGAAGCTTCGTGAAGGCCCAAATATCGTTCTCATCGCGCAAGGAAGTATCGCGATACTCGAAGAACGCCGCAAGAGCCAAGCCAAGAGCGAGCCCTGCGGCGAACCCGCCACCCGCAAACATCAGGCGATTTGGGAAGGTTGGAGAATCAGGAAGATTCGCAGCATCCATTATGCTGAACTGCTCCCCTTGTTGGCGATGCTCGAGCGCCGTGGCCATAGACGATTCGTTCATCTTGGTCAGCAGAGTGTTATAGAACTGAAGAGCGGTCTCATGATCTCGAGTAACCTGCTTGTACTCCTCCTCGACCATTGGGCTTGACTCGATCCGTGCCTCGTACGTTCCAATCTGCTTCTGTATCCGTGCTTGCTCCTGCTTTGCGCCGGCCAGGGATTGCTGCGCTGCCCGGAGTTGAGCCTTGAGTTGCTGAAGCTGCGGCGAGTCGTTGTGTACCACCG
This sequence comes from Occallatibacter sp., assembly GCA_049508975.1. Classification (GTDB taxonomy): domain Bacteria; phylum Acidobacteriota; class Terriglobia; order Terriglobales; family Acidobacteriaceae; genus Telmatobacter. The sequence continues at coordinate 1,384 of JBELAI010000155.1, read as the reverse complement.
TCGCTGCGGTGGTCTTTGCCGGCGTTTCTGAACTGTGCGCAATTTCCGCTCGCAGATTTGCAACCTTGCGCCTGATCGCGACAACGTCCGGATGGTCAGGCGTGTAGAGAGCCTCCAGTTCCTCCTGCTGCGTGAGCGCCTCTTTTAACTGGGTATTTAGATTCTCGTCTGTCACTCCTGTCACTGGATCCGTATGTACAGTTTCCGGAGGGTGCTGAGCAATCATCGTTTCGAGAAAGGTCTCGTCCTGCTGCATGCGACTCACTACCTGGGTTGAGGCATCGAGCTGAGTCGTCAACGCCTGAAGCGTATTTGTATTCGACGCCTCTTGCTCGGGAAGCTTGCCAAGGTATTTCCGCTCGAAGGCTGCCAGCTTTGCATCCTGTTCGTCGAGGTTGGTCTTTGAATCAGCCAATTGCTGCTTCAGGAAGCTTGTGGTGCCCTCTGCGGACTCCTGCCGCGCAGTTAGATTCTCGCTCACAAAAAGAGACGTAATCTCGGTACACACCTGTTGCGCCGTGCGCGCGTCCCGCGCCTTGAATGTGATGAAGAACCCTGGTATTCCATGCGACGCTTGGCCGGCTGGGATCGGCTTGACTCCAATGGCCTTCTGAGTAAGTGCGATGCGGTCGTCCAGGGTGTAGTTGTTGCCGGGATAGAGGTTATAACGCTCGATGATCGGTTGCAGGCGCGAGCGGCTCAGAATCTGTTCCTTCATCGATGCGAGCCTTCCGTTCAGATCCTCATTTACCACAGGCTTGACATAGTCTTCCGGAACTTTCTGTTGCTCGATGAGCACAAGCGTTTGCGATACATATTCCGGAGGAATAATGTACGTGATCCCAATGCCGATCCCCAGCAAAGCGATTGTGGATACCAAAATCAGCCAGAATCGCCGTTTCAGTATCCCCATGTAATCCTGCATTGTCAGTTCTCGATGCCCGAGCATACAACTCCTTAACGATTTACTGCCTGATGATGTGCGTTTCGCGTGGATGATACGCGACACTGAAGCCAATCACTTGTGAGAGTCCCTGGAGAGCCGATGTCGGAAGCGCCAGGCTCGACGACTGATGGAACACGGTGTAATTAGCAGACAACGTAAGATATTCGCCCAATCGCTTGGTCGCATTCACTCCGCCATACTCTCCGTTCGTAACCCCCGTCTCAAGCAACCCATCGGTTTGGATATACGACCCAGTTGCGCCAATCGTCAGGTCCCTTCCAAACGTTCGCGATACATCCACGCTGGCGCCGTTGTAGCGTACGCCGACCTGGCTCTGCAGACCTGCCCCGGCGCTCACCGTCCGGTAATAATTCGCCGAGGCTGACAGGGATCTGCCCGCATAAGTAACAGAAGCGTTCGCGGTAACTCCAATCGAAC
>JBELAI010000154.1:0-23234 GCA_049508975.1 Occallatibacter sp. | reverse complement strand
GTTGGATATGCTTCAGCTGTGTTTCGCGGAAATTCGCAAGGACCCACCAGACGCGAGTGTCGATCAGCGTGAAACTCTCCTGTCCTATGTGAGCATAGGCACCCTGAGAAATGACGAGGTTGGTAACACGCGCATCGAATGGAGCGTAGACGTGGCATTCGTCGTAGTTGTATTGGGCATTGGCGATTGCGGCGGCCCGTCCCTGCCGTTGGGCCACGAGCGGATCGAGGGTAAGTACGCTGGACTGCGATTGGCGGAACTGCGCCGAACTCTGCTCTGCCGAGGCCTTGGATTCGGCCAGTGCGGCCAGCATGGAGTTGAGATGCGCTCGATTAAGAGCCAATTGCGATTCAGCCTCATGCACGGACTGCGCGCTGGTCCGCTCAGTCGTGCGTGCCTGGTCAACCTGGTCAACGGTCACGTACCTTTTCGCGAGCAGGGGCTCGACGCGGTTCAGGTTGTTTTCCGCGTACGCCGACTCAGCCCTGGCACGATCCAGCGCGGCCTCAGAGCGGGCGACATCGGCCTCCGCCTCACGGATCGAGGCTTGCGCTCGGTCCACGTTGGCGGTGGCGCTGCGCGTTGCTGCCCCGGAGGCGGTGACGGCGTGCAATTCGGCCCCAATGCGCCGCTGTTCGTCGACGATCTCTCCTTCGAGGGCGCCCTGGTCCGACACCGCGCGGTCGAGCGCGTACTTGTACGGGCGATCGTCGATTTCAAAAAGTAGATCGCCCTGTTTGACGCGCTGATTGTCGACGACGTTCAGGTGCAGTATTGGCCCCTCGACAACGGGGGAGATTCCGATGTAGTTAGCGAAGACTTCGGCGTCATCGGTTTGGGGATGTCGAGTTGTGTCCAGGTAGACAGCAATCAGACCGACCACAGCCAGCAGAACCATTGCAACGGTGAAGGCGCGACCGTACCAACGCAGCTTTGCGATGCGATCGTCTTGCTCGGGTTGGCCAGTCTCTTCAGTCGACATCGCGTTCACCTAGCTGTAGAACAGGAGCCACAAGATGCACGCGAAGAAGGTCGCCGTGCCGATATACAAAAGTACAGGCGCAGCCAGGTACTCAGCGATAGCAGTGCGAGCGATCAAGGCGCGTGCACCCATCGCCAGCAGGAGACCAGCGACGGCGCAGAAGATCCACACGGGGAAAAAAGAGCCGAAAATGCTGTATTCGGGCGCGTGAGAGCAACCAACTGACGTTAACAGCAATGCAAGAGACAAAACTCCGAGTCTGCAAAATGAAGGCCTCCGGCGTCGATCGCACTTCGTCCGTTGAATCTTCATTCTCATCAGGCCTCGAGTACTTCGACAATTCGTCTATCTCTCCCCTTCCCCGTCGGCGCGGCCTGAGAGTCAATCGAATGCCTCGGTTCTATGCTCTGATTAAGCCATGGAGCTAAGCGGCCAATCTATTAGACGAAGGTATCGGTCAATACTTTCGCATCGGTCGACCCCACGGGCAATCACACAGGCCGACTGGTTCGCCTGACTGGGATCCGGCGAGACAAACACGTGCCGCGAACTTCTTCATGAGCCGGTTCTCCTTACATGGATTTCCTGAGGGGGCTCGGCAGCTTCGAGCATCTAACAATTCTTTGGTATCGATCGATACCTTCGTCCAATAGATTCGGTTCCGCAGCTCTGTACTAATCGCAGGTGGACGCCAATGAATTGTTTTCAGCTCGGAGTACGCGGAACAGATGCGCATGGCATTGAACACTCTATTTTTGTCGATGCTCCTCACCCTCTCCGCGGCGTGCGTTCTGGGGCAATGTGCCGGCAAAGTGTCTTCTCCGGCAGCCGTTGCCGACTGCGCTGCTCGCGAAACCCCTCGCGAGGGAACAGCGATTCTCGATCCACTTCACGCCTACACCCTGGCCGAGCTGATCGACATTGCCGAGCATCACAATCCGAGCACGCGCGCGGTCTGGGAGCGCGCAAAACAGAAGGCGGACGAGCTCGGATTGGCGAAGAGCGCTTACTATCCCGAGTTAGAAGGATTAGCTGTTTTCGGCGACGAAAGATTGATAAATCCATTCCCGAAACCGCTGGCTCCTCGCGGCTACGTGATGGTCGAAATTCCCATCGTCCGGCCTGAAGTCACGCTCCAGTACCTCATCTTTGATTTTGGCAAACGCGAAGCGAGCGTGGGCTTCGCGAAACAGGAGAAGCTCGCCGCAGGCGCAGACGTCATTCAGGTAAATCAAGCGCTGGCGTTTCGCGTCGCCAGCGCGTATTACCTGCTGCTGACCGCGCAGGAAAGATTGCAGGCCGCTCAGGACACCTTGCGAACTGCACAAACCACGCAGGATGCAGCCGAGAACAGACTGAACAACGGCCTTGCTACTCTTCCCGACGTTCTCAACGCCCGCGCCGAAACGTCACAGGCTGCGTTCGACGAGGAATCCGCGAATGGGGATGAGAAAATTGCACGCGTGACGCTGACTGAAGCGGTGGGATCCGATCCGTCTCCAGACATAGTGATTGACGGCGAAAAGAGCGCGCCCTTGCCCGAGAAACTCACAATGTCCATCGATGCGCTGATCGACCGGGCGATGAAGAATCGTCCAGACCTCATGGCGCAAACTCTACGAATCCGCTCCGCCGAGGCCAGCATCCGCGCTGCCAAAGCAGAGTACAAACCGCAGATCGTTCTGTCGGGATCGGCCGCGCAGACCTCAGTGTGGCCCACGGCGGATTACGGCCAGCTCGGTCCGGCGAGCGAACCTACCTGGTCCGCCGAACTCGGCATCAAGTGGCGCATCTTTGACGGCGGGTTCCGCAAGAACGAACTGTTGATCGCCGAATCGAAACGCCGCGAGGCAAAGGACGAATTGACGGAGAAAGACGATCAGGCGACGCGCGAGGTCTGGACCGCTTACATCGCATTCCGGACGGCTTTGCGAAAGCACGATGCTGCCGTGGCGCTCCTCGAATCCGCCAACGCCTCTTACTCGGCGTCGCTCGATGCATACAATTATGGAGTCAAGAATCTGGTCGATGTTGTTACTGCGGAAGAGCAACTGGCCAAAGCTCGACTATCCAGTGTCTCCGCACGATCGGAACTGTTTATAGAGGCGGTCAACCTTGAATTCGCCACCGGAAATCTGCTGAGGAATCAACCACCAGCGACAACACTTCAACCTCAGGATGGACACCAATGATTTCTGCCAAACCGCAATTGTCCTCGTCCGGTAGGAAGGCATGGTCGAGACCTTCGTACAATTGATTTGCCGAAGCGCGTCGGGTTTAATAGCTTCATTGCAGTGGATTCGATCGGACTCGGACCGCTGCGAAGATGCGCGTACCTGCACCGCCCGCGCTTCAGGATAGAATCGCGACCGTTATTCCTTGTTGGCCGGTTGCACAATACTCGCTTCCGAACTGGAGTAGTCGGAGAGGATCCAATGTCAGAGAAAGAGCAACAAATCCGGGCAGCTTTGGAGCAGCATTGGTCGGCGTCCGCGGCCGGCGATCTTGCGGCGGAGCATGAAATTTATCACGAGGATGCTATCTGCGAATATCCGCAATCGGGTGAACGAATACACGGCAGTGAGAACCTAAAGAGCCTGCGAGGACATCATCCAGGCCGTCCCAGTGGATTCGCCGTGCGCCGCATCAGTGGCTCCGGAAATCTCTGGGTAACGGAATACTTGATCGACTACGAAGGAAAGCCGGTGTATACCGTCAGCATCATGGAATTTGAAAAAGGGAAATGCCGGCGCGAAACACAGTATTTCGGCGACCCGTTCGATGCGCCATCCTGGCGTGCCCAATGGGTCGAACAGGTTGGGCAGCCGCACCTGGTTGCCGCCCCTAAGTGACTTTCTCCCCGGTTGAAATGCGCATGCCGAAGCTTCGGTCCGTCAATGTCGGCCTTCCACGTGAAATCGCGTGGCAAGGCAAAGTCGTCCGCACCGCTATCTGGAAGCGCCCTGTCACCGGGCGTGTCTTTGCTCGGCGGCTCAATCTGGACGGCGATGGCCAGGGCGATCTCAAAGGCCACGGCGGTGAACATCGAGCAGTTATGGTTTATCAACTCGAGGCCTACCGGTATTGGGAGAGCGAACTCGGCCGAAATGACTTTGAGTACGGACAGTTTGGAGAGAATTTCACCGTAGAAGGTCTCCCCGACGATGAGGTTTGCATTGGGGACCGATACAGCATCGGCACCGCGGTTTTTGAAGTGACTCAACCCCGCGTCACCTGTTATCGACTCGGAATCCGAATGGACAATCCTCAGATGGCGGCGCTGCTTGTTTCTCATCGCAGGCCGGGGTTCTATTGCCGTGTCATCACGGAGGGCGAAGTTGGCGCCGGAGACGAGATTCAGAAGATCGCGGATGGACCCAACAAGATCTCAGTCGCTGAAGCTGATTCCCTGCTTTATTCGACAAACCATGATCTTAACCGCATCGCGATCGCGGCTCGTATCCCCGCCCTGAGTCCGGGATGGAGGGGCTCATTCGAAAGCTTTCTCCAGGCGGAGAAGAACGGCATCCATAACGGCAACGCAGGACTCACACCATCGATTGCATCGCAACCTGCATGGAAGGGTTTCCGCTGGGTGAAAGTATTTGAAGTGCATCGGGAGACCAGCGAGGTCGTTTCAATCGTTGTGGCTGGCCTGGAAGGATCGCCGCTCCCGCCGGCGCTTCCAGGTCAATATCTAGCTGTGCGATGCCTCCCCGACAAGAATTCACCGCCTGTCGTGCGCAGTTATTCCATCTCAGGCGCTTCGGATTCGGGTACCTATCGCATCAGCGTGAAACGTGGAACAGGTTCAGGCAGTCGGCATCTTGTAGAAGCGACGCGGGTAGATGACAGGCTCGAAATCAGTGCGCCTCGCGGCGAATTTGTTGTGCGGCCCGGAGGGCGGCCAGTTGTTCTATTGAGCGCCGGAATTGGCGTCACTCCGGTTCTTTCAATGCTGCATTCGATTGCATCCGGTAGCGCAGAAACTCCGCGCGAGGTGTGGTGGATCCATGCTGCACGCAATGCGGCGGAGCACGTCTTTGCCCAGGAAGCCCGGCAGCTATTGGCCGCTATTCCGGGAAGTCATTCGGCAATCGCATACAGCAAACCGGACCCGGCTGACCAGCCTGGAAAAGACTTCGACATTCAAGGGCACTGGGACCTGGCGAGGTTGGAGAAACTCGCCCTTCCTGTCGGTGCTGATTTTTACGTGTGTGGGCCATCCGCGTTTCTGAGGGATGTGAACCGCGATCTCATCGCTCTGCGGGTGCCACAGAATGCGATACATCACGAAGTGTTCGGACCCGTGGACAGCATTGAGCCAGGTGTAACGAAGGCGGAAGTAAAGCCCCCGCATTTTCCGAGTCCACTTGGAACCGGACCCCTGGTGACATTTACGCGGAGCGGTCTAGCGGTGCCATGGGACGCTCGGTTCAAAAGCATACTCGAATTAGCTGAGGCATGCGACGTCCCCGTCAGATGGTCTTGCAGGACAGGCGTATGCCACACATGCGAGTGCGGGATTCTGGACGGCCAAGTCCGGTATGCGCCGGAGCCACTTGATCCACCGGCACCAGGCAACGCGTTGATCTGTTGCACGACACCAGAATCACAAATCGAATTAGACTTATAGTCCGATACCATTCAGCGGGATTGTGACCACTCGTCGACTCTGGCGCGGGACCGCACTAGGAGGCGAGTGTCAACTGCTTTCCCTTGGACTCGATCGCACTGAGTAGATTCTGCCAGGATTCATCGAAAGACTTTGCACCGTTCGCTTGCAGGTCGGCTGCCAATTGCTCGAGATTAATTCCTGTCTTTCGAAAGTCTTCGAGAATAACTTCGCAATCCTCTCCATCTCGGGGAAGCGTTCCAGCCAGCTGGCCATGATCGCCGAAAGCCAGAAGCGTCTTCTCGGGCATAGTGTTGACTGTGTTAGGCGCCGCCAGAGCACTTATATAGAGAACGTCGGAAGCCTTGGGGTCCTTGGTACCCGTACTGGCAAACAGAAGTCTCTGGGGCCTGGCGCCAAAGTTGGCCAACCGCTGCCAGCGGTCCGAGTCCAGCACGTCGCGATACGCCTTGTATATCTGCTTTCCGATGGCGATGCCGAGCTTGTCTCGTAACTGTTCCGGTACTTTTTCGATTGTGGCCCCATCCCAGCGGCTCACGAAAACCGAGGCTACCGATCTAATGTCTGTGCTGAGGCCCGCCTCAATCCGCCGCTCCAACCCTCTCATGTACGCCTCCGCGGATTCCAGATAGTGCTCTCGAGAAAACAGAAGTGTGACGTTGATGGCGATACCTGCCGCCGTCGCCGCCTCAATTGCCACATTTCCCTCTTTTGTTCCCGGGATCTTGATGAACAGGTTGGAACGATTTGCTTTCCTGTGCAGTTTAGTCGCAGCGGCCAAAGACCCGCCGGCGTCATAGGCCAAAAGAGGCGATATTTCGAGAGAAACATAGCCGTCATTGCCCGCCGTCCGGTCGTGAACCGAAGCGAAAAGATCGGCCGCTCGCGTCAAGTCCTCGATGGCCAATTCAAAGAACAGCTCCTCGCCGAAGAGCCCGTTTGACACCAGACGGCTAATCTCTGCGTCATAGGACTTGCTCTTTGAGATGGCGTGCTCAAAGATGGTGGGATTCGAAGTCAGTCCCGTAACGGAGAATTCATCGATGTAGCGCCTGAGCGTTCCGTTGTCGAGCAAGTCACGCGTAATGTTGTCGAGCCACAAGCTTTGCCCGAGATTGTGAAGTTCCTGTGTAGCCTTCATCGCTCCTCCTGCTCTCCTCGATAATGATTTCGTGTTGCGCGGCTCCGACTAAATCGGACGCTACCGAGAATATTAAGACACAATCGATGAGATGCATCTATTGGACGATGGTATCGATTGATACCTTGGTATATGCCTGAACCACGGATATGCAAACAACCCACATGGGCCTGAAACCACCGCCGGATTACAAACATCCAACGTCTGCGTGGACGATTGGCTTCTCTGCGCGGTGCGTAAGCTTTTCGGACTTTCAGGGAGGACAAAGATGAGTACATTACGAAGTGTATTGACGCAATCGGAGAAGGATGGCGTCGCTCTCGGCCACTTCAACGTCGCTAACCTCGAAATGTTGAAGGCGGTGCTTCGCGCCGCGGCTGAAACCCGCGTGCCGGTGCTCGTCGGCGCGTCCGAAGGAGAGCGGGATTTCCTGGGAACTCGCCAACTCGCCGTTCTGCTCAAAAGCCTGCGCGAAGAACTTGATTTGCCGGCATTTCTCAACGCGGACCACACCCATTCACTGGCGAAGGCCGTGGAAGCGGCGAAAGCCGGCTTTGATGCGGTAGTGATCGATTTCTCCGCGTTGCCTTTCGAAGAAAATGTGGCTCGCACAAAGGAGACCGTTGAAGCAATCAAGGCGATCAATCCAGCCATACTGGCGGAGGGAGAGATCGGCGATATTGGAACGGGCTCCGAAATTCACGAGACAACTCAGAACGGATTGAAGAGCCTGACGACACCCGAGGAGGCCAAGCAGTTCGTTCAATTAACCGGAATCGATGTTCTGGCTCCGGCGGTCGGGAACATGCACGGCATGCTCAAGAGCATGGTGCAGGGAACGGCGAAGAAGCACCTGAATATCGAAAGAATTTCCCAAATTAAGAAGGCGGCCGGCGTCTTTTTGACATTGCACGGCGGGTCTGGAACCGACGATGACGATTTTCGAAAAGCCATCGCCGCGGGAATCAACATCATCCATATCAATACCGAACTCCGCGTTGCATGGAGGCAATCCCTGGAGGAAAGCTTAGCCAGACAGCCCAATGTAGTTGTGCCGTATAAAATCTTGCCGCCTGTCATCGATTCAGTGAAACAGGTCGTCAGTTCGCGGCTGAGACTGTTTAATGCGCTCCGAACAAGCGTGGCAGGATAGCCTCCTCGACCCAGCCCATAGGCGAGCAAGCTAAGCAGGAACACCGCCAAAGGAGAACAGCCCCGATTCGAGGTAATTCTCGCATGTTGTTGCGCAAGATTTTTAGGGGAACCGAACCAACTTCTTATCAGTTCCGCAGCGGGTGGTAATCACACTCGGCCCGCGCAGCTACTGCTGTGTTTTCAGGGCCCCGGAATCTCCAGTGGGACGAGGAAGTTGCTGGCGAGAACATAGTCGTAAAGGTGACTGAGCGGCGACGGAGGATGAAGTTGGCGGGCAGTGACCCACCCGTTCGTGTCGGCCCACTGCCAGTCGATGGCTGAGATGCTTTCGACCGCTTGCCCGAGGTCTTTTGAGCTCATCGGATACGCGTAAATGCGGACGTTTTGCGGTAAGAGGCGAGACAAAGCTTCAAGGAAGCTGCCGCGTAGATTACTGTAGCGATCTTCCCATATGCGAACCAGCAGTGAGAGGCCCACGACGAAGCGGATCGGTTCCTTTGTGTAGCGGTTAACGAGGACGGTCATGCCATAAAGTTCTCGTTCACGGAACAGCAAAACATCGCCGCAATACGCGTGAAGCGCATCAATCCGTTCCAGCAGGTCAGAGATTCGCGGAGGGGGATCTGATCCCCTGAGCGGCATTGCAGAAAAGCCAAAGAAACCAATAGGCGCGGGATCTTTTTCGGCTAATTCTCCGCGAAGTTGCTGGATCCCGGAGGCCAGCAGTTGATTATGGATTGCCACATGAGCGGAATCAACGTGTTCGAACGATCCTGGCGCGAGCACGATAGCCTTCTTGTGGAAGACTTCGATAGGCGGCACGGGCGGTCCACTGCATGGAAAACAGACGGCTTCAGCAATGCCGGCGCATACCAGGTGAACCATAATCGCGCGCTGATCCCAACCTTCGAAGGCCGCGCCACGCACTTCCACATAGTCAATTTCAATACGCTTCTCAATGTCTTGAGCAATATTCTCAAAGAAGGATTCCTTCGTCTCCAATTGGTAAAAGACAGCATAGACAAGGTTCACGCCCAGGATGCCGACAGCCTCTTGCTCTAGCGGATTGGAGGGATCCCTCAAGTTGATATGGAGAATTATGTCGTTCGGTGGGCCACCAGGTTGCAATTGGAACCGGAGGCCAACCCAACCGTGAGGCTCATTTGTTCCTGAATAGTTGCGCGCGGAGATGGTATCAACAAACGCAAAGAAACGAGTACTTAGTCCACGGCTCTTGGTCAATTGGGTGATGAGTTGCGCCCATTCGTTCTCCAGCATGGCTTGGAGGCGGTCTCCGGAAACGTAGCGCGCGCCCGCGCCATACAAATCGTCGCTGACTTCCTTGTCATACGCAGAGATCGATTTAGCAACTGTTCCCGAAGCTCCTCCAACTACCAGAAACCATCGCACGACTTCCTGGCCTGCGCCAATTTCAGCAAAGGATCCGAAGTTGGTCGGATCGAGATTGATGCGGAGCGCTCTCTGATGAGTGTTGAGCTTTTCCACGGGCGCCATAGAACTTCTCCTTAGTTGGTCTACCTGATTTAGATTATTCAGAGCCACGCTCAAACTGTTGGAGACACTGAACGAGCATCGTGGCCGTACAAGACTCCCCCATCTCGGTATTGAACATTGCCTGATATAAGTGTGGTTCGGGCCATTTTAGTCCGAGATACTGCCGGACGAATTCAACTCGCGCTTGGTCCGTTGTGTCGATCAGCTCGATTGCCTTGTCCTGAGTCTCGCCTTTGGAGATCAGTCTGCGGATCTTTTGATCGCGGGATGCATAGAAAAACACGTGGAAGACATCTTTGCGATTGCGCAGAAAGTACTGCGAACCTCTGCCGACAATCACCGCGGGGCCGCTGGAGTAAGCGGTCCTGACCGCTGTTTCCGAAACGGCAGCGATCCGTCGCGAATCCAGCAAATGCAGCCGGTTGGTGGGCGGTAAGCCTCCCTCAAACGCGCCGCGAAGGAAGTCTTTGAAAACCCTGTATACGGTGGGATCATTTCGCCATTCTCTCTGCTCGACTGCCTCTGGCGTACTATCGGTCAGTCGCGCGATTTCCTGTGTCAAGCGATCGTCCCACAGACTCCATCCAAGGCGACTGGCGACCAAACTCGCAATTTCGGATGCTCCGCAGCCGAACTCGCGCTCAATTGTTATAGCGTGAACCATTGCGATTATCCTCACCCCACCGCGATATCTCCGCCCGCTCCCGGATCGTTCTTCTTCAGGAAAAATGCAAGAACGAACATGATAGAGCAGAGCGCGCCCAATACCCAGAAAATGTCCATATAGGACAGTGCGCCGCCTTGTTGATGCACCAATTCGTAGAACCGCGCAATTGCCTGGTCGCGAGAGTCCCCGGCGCGAAGCCCGGAGTGCGCGATCTTCGAGCTCAGTGCATGCAGTGCCAATCGATATGGGGGAGTATCTGGAGTGATGTGGCCGACAAGGATTTGCTGATGATATTGAGCCCGCCGGGCAATCATCGTGGTCACTACGGAGGTTCCGATACTGCCGCCGATATTACGCATGAAATTGATCATGCCGGAAACGCTATTACCTTTTTCCGGAGGAACTCCGATATAACCCGCTGCCGTGATGGGCACAAATAAAAATCCGATTCCTACCACTTGGGCGACGCGCAGCCACATCGCAAATTTGAAGCTGATGAACAAATCAATCTGGTTCGCGCAATAGAACAGTCCAATGGCAAGGCACAGCCATCCAGTCGCGATCAGCCATCGGGCTTGAATCTTCGATGTAAGCCGGCCGACGATGGGCATCATCACCAGCAAAACAACCCCGCCGCCAGACAGGACGAGACCTGCAAGCTCTGCCGTATAGCCCATGAGTGTCTGCAGAAATTCCGGAATCAAGACCAGCGTGCTGAAGAGCATGAAGCCCATCATGAACATCATCAAATTCGCCGCAGCGAAGTTGAAACTTTTGAACATGCGAACATCGATGATGGGGTCTTTGCGGAACCACTCCCAGAAGACCAGCGAGATGAGGCAAACCGTTGCGGTTATTGCCAGAGTCGTGATGAAATGCGAGCCGAACCAATCGTCTTCCTGCCCCTTGTCCAAAACCACTTGCAACGATCCCACTCCCAGCGCCAACATGGACATTCCAAGGTAGTCCACCCGAAGACCTCCTTTCTTCAGGCGACGAAGGAACGGCGGATCTTCGACCAGCGTGTGCGTAAAATAAAGAGCCATGAGGACCGGGGGCAATGTGATGAAAAATATCCAGCGCCAGGAATAGTTGTCGGTAATCCAGCCTCCCAGCATCGGCCCGACGGTGGGGGCGAGAACTGCACTAATGCCGTAGAGAGCAAACGCGGAGGCGCGCTTCTCGGGAGGAAACGTATCGTTGAGAATGGCCTGTGCCATCGGTTGCAGCCCGCCGCCACCGACACCTTGTACCGCTCGAAAGAGCAGCAGTAGCGGAAGGTTGGGCGCCAAACCGCAAAGCAGTGAACTCACAGTGAAAATGGCAAGCGATGTCATGAAGTACCGCTTGCGGCCCATCAACTCCGCGAGCCATCCGCTGATGGGTAAGACGATAGCATTCGCAGCAAGGTACGAGGTGAGTACCCAGGTGCTGTCGTCGTAGCTGGCTCCCAGGCCTCCGGCGATGTAAGGCAATGCAACGTTGGCAACGCTGGTGTCCAGGACTTCGATAAACGCCGCCATCGACACGGTAACGGCAATCGCCCAGGGATTCACCCTGGGGCGCCAAACGACCTGCTCCGACGGAAAGGTCAGCGTTGCGGCGCTCATCGCAAATACACTTTCGCTTCGACGTTCTCCCCCGGCCGAAGCTGGTGATCGCGATTCTCGCCGGGCTCGATAACGATTTTTACCGGGACGCGCTGCACGATTTTCACGTAGTTGCCGGTTGCATTTTCGGGCGGAAGCAGGCTGTAGATGGGGCCCGTTCCTCCCGCAATACTGTCGACGTGAGCGTTGTATGTGCGGCCGTTCGAGTCAAGCTCAACACTCGCTTTCTGGCCAACACGCATGTGCTTGAGCTGGGTCTCTTTGAAATTTGCGGTAACCCACACCTCATCGAGAGGAGTTACAGTCAGCATCTGTTCCCCTGGGTCGACATTCAATCCGACGACAACTTTCTTAGTGATCTCGCCAGCTACGGGGGCGAAGATCTTGGTGTATCCGAGATTCAACTGCGCTTGCTCGACAGCAGCTCTTTTCTGATTTGCATCTGCCGTCGCCGAAAGGGCTTTGGCGCGCGTTGAGGCAACGCGTTGAGGCCCGGCTTGGGCATCCTCATAATGCGCCTCAGCCTCAGTGAGGCGGCTGTGCGCTTCGAGAACGGCCTGTTGCGCCGCGGCCTCATCCGCTTCTGCCGCAGCTATGGCGGCGACATCCGTCGCTGCGGCGGCATAGGCGTGGTCGTAGACTTGCTTCGGAATCTCCTCCTTCGTGAGCAGCAAACGATATCTGGTAACGTCATCTTGCGCCTTTACATTTTCCGCCTGTGCTTCCAGGACGCGGGCATGAGCGGCCGCGACCTGTTTTTCCGCTGCCTGAATCGCTGCTTCAACGTTCTTGATATCGGAAGACGTGAATTTCAATTGGCTTGAGGTGTCGACAGAAGATACCGGCACATCGATATTCGAACTCTTTGCCGAAGCTTCCGAAGTGTCGAGCGTTGCCTGGGCCCTAGCTAACGCCACTTCATAGTCTTTTGGATCGATTTCCACAAGTGTGGAACCTGCATCGACCCATTGGTTGTCGTCAACGTTGACCTTCTGAATATAGCCCGAGATACGAGCGCTGACAGGGTAAAGGTGAACGTCCACCTGCGCGTCGTCGGTAGATTCGAAGCCGGAGAGATAATGCCAGAGGAAAGCGCCAGCGACGCAGAGAACAACGAACGACGCAGGGATTATCCAACGTTTGTAAGAACGCCTCCTCGGATAACTCGAGGTTAACGGGTCAGCCGCGCCCGCGTTGTCCGCTAGCGTGTTTGGCGCTGACGATTCTGCTTGCGGTGGATTTGTCGCTTGATGTTCTTCTGACATACTCAATTCCCCTTCAAATACTGTGGGTATCTTGATTCCGCGACTCCGGTCGCTCTCGCCAGAGATATCTTGGCCACGTTGTAGCTATAGAGACTCGCAATGTAGGCATCATTGGCAATTGCCAGTGCATCTTGCGCTTGAACGACTTCAATGGTGTCCGTAACTCCCGAATTAAATCGATCGCGAGATTGTTCCAAGGTCTGAGTGGCAAGCTCTATCGCGCTTTTTTCGACAGACACTTCTCGCCCTAATGCTTCCAGATCGAGATATGCGTCGCGAACGTCCTGATCCACCCTGGCTCGTAGGTCTTCCAGCCTCTGCTTCTCCTCATTGAGAGAAGCGTCGGCCCGGAGAACATCCCCGTGTACTCTGCCTCCCTGAAAAATAGGAATGTGGAGCGTAGCAGCCGCATCTACGGTGCCGTGCGACGAGCCCGGGTTGACTCCAGATAGACCGTAGTCGGCTTCCGCACCTATCGATGGGTACCGCTCGGCGGAAGCTGCTTTTCTCGTGAGTTCAGCGGACCGAACGCGATTCACCTGACTCTGAAAATCGGCGCGAGCCTTATATGCGCTTTGGATCGCCTCATCGAGACATCTCGAATTGTTGGCCTAGAGGAAGCCCGATAGCTCGCGCCAAAACCAACTTCTGTTTCGCCAGGTTATTTTGCGCGCTGATCAGCTTCTGTTCGCGCGATTGCATTTGCACCTGGGAGCGCAGAACGTCCACAGCTGAGGCAAGGCCTGCGGTCTTCTGATCGCATGCCTGTTGAAAAAGTGCCTTGGCGGTGTCCCGTTGCGATGTGGCTGACTCAACCTCCGATTGATCGGCGATCGTGAGCAAATAGTTGGAGACAATCACAAGTACCACAAGCTCGCGAGCGTCTTTGGAACTAAACTCGGCGGACTTCAACTGCGCCTGCGAAGATCGCGCCCGCTCGATGGATGCCCAATCAAAGACCGATTGTGTGAGATAGGCGCGCGAGTCGAAATAGCCGAATGGGCCAATGATAGGGGGCTCTTTGGGGATGGTTAGACCAAAGGCCGCCTTGACATTGATTTGATGAACTCCGAAACCCGTATCGGTGACTACGTTCGGAAGCAAGGCGCTGAGTGCCTGCCATTTCTCTCCTCGGGCGTCAATGACGGCATCCGTGGCCAACACTCCACCGAGATTTTGCTTGAGCCCGAAGGTGACGGCGTCTTCGAGCGAAAGCTCCAATGGCGATTGGCTGAGTTTTCCCGAAGGAACTCCCCCGAGGTAAGGATTTTGCGATAGGGTTTGATAGTTGTTCTGTCCGGCTTGAACGGCGGTTCGCGGTGTTCCCGTTACTTCGGCCAGAGCGATCGGGTTATACGGCGCCGGTGTGGCTGGCGAGTTGTACTGTGCAAAGGCCCCTACTCCGCCGAGAAAGGCAGGACTCAGCAGTAGTAGCTTATTCCAGGGTCTCAACCGCATACCTGATCCTTCCTGGAGAAATCTTGGGCATTGCTCCAGATCTGTTTTGTCTTTTTACTTCCCGCATTCATCTCCAATCGGCCTCTTAGGAGTTCTGTGGAAGCAGGGCATCACACATCGCCGCAAGTTTCTTAGACGATGACACCAGAAGACTGAAGGGAAATCCATTGGACTTTGGTATCGATAAGTACCTAGGCAGCTGGTATCGATATCGTGGCGTCGGCCGGAATGTTGGGAATAACAACTGGAGAGTCACCCGAGGTGATAACGCCGAATCAAGCGGGTCAGTCGCTTGTCATCGTTGGAAAGAAACCAACTCGGATTCCTCTGGTCGACGCAGCACTCGTGCTGCAGGAATCGCATCTGTTGCTTTTTAGGTCCGTTCCGGCCAGCGTGGAACCTTTACTGGAAATCCGCTTTAAATAACGGGCCAAACGCGTTTCCAAGCGGGTTGCAGGCAGCGGAGCCGGGTCCCGATTTCAGCAATTCCGAGAGAAGGTTTTTCCATACCATCCCCCTTCAATTCTCGACACGCTACCGCCCACAAACAGCTCTGCAAGAGAGCGTTTGGTCGGTACTCCCCACCGATCAAAACACTAACAGACTTATACTCAATAACTTATCGTCAGAAGACAAGAACCATTCAGTAAACAGAAAGCCCCAAATGCGCCACTTTTTGAGGCGAAATCAGCTCTCTTCAGGGCTTTTTGCTGCGAAAAAGGCCTTCTACGGAGCGTTGTTTCACCCAATGCAAAGCCAGCGAAACCGGTTCCCAATCTTCACTGCCCAGTAATCGTTACGCTCCCGTCGGAAGTGTGAATAGTCAACGGCACGCCCCCAGAGTTCAGATGGCCTCGCAGAGTATGTCCCGAGCTGTGCGCCGAGTTATATCCCTCCATCGTCAGAGGCAGTTCACAATTGATCCCTCCGTCGCTGGTCTCCACATCGAGATCGACCGCAAGCGTCCGCGGCAGTTTGACCCGCACCTGTCCATCGGAAGTCTCAATGCGCGAGGCGGTATTCAATTGCGTGCCTTCCGCAAGCGTCACATCCAGGCTGCCGTCGCTGGTATGAACCTGCAGCGCCGTGAATTTTCCCTCGACCGACACTTGCCCGTCCGAGGAGCGCGACTCCAGCGTCCCAGTAACGTTGTGAATCTTGATTGACCCGTCGCTGGCCGTCAACCGCACCGCGCCGCCCACATCCTCCACGTCCACGGCACCGTCGCTGGTGTGCAGTTGCAGACTACCCTGCACTCCCGAAACCTTCAACCCGCCGTCCGACGTCCGCGCCTCAAGATCCAGGGACGTTGGGGTTTCAACTGTCACGCGCGGCTCGCGAACATTGCCCAACGAGAAGTGAATGCCCAGGTGCGGCTTTTCCTTCAATTCAAAGTTCACATGGTCGCCGCTCTGGAACTCATTCAAATTAAAGTCCCCCGGCTTGCGATCTCGCCACTCTACCCCTACGCGCACGGCACGGCACTCGCCGCAGGAACGCACCTCTACTGAAGCATCACCTGTGCTGAGAGTCACCGAAGCCTTTCCCGATACCGGATAAGACTTCTGCCAATCTCCACCGACGGTTTGGGCAGACGCACAAACACCGGCCATCAAGGCTAGCGCAGGAAGACAAACCGCAACAAGACGCACTGATCGCATGGGAATAACCTCGTGAAGAATTGTACGAAGTTCGACCGAAATTTGTTCCGAAAATTTGTGCCGGTCCTCTCCGCATTTCTGATTCAGAACTCCTTCGAAGCCTCGCGACCGCGGGGACGATCTTCGCAAAAAAATCGGTCTTGAAGGATCTTCTAAATCTGTTATGTAAATCGAATTTTCTCCTCTCAATCTTTGCTGAATTCCCCACAGAATATCCTCAACAACTTGACTTCTTCTTCTACTCAGCGCATGATCGAATCCTCAGCAAGAAACACGCCAAAGCAAATTATGGCGTCTGAGTGAGCAGCACAAATGGCTCACCACTCGGATTCACTCTTCGCATAGAGTCATCTGGCACTTCTTCCTCTTGGTTCGCAAGATCCAGAAGGGTTCCTCAGGATCTCCAACAGATCGTTGATGTAGCCCAAATGCAGGAAAGCTGCCTGTTGAGAAAGAATTCAGACCGGGCCGGCAACTCAGGCAACCCGCCGCACGGTCGCAAACATCTCATCAGCGCGGAATTCAGACCGTAGGTTCGATGCCAAGGCAAACAGCCACATTGAGGATGAGTGCGCCTCTGCGTCGTTTTTGCCGCTTTGAACCACTAAGCAACGTGAATCCAAGAACTTGCGGAACTTATGAATGAATCGAGGCTGTTATGCGTTGCCCACTTTGTCTAAACCTGGAATCGGCGTTTGAGGCGCGACGGAAAGAGTTCATTGAGGCCAGCTCTTTGGCTTATTTTCGCGTGAGCAAAAAATTTGCGGCCTATATGAACGTCGAAATGGAACGTGCCCTGATCGAGCTCGAAGAGCACCGTTCCGTGTGCCGTTCCGCCATCAACGAGTCAGCCCGCTTACCCGTTGTCACAGAACTCTGCCTAAACCACAAGGAAGCCTTCCGAGCACGCCCGGTCGGAACCGCAGCCTGATCGACGAACGAAACCAATTACCCATTCCGCGCACTGGACAACGCACATGACCCAAACCGCTTAACCCGCGAAAGCGCAATTGGAAATACGATCAGCCTTCTCAAGGGGAGAGATGCTATGAATCACCGCTCAATCAATCGATCCACCGCTCAGAATCCGCTCCAGCCAGCATCCAGCCGAATCTCGAAATCCAGGCCCGAGCCCACGGTCGCAGCAAGACGCCCGTTCATCGAAGACTTCAATATGGAGCATTGCTGCTCAGGCGTAACCGCCGCTTTAATGGCGTTCTCCGCCAGTTCCGACCCAACAGAAGCAAGCACCCCCAGAAAAACGTACGCCCCGCCGAGTTGCGTTTACCTGGGCTGATTACGTTAAATCTAATGCCGGAATCCGCCGCGTCCCCAAAGCATGCGGCGGTTCCGGCGATGACCTTGGCCGACTCATCCCACGTGGCTGCATTTCTCCACTGGGATCGCCACCTGTTCCACAATCTCCAATCCAAATCCTTCCAATGCCGGAATATGCATGGGCGTATTCGACAGCAGCCGTATCCGCTGGATCCCCAAATCCGAAAGTATCTGCCCCCCCAGACCGATCGCCCGCAGAATCCGCCCCGTCCGCGCCTGCGCTCCTTCGCGCGTCCTTAGTTCCTGGTGAAGAATCAGCCGGCCTCCGCTCGCTTCCGGCCCAGCGTGCAATACCACTCCCCCGCCCGGCTCAAAAGGCCGCGCTTCCACCGGCGTCCGCTCAATCTCAAATCCCCGCGAAGTATTGTGCAGGTAAAGCACCACCCCGCACCCGGCTTCCGCAATCATCCGCATGCTCTGGTCCAGCGTCTCCCGGCAATGGCAATCGGCAGCAAACACGTCGCCTGCCGTGCACCGTGTGTGCACACGCACCAGCACCGCGTGAGGGCATGGAGGCCTGAGCTCCACCTGTCCCCCGGCCTGCCCCTCGGCCGCAGCAGTTCCATTCCTATCCAGCCCAACCGACACTCCTATAGCAGGCCCCCCGCTGAAGGCCGGGCAATACGTACAGATGTCGCCCTTCACCAGCGCAATATGACTTTCTCCGCCGTTCACTTCGCTCTCGTAGGCGATCATGCGGAATTCGCCCCATTTCGTCTGAATCAGGCTCTCGCCCGCTCGCACGATGTAGCGCTCGTTCCGCAGCCTGTACCGGATCAACTCCGCCACGGTAAGAATGAGGAGCCCATGCTCGCGGCAAAATGGAATCAAGTCCGGAATTCGGGCCATCTCCCCATCGTCGCGCATGATCTCGCAGATCACTCCCGATGGATTCAATCCCGCCAACCGCGCAAGATCCACGGAAGCCTCCGTCTGACCGGCCCTTACCAGCACCCCGCCCTTGCGCGCACGAAGCGGAAACACGTGTCCGGGCCGCGCCAGGTCCGTATAGCTCGACCGCGGATCGATCGCGGTACGAATCGTGTGCGACCGGTCAGCCGCTGAAATCCCCGTCGTCACGCCCTCGCGCGCCTCAATCGTCTCCGTAAACGCGGTCCCAAAACGCGAAGAGTTTTGCTGCGTCATCGGAAACAGCCGCAGATGGTCTGCACGCTCCTCGGTAAGGGTCAGGCAGATCAACCCCCGCCCATACCGCGCCATAAAGTTGATCGCTTCCGGAGTCACGTGCTCGGCGGCCAATGTCAGATCGCCCTCATTCTCGCGATCCTCATCGTCTACCACTACCACCATACGGCCAGCGCGTATCTCGCTGATCGCGCCGGGCACGTCGGTGAATGGAGCCTCAAATGTGCGCAAACTATTCGGCATACTGTTCCACCCATTCTCGCCCATCACCGCTACAAACGCCAAGGCCGCCCCCAAAGCCGTTCATCGACCCGAGCCAAGGACTGAATGCCGGTTCCTGTCCATTTCACAGTCTCATCGCGAAATGTGTGATCCATTCCGTCTGCATTGCTGGTCCAGAGAGCGAAGTCGATAATGTGCACACCACCTGCTCCATTCAATTCCTCTTCCACATCTCCATCTCGACGAACCGGCTCGGCCAACCGCCGGCGGTTCTACAACTCGACGAAAGCGACATAAGGAACTCCTTACCGACTGCAAATCGCAATCGAATCGTTTTTATCAAATACCGCTCCTTTCTCTGCACTTAAACCAGGTGGAATGTTATAACTCACGACTAACTCATTCGATCTTCATGTCTTCATCATAACTTTGTCGATAATCACATATAGGATCTTTACGGCAACCATCCTAAAGTCTGTAACAACAAAGCTCGACTTCCTCTAAAGAGCGATGGCAATCGGCCCGCAAAGAAGCAGCTCTTTGTGGTTCGAAAACAATGAGCCGGTACGGATAACCAGGTTCCCGTTTCTCTATCTGGGCATACTCAAAAGCGTTCATGGCTCTACAGGCAACCCTGTAATGGAGCACAGGAGATTCTCGTGTCGTGCTGCATTTTCCCTCGTGAAGTGTTCCTGACTCGGACCAGAATTTTAATTCTTGAAAGTGAGAGGCTGAATGAGAACAAATCCCTGGAAGGTCGTCCCCTCCCTTGTAATGTTGTGCTACGGACTCGCCCCGCTGAGCACTTCAGCACAGCAGGTACAAAAACCCGCGACTCCCCTTCAATCCGCTTTCCTTGAACTACCCGCAGCCGAAGCACCCGAAGCAAACTCCAACTCAACATCCACAGCCAAGGATTCGACGGCAGCCCCATCTGGCGTAACAAACACCAATGCAGGCGTCACAACCACTGCTTCACCTGCCACCGCAACCGATCCCACCACCGCCGCTACCGGTGCGGCGACGGTTGCGGTTCCTATGAGCCGCAACGAGGTTGTCAAAGAACTCACAGACATGAAGGCGCGCATTGCGCAACTTGAAGCCGCCCTCAAGGCGCGCAGCGGAGCCGATGACGCAGCCGACGCGGAAAAGGATGCCACCGCTTTGCGTAATGCGGAGGGAGACACTACGGGATCCATGGCGGTCGGCCAGGCTGCAACGGCGCTCCCTGCGGCGACTGCTCCCACGCCTCCCGAAATCACGGCGGAGACCACAACCAAGTCCTTGCCGTGGCCTGGCGACTGGACATGGACGAACGATGGCGGACACAACGTCGACAGCCCCATGTCTACCAAGTACTTCACTCCGGAAATTCGCTTCGACGCGAACTACATTCTCGACTACAACCACCCGGAAGACGACTCGATGGTTGGCTCAACGGAAATGTACCGTTCCGACGAATGGCAACTTGAACAGGCCAGTTTCGGAGGCGACTTCCGCATCCAGAACACGCGGGGCCGCATCCTGACCATGAACGGTCTGTTCTCCCAGGCCACAGTACGCAACGATGCGAGCTATAACCGCGGGCAGTGGGACCTGAAAGATGCGTACAAGTATTTCTCTGAAGCCTGGGGTGGCTATCACTGGGACGTGGGTCACGGACTCAACGTCGACGCCGGCATCTTCGTCTCCTACGTGGGCCTCTTCAGTTACTACAACTTTGATAACTGGGCCTATCAACCGTCTTATGTTTCGTCGAATACGCCTTGGTTCTTCAACGGGGTGCGCATCCAGTACTTCGTAACGGACAAGTTAAAGATCGAGCCGTGGATCATCAATGGCTGGCAGTCTTATGCCCGGTACAACGGCCACGGAGGTTTGGGTGGCCAGATCATGTGGCGTCCAACGCCGAAGTTGGACTTCAACTTTAACGACTACGGCCTCGGCGAAGACGATGCCGGTTATCCTGGACGCTCACGTGTCCACGCCGACTACAGTGGACAGTTCAAGTTCTACGACAACCCGAAGAACTTCGTGGACAAGTTTGCCATGACGATCACCGGAGATGCTGGTTGTGAATACGGTGGCGGCCCCGCAGCCAACTCAACCTCTACCTATTCTGGCTTCAATCCCACCGGCAGCACTCCGTTGCAGGGGACAGCATCCACCTATGTTGGGGGCGTGAACTGCCACAACAGCCACGACGGCAGACCCAAGCAGATGTTCATCGGCTGGATGGCTTACTCGCGCGTCTGGTTCAAGAAGGATCTCTACGCCGTGACTCTCGGCGGCGGCCAGATGAATAACCCCGGCCGTTATCTCACACTGCTGCCCGCGATCAATGGCGCAACGGCTACCACCGGCACACCGTACTTTACCGAGAATGCGGGTGACGCTGCGCAGGCTCACGACGGAACAGTGACCTTTGATTACATGCCATCGCAGTTCATCACCTTCCGCCTGGAAGAAGCCTACCGCTATTCCAGTGTTCCCTACTGGACTGGCCGCGGCGGCGTCACTCCTCCGGGCGGCAACAACGGCAATGCAGCAGACTATCAATGCGCTGCTGGAGGCGACTCGGGCGCCGGTTACATTCCCAGCGGGACCGGGGTCGGCGTGTTTGCCACAGGTCAGGCTCAAGCAATTTCAAACTGCATCGGTCTCGGCTTGAATAACGGAGCCAGCGGCAAAGCTGCGCTGTGGTGGCCCGACCTTCGCACCAACCAGACCTCGACGTTGTTTGCGATCATGGTCAGGTTCTAACCAGTCGAGTTTGGCTCGATTCTTTACTCCACAAACGCCACCGGGGTTATAAACAACCCGGTGGCGTTTCCTCATCCAAGATTTACCCACCCACTCTTGCAGCCAACCTATAACATCTTCGGTAAACCTCTCAAAATAATCCTGCATCCTTATACTTTGTGCACCGATATCTTTATGCACCCCTTAGCTATTCCACCGGATACTCAGTTATGGAGGCAGGTTAGACATGACACGCAATCTGGTGGCACTATGTATTCTGTCATTCTCGCTCGCAGGGGTGGGACAGGCGCAAGCAACCGACTCATCCGCGCAGGACGGCACACAGCTTACGAAGGCGCAGGCGAAGCATCTGCTTCAAAGCGCGCGCACGCCCGATCAATACAGCGTTCTCGCCGACTACTTCGGAAATCAGCAGAAGTACTTCCATCAGCAAGCGGCTGCAGAAAGGCGGGAATGGATACAGAGGAGTCAGAACGTTTGGGTTGTGTCAGCCAAGTATCCCAGGCCTGCGGACTCGGCGCGAAACCAGTATGAATACTATGCACACAAAGAGCTGGAAGCAGGAGAGCGAGCAAAGAAATTCGCTCATTTGGCCGCGCCGGATTCGCCTGCGAACTGAATGTAAGTCGCCCCCTGGCACTAATCGCAGTTAGCTATCTCTTGTGGGAAGATGCGCGTGAATAACTATATAAAAGCGCATCTCTCCACATAAGATACTTCTGCATTCTTTATCTAATTTTTCTTGTTAATTGCACTTAACAATTTGTCTTCGAACGCCGACGCCCTCTTTTGTGTGCGCGTCCAAGGCACAAGGTGCTCGAAGATTCACTAGAGACAATTGGTCGCGATTCCCACTGGCATAATTCAAATAGATGAAGCTGCGCGCTTACTTGCTGATGCTGTTTGTTGTGGCCGTTTGGGGATCGACTTTCGTGCTCATAAAAAGCGCGCTCGTCGATGCTACACCGGCGGCATTCAACCTGGTGCGGATGACGCTTGCGTTCGTGGTGTTAGCTGCGGCTTATCACCGCTATTGGCGCGGCATTCAGCGCTGGCAGATTGGCGCTGGTGCGATGGTTGGCCTATGTCTCGCGGTTGGCTACCAGTTTCAGACCACTGGATTGGCGCGGACTACGCCGTCGAAATCGGCATTCATTACTGGATTGGTTGTGGTGCTGGTGCCGTTGTTTTCCGCTGTGCCTGGATTGCGGCCGGTGGGCGCTCGGCCGCCGCGATGGAATGCATTTCTTGGAGCGGGGCTGGCGTTTATTGGAATTCTGCTGCTCACTGCGCCGGCGGTTGCTGCGGATTCGGCTTTGAGTGTGTTGCCCGATCTTTCTTCGATCAATGTTGGTGACCTGCTCACGTTCGGATGTTCGATTGGATTCGCGTTTCACTGCATTGCCCTGAGCCACGTGTCACCGCGCATTGCGTTTCAGCCGCTGGCGCTATTGCAGGTGGGTTTCTGCGCAGTATTCATGGCAGTGAGCTTGCCTTTCATTGAGCATCCGCATATTGACTGGACGCCACGGTTGTTGATCGCTTTGGCAATTGCCGCGGTGCTGGCTACGGCTGCGGCATTTTCGATTCAAAGCTGGGCGCAATCGGTGCTGCCGCCTACGCACACTGCTCTGCTGCTCACGATGGAGCCGGTGTTTGCGTGGGTTACTTCGTT
>JBELAI010000153.1:0-13734 GCA_049508975.1 Occallatibacter sp. | reverse complement strand
AGTGGTGCTGCATGAGTACGGCGGTCCCGAGAAGCTGAAATTTGAAGACAACGTTTCCGAACCGCAGGTGAGCGGGAATACAGTATTGATCGCGGCAGCTGCTGCGAGCGTGAATCCGATCGACTGGAAACTGCGTTCAGGGGCAATGCAGAAGATGCATCCGTTGACGTTTCCGGCGATTCTGGGGCGCGATGTGAGTGGCATCGTACGGGAGGTGGGCGCCAATGTGAAGCACTTCAAGGCCGGCGACCGCGTTCTCGCACTGTCCAACAAGACCTACGCAGAGCTGGTTGCTGTCGACGATTCGGACGTGACCCATGTGCCGGATGGCGTGGACCTGACGGACGCGGCCGCGATCCCGCTGATTTCGCTCACCGGCGACCAGCTTGTGCGCCTCGCGACAGACGTGCAGAAGGGGCAGGTGGTTCTGATCACGGGAGCGCTGGGCAGCGTTGGGCGCGCGGCGGTGCATACGGCGAAGAAGATAGGCGCGCAGGTGATTGCAGGCGTTCGCGGGAACGAGTTGGAGTCCGCCCGCTCCCTCGGAGTCTCTGGGGTGCTCGCGATAGATGACGATCAAGCGATTGAGAACTTTCGCTTGGTCGATGCAATTGCGGACACCGTTGGCGGTGAGGTTGCAGCGAAGCTGATCGCGAAGGTTAGGCAGGGCGGCTGTTTCGGCTATACCGCAGTTTTGCCGGAAAGTGCGGCGGCCAAGAATCCGACAGTGAAGATTACGCGTGTGGGTGCTCAACCTGATCCATCCAAGGTGCGCGAGTTTGCCGATGACGTGCGCGATGGCAAGTTCGTTTTGCCTATTGGCTGCCGGATGCCGTTGCGTGCTGCGGCTGAAGCGCATGTATTAGGGCAGAAAGGTGGCATTGGGAAGATTCTCCTGCTGGCGCCAGATCCTAAAGAGTGATTTCTTCACGGTTCGCTCGGTAGAACTGAGATCCGCGCACATTGTGGTCCGGAACTCGATTTCGCGGAGCTTCATGCGTTTCATTCCTCCCGGGTGAATCCGCTTCCGGTGGCAAACCAAGAAGAAACATAGATAAACTGCTTCCAAGCTCTTCATGCCGGGCGACGGTCGAACGCGAGATCGCCGCAAGGCATTTCAACACCGTCGCAGGGGAATTGAACAATGTTGCCAACGATCAATACGCCCGACCGGCAAGCGGAAGCTTTTCCTGTTCTTACACCTTCCCAGATCGCCCGTATCCGGCCCCATGCCAATGTCCGATCGGTACAGGCTGGAGAGATACTTTTCGAACCGGGCAAGTCGGGCATGTCGTGTTTCGTGGTCCTCACAGGAAAGCTTGATATCGCGATGGCCGGGCTTTCCGGTGAGCAGGTATTCGTCACCTATGGGCCTGGCCAATTCTCTGGTGAAGTTGTCTTGATCTCCGGGAACCGCGCTCTTGCTCGCGGGCGGGTGGCCGAACCAGGCGAATTTCTCGAACTCAGTGCAGAAGCTTTGCGCATGTTGATTGCCAAGGACTCTGAGCTGAACGATATCTTCATGCGCGCTTTCCTCCTGCGTCGTGTCGTGCTGATTTCGGAAGGCTTGGGTAATGTGGTCGTATTAGGATCGCAACACTCATCCAATACGCTACGCCTGCGCGAATTCCTTACCCGCAATGGCCATCCCCATGGCTACGTCGATCTCGATAGCGACAAAGCGTCTCAAGAACTTCTGGATCGGTTCGACATAAAGCTGGAGGATATTCCCGTTGTGATTTGCAGTGGAAAGAGTGTATTGCGAAATCCGACAAATCAGAAACTGGCGGAGTGCCTGGGGTTTACGGGCCATATCGATAAGCACCGCATTTATGATGTCGCAATTGTGGGCGCTGGTCCGGCAGGTTTGGCCGCGGCCGTGTATGCGGCTTCCGAAGGGCTGGATGCCGTCGTAATCGAATCTGAGTTTCCCGGTGGCCAGGCGGCCACGAGTTCAAAAATCGAGAATTATCTCGGTTTCCCGATGGGCATTTCGGGGCAGGAGCTTACCGGCCGTGCGGTTGTGCAGGCAGAAAAATTCGGCGCTCAGATGATGGTCGGTCAGAGGGTGGTGAAGATCAGATGCGACCAGCAGCCGTACCAGCTTACCTTGGAAAACGGTGGACTCATTGACACGCGGAGCATTGTTATCGCCACCGGCGCTCAATACAACAAGCCGAATGTTGAGAATTTGACGCAGTATGAAGGGCGGGGCATCTACTACTCCGCCACATTCATGGAAGCACAACTTTGCACAGGCGAGGATATCATCGTAGTGGGCGGCGGCAACTCTGCCGGTCAGGCAGCGGTCTTCCTGGCAGAGACAGTACGCAAAGTCTACATGCTGGTTCGCGGCAAGGAATTGTCCGAAACAATGTCGCGCTACCTCATTCAGCGAATTGTTGAGAATCCGGGCATTGAACTGCATTTCCAAACCGAGATTGTTGCATTGGCAGGTGATTCGCATCTGGAACGGGTCACCTGGCTGAATCGGACGACGGGCGAAGAATCTGTTCATGATATCCGCCATGTGTTCGTGATGGCAGGTGGTTCGCCGCGTACGGAGTGGCTGCGTGAATGTGTCGCCCTCGATAAACAAGGGTTCATCCTCACAGGCCGGGATTTGGATCCGATTCTGGACACCGCGCCAATCAAATGGCCACTCAGCCGACCCCCACAGATGCTGGAAACCAGTCTGCCTGCAGTTTTTGCTGTCGGGGATATTCGTTCCGGCAACGTGAAGCGTGTTGCATCTGCCGTGGGTGAAGGTTCAATCTCGATCCACCTCGTGCATGGCGCGCTGGCGGGGATGTGAAGTTCATCACTAACTTTTATGGACGACCTCGAACGAATAGCCGTCCGGTTCAAACCGGTGCCACTCCATTAATTTCTCAACCCCAAACTAACCCCAAATACCAATTCGTCAATGCTCTTTACAGCTCTTTAGCACTCTTTGAAACAACCAACCGCGTTCTCCAACTCGCTGAAAATACACTAATTGCATCACTCCAAATCCACCGCTCCGCGCGGGCCCATGTCCTTATCTGACGGGCAGGGATTCCAATCCACTCACTTGATACCGAGGTCCTTTTCCGTTGGCGCGATTGTCCATAAGGCGAGCACATTCTTCCTACTGGGCCTTAGGAACACGGCAGTGTCGAAGTCGTAGGTCCGTTATGCGCCCGAGCCCTTGGTAGCGTCCGCAATCTCGTGCCCATTCAGCCAAACGTCATCGCGATAGTTGATGCCGCCGAAATGCAGCCATTCCCGCTAGCCCTGGTGCGAGGCGGCAGGTGCGGTGAATTCGGTGCGATACAACCAGCCGCAGATGTAAAGGCTGTCCTGCGCCATAGGCATATTGGTAAACATGGGCCCAATCTCATAGGTGACGCCCGGAATCCGGAGCAGGTTCATGTCGTAATAGGGATCTGGAACGACGCCTGCCGTGGCCCGCCATACCAGCATAGTGCTGAGCACCGGGGGTTTTCAGCCATCCGTCTGTGTGAAATCCTTCCCCGGCAATCGCGTCGCCAGCAGTCTGGAGTTTGCACGCCGACTGCAATTGCCATACCGCACGCAGCGGTGTTGTGGTGCTTGCCCGCAACCTGGGAAGGCAGAGCCAATGAGATCAAGCAGCAGAACAACATTCCACAATGCATTCGTCTCCAGCATCTCTTATTCAAAGCCGCACACTTACTGGAGGTAATTACGGCGGCCTGCCCCTTGCGGGATTCACCCCGGTCTAACTCGGCCTGCTCAGTGGCAGGGTGCGAACCCGCGTTCCGGTGGCGGCAAAGATTGCATTGGATACCGCCGGGCCGATGGGAGGCACTGTGGGCTCGCCAATGCCCGATGGTGGCTCCTCGGAATTCACGATATACACCTCCACCGTCGGCATCGAACTCATGCGAAGCACACGATAGTCATTGAAGTTCGATTGCTCGACCCTACCCTGCTTCAGACTGATTGTGCTGTAAAGAATCGCTCCCAAGCCGAACGCTACGCCGCCTTCGACCTGCGCACGGATCACATCGGGATTGATGGCAATGCCGCAATCGACGGCGCAGACCACACGATCCACTTTAACGCTACCATCCGCAGAGACAGTGACCTCCGCCACGTATGCAAGCGAGGCATGAAAGGAATAATGAACCGCCAGACCCCGCCCTCGGCCGGGAGCAAGTGGCGTTCCCCATCCAGCCTTCTCAGCGGCCAGTTGCATCACCTGCCGGTCGCGGGGAAACTTCGCAAACAGCGACTGACCCATCGGAGCCGGGGCTGTCAGCTGCAGGATCGCCTTGTTGCGCGGATCCTTTGAGAGAAGTTCCAGACGAAACTGGTAAGGGTCTTTTCCGACAGCATGTGCCACATCATCCAGAAATGTTTCGACCGAGAACGCGGTGTGACTGTCACCAACTGAGCGCCATTGATCCACGGGAATGCCGGATCTAGTCGTGTGCAGATCAACAATAATGTTCGGGATGTCGTAGGGGATGTTGCTCGCGCCCGCGACCGACGTGATGTCGATTCCGTCGATGATAAAGCCAGGATCGTCGCCGAGGACTGATTGCCCAACAATGCGATGCTGCCAGGCGATGAGGTTCCCTTGTTCGTCCAGGCCTGCTGTCAGCCTGTGCAGATACATGGGACGATATGCGTCCACGCGGATATCCTCTTCGCGCGTCCACAGCAGCTTCACCGGCGCACGTCCGCCGATGGCCTTCGCTATTTCCACAGCCTGGGACGCGTCGCCTCCGCGGCGTCCGAAGCTGCCGCCACCATAGAGGGAGTGAATGAGTATCTGTTCCTGCTTCAGGCCGGAGATTCGAACGGAGTCATCCTGAACTCCCGAGATATCCCAGTCTCCGGTCCAGATGTCGCATCGGTTCGCGGACAGGCGGACCACGGCGCTTAATGGCTCCATGGGAGCATGGGCCAAATATGGGTATTCGAAATCTGCCGTAAGCGTTCGGGCTGCCCGTGAAAAGGCCAGCGCGCAGTCCCCGTCGCGCCGAGCAATTGCGCCAGGTTGAGATAAGAGGGCTCGATATTCTGAGATCAGTTCGGGAGTGCCGCGCGTTTCAGCGTTGCTTTCGTCCCAGTCGATATGAAGCAGATTGCGTCCGCGCCGGGCCGCACTGAACGACTTGGCGACCACTGCAACACCCGTCGGCGTCTGAACCACATCCGTCACACCGGGTACGGTCTTGGCAGCAGTGGGGTCGAAACCGCGCACCACAGCACCAAACCGAGGTGGGCGCGCTATGACGGCCGTGAGCATACCAGGCAGCGAAAAGTCGCTCGCAAAGACGGCAGTCCCGAGCGTTTTCGCCTTGCAATCGATGCGAGGAAGTCGCACGGCTCCAATCAATTTGAAATTCTTTGGATTCTTAAGCGTTACCTCAGCCGGTACAGGCAGCAATGCTGCCGCTTCCGCCAATTCACCGAAGGTCGCTTGTCGCGACGATAATTCATGCTTGATGATCCCGCGATCCGCTAGGAGTTCAATTTTCGGAACATTCCACTTCTTCGCGGCGGCACTTATGAGCATGGCCCGGGCGGTCGCACCCGCGCGGCGGTACTGCTCCCAGGAATTGGGAATGGAATTGCTTCCCCCGGTTGTCTGAGACCCGAATTGGAGGTTCTTATACAAGGTTTGATCTGCAGGTGCAGGTTCGACGCGTACCTGTGCCCAGTCGGCGTCGAGTTCCTCTGCCAGGATCGTTGCCAAGCCTGTGTGGATACCTTGCCCTGCTTCGCAGTGCTTGGAAATAACCGTCACAACGTCATCTGGAGCGACTCTCACAAACGCATTGGGGGCGAAGGCATGCTGCTCTTCGCCGGCCTGTGCTTTTGCGAATCGGCCACCGCGTTGAGGTAGCCAGAAGCCGAGGACCAACCCGGCAGCCGTCGAAGAACCAGCCTTGAGAAACTGGCGCCGGTCGAGAGCCGCAAACTGAGTGCCGGAGGACATGGTTTACCCTTTGTGGATCGATGCGGCATCGTGAATCGCCGCCCGAATGCGTACATATGTGCCGCAACGACAAATGTTCCCGCTCATGCCTGAGTCGATCTGATCATCTGTCGGTGCAGGAGTCTGACTCAACAGTGCAATGGCGGACATGATCTGCCCAGGCTGGCAATAACCGCATTGAGGGACTTCGAGCTTTTGCCAGGATTGAAGCACTGCCTGAGCTAAGGGCCCTGCGACGCCTTCAATCGTGGTAATCGACTTGCCTGCAACTGAGTGAACCGGCGTAATGCAAGAGCGAATAGCCCGGCCTTCGAAATGCACAGTGCATGCTCCGCAGAGAGCCATTCCACAGCCATATTTTGTCCCGGTCAATCCTGCAGCTTCACGAATAGCCCAAAGGAGTGGAAGATCCGGTTCGACATCAAGTGTGACGTGTTTGCCGTTCAGTAGCAGAGACACAGGCATTGCGGTTTCCCCTCCGGTTGAAGTACAGATCTCCGCCGGCCATCTAATGCAACAGGTTGTTTCAGCGAATCTCTCGAAAAGCTCCCGTCCCACTGATTCCAGGCTGTGGCTCGCTGTGCCTACTGCCCGTACACCAACAACCGAAACGTTCCCGGCGTCATTTCCGGGGGCTGGTGCGGCTCGGAGGGCTGCGGACCGAGGTCGGCTGTCACCGTGTAGACGCGATGCGTCTTTGGGTCGATTTCCATCGTGCGGGCTCCGCGTTCTGTCTTGACGTTGTCGACAACTGTATATCGATCCGGAGAGTCCTCGTGAATGACCGAAAGGGATCCTTCCCCGTTCGAACTGAAGACAATCTGAGTGCCTGGATCGAAACGCGCAGCGTCCACGCCGTCTCCAATGGCAGGGGTTGCCACTACTCTTCCCCTGTCAGTGTCCATCACAACCATCAGCCTGTTATGGCATCCGATGAAAAGCCTGTGGTGCCTGCGGTCGATTGCCATAGCCGAGGGGCTATCTCCAGGCGCAAGCGGCCAACGCTTCAGGACCTTGAGCGTCTTTGAATCGATCTCGAGTACCTCGTTCTTGTCTTCGAGATTGTTGTAAACATGCCCTTCCCCATCTGCAGCGGCGAACTCGGGGCTGCCGCCGAGATCGACCGTTCCAACGACTCTCCCCGTGGACGCCTCGATTACAGATGCGGTTCCATCCTGGCCATTGAATGCGAATACACGTTTCGAACTTGGGTCGTAGATAATGCCGTCCGGCCCCTGGCCAGTCTTGGCAGCCCCAACCTTCTGGAGTGTTTTAAGATCGAATATCGCAACCTGATTGGCTTCACCTTCTGTGATGAAACCACGCCCGAATTCGCGCGCAATGGCAATACCATGCGCTCCTGCAATGTCAGGTATGTCTCCCACAGGCTGATAGCTGTCTGCGTCAACAACCATGACATGTGTCCAACGGGAGATATAAAGCCGTCGTGCCGCAGGGTCCATCGTCAGGTAGTCCCAAAAACCCTCGCCACCGAGAGTACGCCTTGCCAGGGTGCGGTAACCAGATGAGGTCGCGGCGGCCATGACCGTGCCATGTGGATCCTCGATCACTAACAGCAGAGGGGCCAAGACAGCAGCGGTTGCTAAAATCAACAACCCCGTATAGCAATCACATCTCGCCTTCATATTCTCCTCCTCCGTTTCGTCCTATCGGTTACAAAGACAATTGCAACGGGCATCGCTCGGCAATCTCTTTCTGGGCGCTAGTTGCACGATAAATGCGCCGAGGAGGCACTTCCTCAGCGATGTCGTGAAGGGCTGGTTTTACGGTGTGAGACGAGAGCCAACTAGGAGCAACGCGGATTCAACGGCTCATCTGCTCGAAAAATGATCCGCGAAAGTTCCGGCTCAAGGTGAGCTCGATGCCGTTGATAAGCTTCACGATGTAATCACCATGAAAAAGCGGATGTAGCCCGCGCACTGCGGCTTTACGAACCAGAATTGACCGGTGGATCCGAAGGAACTGTTTGGGGTCCAGAGCGTCTTCTAAACTTTGAATTGTTTGTCTCGCGATATGATCGCGGCCCGTGGTATGCACAACGACATACTTATTTGCTGCCTCAATCCAAAGAATCTGTTCGACGGGCACAAAGACAATTCCATCTTCTTCTTTGATTGCTAGCCGAGTAAGCCAACGCCCCCTGGCCGCATCACCTCCGGCAACAGCATCCCGCGTGCTCAAACGGCGATCGGCGCGCTCAAGCGAGATCAGCAGCCGTTCCTTATCGAACGGTTTGCACAGGTAATCAACTGCCTCTACTTCAAAGGCTTTAACCGCGTACTCGCTGTAACCGGTGACAAAGATGAAAATCGGAGTTGTTTCTATCGCTATCCGGTTAACCAGCTCAAACCCGTCAAGGTCCGGCATCTGAATATCTAAGAAGACCAGATCCGGAGAAAGCGCGCGAATTTGTTCGAGACCTTCCGTACCACTGGATGCCTCACCAAGGACAACCACATCCTTCTCGACGCCAAGCAATTCGCGCAAATAATGGCGCGCGTGTTGCTCGTCATCGATGATCAGTGTCCGCATGAGTGGTTGGGACGTTGGCATGTAACTCCTTAGGGCGCTTGTTCCCCTCATTGTCTGCCTTCTTATAAGGAATGGAAATGTCGATCCGAACCCCCCCTTGAGGCCGGTCTGTGTATCGGAAAGTGAACTGATCTTTGTAATGGAGGCGGAGCCGGTCCATCGTATTGGTCAGCCCTACGCCGAAGTGTGAAGGGTTTTGAGACGAAGAACGTACAGGCCCATCGTTGTACAAGGTCAAATGCAGTCTGTCACCTAGGTGATAGCCGTGGAACCGGATCTCGCATTTGTGAATAGTGCGAGCCGCCCCATGCCGGACAGCGTTTTCAAAAAGCGGCTGCAACAAGAGTTGAGGGACTTCGGCGGACGTCGCTTCCGACTCGATATCGTATTCCAGCAGCAAGCGGTCACCGATCCTGAGCTTCTCGATTCCCAGGTAAAGATCGGCAAATTCCAGCTCTTCGGCCAAACTGCGGACAGGTTCTCCAGTATCCTTTAAAGTAAGCCGGAGAAGGTCGCCCAACGCTATGACCATGCGACGCGCAGTCGGGGGCTGCTCGATAATCAATCCCGCAATGGCATGTAGCGTATTGAAGAGAAAATGCGGATGTAATTGCATGCGAAGCGCGTCAAGTCGCGCCACAGAAAGCTGCCGCTCCAGATCGGTCGCGCGCATACGCTCCGCCTGAAAATCGAGCCAGACTCGATGACCTTCGATTGCGAGAATAAGCACAACCCCAATCAAAATGTCTCCGGGAAGGAATCTGCCGGTTTCCTCTTGCATGAATGATCTGAATGACGGAGAGTGATAGGGAAAATAAGTCGAGTAAAGTATTGCCCACTGGATGAGCATTACCGCGGCCCCAAGTACCGCGACAATTAGCAGTACTGCGAACAGGTTCCATACTCTTGTTTCTCGGCCGAGTGGGAAAATCGAAGTGGACTTTGACAGAAGAGGTAGCGCCAGTGTCCAAAGAGCGAAGTGCACTGCGTTGGCATAGAGAGCGAAACCAAGAGGCTTGTCACCATCCAGGTCGCTCACCATCAGGACGACAGTGAAGAAGAGGGTTGCGCAGGCCCAACCGATGATCACGAATTTGAGGCGGGTTCTGGTAACCATAGATGCCTTAGCCTTGGACTTCAGCATAGCGCAGATGAATGCACATATGATGCGTGCAACCAAGCCCGAGACGGGCATCCCTTCCGGGAGGAGTAGACGAGCTTTCTGACAGCCGCGATGACCGCACGCCCCTCACGGGACCACGATACTAGACGGATGTGTAGCCTGTAATGAATTTGTCGCCAAGCGAGATTTTCGCGGCGCGAATTGGTGGCGTGATGCTACCGCGTCGGGGGCGTGACTGGATCAAAATCCAGCGGCTTCTTGAGAAGGTCAACAACTTCTCGCGGGAGCGGCTTGTCTGCGTTGGCAAGCAATAGGCTCACCTGCCACAACTGTGTTGTGCTCAGAGTCTTAGCGAAGGCAGGCATACCTGTGAGCCGGATGCCGTTCGCAACCTTCCAATAGGTCTCACCCGGTGGGTCATCACTTACGCCGACGACTCCGTTATCGTGCGGCAACCACAGTTGTGGAGCATCAGGAAACATGTGCGAAGCGAACTCGGAGGTTGGTCCGTTCAGACCATGGCAGGTAGCGCACTGTTGACGGTAAATATGCGCTCCTGCCTCCAAATTAGTCGCATTGCCCTCCATGGGAGGGGTATTCGGCATCTCCCGGTCGATGCGCGCATGGAGCGGGTTGCGAACAATCTCCCTCTCGAAAGGAAATGGAGGATCGGCCACTGCGACGGGCAATCGAATGCTGCGAATGTAGATGGAGCCAATGATCGGAAGTATGAACAATCCGAGGAGTAGACCCAATGAAAAATGCCTCACTTGATATCCCTTTCTTTCGAGCGGCGTGTCAGCAATAAGACCAATTCACGTCATGCAAAACTTAGGCGGGTGATGAGTGGAAATTCATTCCAGTTACAACCCCAGAATAGTAATGGTATTTCGAAAAGGTAAGGTGTTTGTCGCCAGACGAGAATTTAGCGGCGCGAGATGGCCACTCTCGAGCATCCCGCCATATTTCTTTGAATGACAGACCGACCGTATTCGAGTGCGAGGCCTATTTTTCCACGGCCTTCTCCGGCCCTGCTCGCGCCGTCTTCATGGCGGTTGGCGACAATTATCTTGCATTGCCAACTGGAT
The DNA here is from genome assembly GCA_049508975.1 of Occallatibacter sp. GTDB lineage: Bacteria > Acidobacteriota > Terriglobia > Terriglobales > Acidobacteriaceae > Telmatobacter. The sequence goes on along the minus strand of JBELAI010000153.1, from coordinate 2,996 downwards.
GATCCTACCTTTGCCAGCAAGACAGATCGTCGCTTCGTCATGCTCTCGTGAATGGGAAATCGAGAACGACGAGCGTTTTGCGAATGCCTAGAAGGAGGGACCATGCATTACAAATCTATGCCGGCCTTGGCGGTTGCATCAATGCTCTTCTCGTTCGCCATCGCTCATGCTGCGACTGTCGGCAAGGATGCCCCAGACTTCATTGGAACTGACTCGCTTGGTCAAACCCGCAAGCTGTCCGACTATCGGGGAGAATTTGTCGTTCTCGAATGGACGAATAACGGCTGTCCCTTTACCCGGAAACATTACAACAGCGGTGACATGCAGTCTCTTCAGAAGGAGTGGACGGCGAAGGGCGTAGTCTGGCTGACGGTGTTGTCTTCTGGCCCAGGCCAGCAAGGCTACATGACACCATCCGACGAAAACGCATACATCGCAAAAGTGCACGCGAACCCGACCGCGGCAATTCTGGACTCAAACGGAACAATTGGTCGATTGTACGGAGCGAAAACGACCCCGCACATGTTCGTCATCGATCCATCGGGCAAGCTCATCTACGAAGGCGCACTCGACGACCGCGCAACTCTCGACCCCGACGACATCAAATCCTCGAACAACTACGTGACAAATGCATTGGCGGAATCGATGGCGGGGAGACCCGTGACGATCGCCTCCACTCGACCCTACGGTTGCGGTGTCAAGTACTCCAACTCATCCGAATGACAAGAGCGCCGGTCGGTCATAGACGGAGACTCTTGGAATTGGCGATCCAAACCGGTACTTATTAAAGCGGGGTTGCCTGCCCGAGTTATGACCTGATTGCACCTGAGCGCTCCCGTTCCGAAGGAGCTGCGGCATCGACTGCAAACGTCTCGTGCCTCAGAACTCCGGTGTCGCGCCAAAAACCCAGCACTGCTCGTCACGGAGCCCGTAATGTGACAGGGGAAAAGGGACTTAAATGGTTAATCCTCAAAGCCTCCATCGCAAGCAAATAGCGTGGAACACTTCGATTGGTCCTTCATTTTTCCGCGCCGCTATTGGAAAAGCCACCCCCTTTCATTGAAAAAAGGAGAAAAAGCGTTGATTGATCGGCGAAGTTTTATGGCAGGTTCACTTGCTTTGGCTGGAAGCGGGATAATTTTCCGATATTCTGGCGCACAGACGGCTCCAAACGGCGGAGCTCAAGGGGTGCCCGACATCCAACTTCCCTCTGATGGGGATCTGAGCAATACACATTTTCCGGACGGCTTCTTTTGGGGAACTGCGACGGCGTCCTATCAAGTGGAAGGCGCATGGAAAGAAGACGGCAAGGGTGAATCCATTTGGGACCGCTATTCGCATTCGACCGGCAAAGTGAAGGGCGGAGACACTGGAGATGTGGCCTGCGACTGGCATCACAGATACCGCGAAGACATCGCCTTGATGAAACGGTTGAACCAGAAGAGCTGCCGGTTCTCGATTGCGAGGCCCCGCATTCTGCCCACCGGTTCAGCCACGGTGAACCAGCGAGGGCTCGATCACTATAACCGGTTCGTTGATGCTCTCCTTGAAGTTGGGATCCGTCCCTCGTGCACACTGTATCACTGGGATCTGCCGCAGGCGATTGAGGACCAAGGCGGATGGGCGACTCGAGAAATCGTATCAGTCTTCGCGGATTACGCGGGTATCGCTGCAAAGACTCTCGGGGATCGCGTGACCACCTGGGCAGTTTTCAATGAGCCATGGGTTTTTACATTCCTGGGTTACTTCCTTGGAATCGATGCGCCCGGGAGAAGTGGCGATGATGTGTTTCTCCGCGCCGCTCATAATGTGAACCTTGCTCAGGGCGAAGCCTTTCGCGCAATCAAGGCCGCTTCGACGAAAGCAGAGGTGGGCGGTGCTTATAGCATGTATCCGGGCACGCCTAAGAGCGACAGTGAAGCTGACCGAGCCGCTACCACGCGCTTCCACGCCCTGATCAATCTCTATTTCTTGAACACTGCGATCCAGGGTGAATACCCCAAGGCTTTCGTAGGCGAGCCCCCTTACGAACTAATGGGATTTCGACCCGGCGATGACAAAATTATGCAGGTTCCGCTCGACTGGATCGGCATTAACTACTATTCGCGTCGCATTGTCTTTTCCGATTCCGGGCAAGGATTCTCGCAGAAGTATGCACATTTCGGCATGGCATCGGGCTCCGATGGACCAACCACTTACAGCGGCTGGGAGGTGTGGCCACGCGGCTTGTAAGACATAGTTACGGAGATAGCGCGGGAGTACACACAACCCATCGAGATCACGGAAAACGGCTGTTCCTGCTCCGATGGTCCAGAGCCCGACGGCACTGTTCCAGACTCGCGCCGAACCGCTTACTACAAAAGCCACCTCGCCGAACTGGCTCGTGCCATCCGCGATGGGGCGCGAGTGCGAGGCTATCATGCATGGAGTCTCCTCGATAACTTCGAGTGGGGGGCTGCCTTCAGTGAGCGATTCGGCATGGTCTGGGTTGACTTCCGAGACCAACGTCGCATCATCAAGGATTCCGGCCGCTAGTGTAGTGTCTCATGCAGATCGTCTTTTATTGAGCGTGGTCTGAGCGCGGGTGACCTTTTCGAGGATGTCGTTTGCCTTTGCGGTCCAGGCGAAGGGTTTGGATTTATGGTTGTGTTGGGGTCTACGGGACAGCCCATTGCTTCCTACACGAACGTCTTAAGGCCGGAATCATGCTTGGCTATACCCGGCTAGGCGAGGGAGATATCCGCGAGGAGATTCGGCGGTTATCTGAAGTCCTGTGAATCCCATTAGTCTTCCACAATTACCGAGTTGCCCGGATGACAAGCTGACCGGGTTTGCGCACCGTCTCGTGCTCACCGGACACACAGACATACCGCGCGAAGATGACTTCGACTCTCTCGCCCCGGCGAGACTGCTCTCATTCCACCACGCCCGAAAAAGACACAGGACAAGAAGCCGAAGCCCGCAGTCATCAAGGAGGCGACGCCTTCCGCAAAGAA
>JBELAI010000152.1:0-13776 GCA_049508975.1 Occallatibacter sp. | reverse complement strand
CAAGTTGACGAGCACCAGCGTACAGTTCGCGTGGTCGGCTGTGAGCGGGGCCTCGGCGTACGATCTCCACCTCAGCGCCGTTGCGCCCGGGGGCTACGACCTTTATTTATCGGGCCATATAACCGGCACTTCGACGACCGCGAACAATCTTCCAATCAACGGAGGAAAGATTTATGCGCGGCTCTATACGATTGTCGGTGGAGTCACGTATTACAACGACTACACCTACACCGCGATGTCTGCGACGTTGGCGCAGATGATCTATCCGGCTCCAGGTTCAACGATTACGACCAGCAAAGTATGGTTTGATTGGACTCCCGGCACTGGGGTCACGCAATACGATCTCCACCTGAGCGCCGTGGCGCCTGGAGGCTATGACCTCGATGCGTCGGGTCCCATAACCCGCACTTATAAGACCGTTTTCTCGATTCCGCTGAGCGGAGAGACGATTTATGCGCGTCTCTATTCGATTATCGATGGCGAGGTGAAATACATCGACTACACCTACAAGGCGAAGTAACGCGACCGGTGCTGCAGTTGTAAATTGCAGATTGTGGAGAGAGCAGGGCGCTTGGCCAAAAAAAATGAGATGGGCTTCACAGGCTGCGGAAAAACTCATTGAGGAGCCGAATTCTTAAGGCTTTGTAACAGGGCACGACTTTAGTCGTGCCGATAAAGCCAATCAAATCAATGATGGGCTTCAGCCCCTGCAAAGGCCAATACCGATATATGCTTCCAAATGCGACTTTTTCCGCAGCCTGTTCAGCCCCTGAGGGATGCATTTCGCCGGTTACGCCCCGAATCCTGTTTTTTCACGACCTGTTTAGCGCCCTGAAATGCCGCAACACTCCTTCGCGGTCGAGGGAAGATAAACACTCCCGAATCAACGCGCAGCCGACCCGGAAAGACGATCTCAAACTATTTTCCCAAACTTTGCAGTTTAATTCGCGGAAACGTGCACAATCGATTCATGGCCTTCAATGCACCACAAACCCCTCAGTGTCCTCAACTCTGTCAGGGATGTGCCCGGTCCGTACCACCCCGCCAGTTTACCCACCCCCCCCCACCCTTTTCCTCCCATGCACATGAAAACAATACCGTCACCTCAATAATCACGAAAACGACCTGCTAAAACAAACAACTTACGCTTGGCATTCCGTCGGAAACAACTGATTTTGTACCGGAAATACAGCAGTTGACCTCGATTTATCGGGTCATCGAACAGTCACTTCGGTGACCGTGAATGGGCTTCCGACCAGCGATTCTCAATGGATTGACGCTCTACAACGACTACATCTACAACTCGAAAGCCCTTCGCTTCTGGCGGAAGGTTTTCGTCTTTTCAGGACTGTCCCATTAGTGGCGGGATAACTCACTTACATTTTATCTATGATTCGTTCCTACTTATGTCAAACTCTTTGCGATGGCTGGTGCACCCATCGCAACCTGAAGGCATCAACCGCCCGCCCGCGCAGAGAGCCGAATGGAACATACATTGCGATTGAGCCGGATTAACATTCGTCCAATGGGTGTGTTTATGACAGCCAGTCAAGCCAACCGTGAACGTGTATTCGCACTCCTCCGCCTCGAAAATGAGCAAATGTACGCGCAGTTCAACCCCATGGATAACGAAATCTCCACTTGGAGGCGAGGAAAGCCTCTGATGTTCGAAACCGGGCATCCTTCGATCTCCGACTGCTGCGACGGGATTCAATCAAACGCTTCCTGGCCCGGTTGCGTGTCGGTCAGCGTTCACGGTTCAAGTTGACAGCCCGCCTTTCTCTCTGCCGAGCCACTGCCGCACGGGATCAGCATGCCGAATGTCCTTTGCGTGCGCAGACTGGCCAGGCCCTCTACGCACCGCCGTTGAGAGCCGCCGCGCACCTGCGGCGGGTTCTGCTTCCACACGACGTGCCATCTCCGGTACGGCTCGTTCCAACAGTAAGTTTGTGAATGCGCTGCAGAATGCGCGGCATTGGACCCAGAGGACATTCGCCGTGCCCTTTCAAAGCTGGTTATGAATCGTTTGCTGGATTCAGCATTAGTGTTTGAGAGAATCTCTCAAAAGTGAGCAATACCGAACAGTCCTTCGCGCTGGTTCATGCAAGCCTAGGGGATTGCGCTGCCACACCGCGGAGCCGCCGCCTCAAATGTTCGATTGGAACACGCTTTGCTCTGTCTGGCAGGGCCTTTTGATAGCTGTCGACGTGTCTCACCTGGTTGGGGCTAATTGAAGGACGCAGTTTAATGCTTGGCTCCTGCCCAGCGGCAGGACCACTTCTGGTAAGGGTTCTCGATGCTCGAACGTGTGGAGTCCGCCTCGGATGCTGAGGCCTATTTGCGAGCGCGGGGCTGGGGCGCAGGATCGCCAATATAGGTGAAGAGCAAGTTTCTTTGTCACAGAGAGGCCGCGGATTCTGTCTCTTCAATCGACAATGCGAACTCCCTTCAACGTCCGATGCATTAGCTGACAACCGCTGGGTGCTCGCAGATGATCGCATCTTGTCCGCCCCAGTAGACCACCATAGGAACTTGTGCCGGCAGTGAACGGTGGAGGGGAACTTGACAAATCTCCCGGAAGAGAGTGATTGGTCACGATGAAATACGCGAATTTAAGATCGTTGCTTCGCTGGGTGATTGTGGTTCCCATGCTGGTTACGGCATCGCTTGCTGGATTGCTCTTGTGGGAGACGTTCGACCTGAATCGATCCTTACAGTTGGTTGATCATACCGATAGGGTTCTCGACCAATCCGGTCATCTGCTCAAGTTACTGGTTGACATGGAATACGCGAAGCGTGGCTTTCTCGCAACTGGCGACGAGACCTTCCTTCGTCCGTATCTGGAAGGTACAAATAAATTCGAACCCGAGTTCCAGGCGCTCCTACAATTGGTGGCTGAAGGCCCCGAGCAGCAGCGACGGCTAAAGGATGTTTATGCCGGATATCAGGAGTCCGAGGAGTACGACAGCCGGATTATCGCCCTTCGCCGTGCGGGAAAGGCCGACCCCACTCTCATTGAGAACCGGTTAAGAAAAAGCAAGATGGATACCCTTCGAGATGAGATCGCCGAGTTTCAAGGTGTGGAAGAGGGGTTGCGCATCGAGCGCGTTCAGGCGGCGCACAAACAGTGGAGCTTTATGGTGACAAGCTGCCTTCTCCTTGGCCTGGGTTCTGGTGTTTTTCTAGCGGTGTTAGCTCGATACCACCTCCAGAATCTAGGCAGCAAACTGCTGCAGAGCGAGGAGCGGTGGACTGCGACACTTGGCAGCATTGGTGAAGCGGTTATCGCCACAGACAGCGAGAGCCGGGTCACCTTTCTCAACCCGGTCGCCGCCGCTCTCACCGGATGGCAACAGGAGGAGGCCCTGAACCAGCCGATCGGGAATGTGCTTAGACTCATCAATGGAAAGTCCGGGATGACTGCGGACAATGAAGTACTTCGCGTGCTCAAAGAGAAGCAGATTTTGGCGGTGGCGAACCACGTGGACCTGGTCACAAGGGATGGCCGGGAAATTTCTGTCGAGCACAGTGCTGCGCCGATTCTCGCCGGCGAGGGAAGAGTCATTGGCGTGGTGCTGGTGTTCCGCGATGTTTCGGAAAGGCGGCAAGAGCAGATAGAAACCGCCGAGCAGGCTGCACTGCTTGAACTCACGCAGGACTCGGTCTTTGTGATCGACATGGATGGAAGGGTCCAGTTTTGGAGCCGCGGCGCAGAGGCCATGCTGGGCTACACCAAAGCGGAAGCCGCCGGAAAGATCGCGCACGAGATGCTCTGCACCGAGTTTCCGCAATCGTTCTCTGAGATAAAAGCTGAACTTATGCGCATAGGACATTGGGAGGGAGACCTTATCAAAACTGCTCAGGATGGCAGGCGCGTCGTTGTGGCCGGTCGCTGGGCCTTGCAGTGGGGAAAGCGTGGAGAACCGCCCCGCGTGTTGGTCATTAACAGCGACATTACGGAACGCAAGCGAGGGGAAGAGTCGCTCGTATTGCAAAGAGAACAACTGCGGGCGCTGGCCGAGCGTCTGCAGTGGGTGCGCGAAGAGGATCGCAAGAGTGTCGCTCGCGACCTGCACGATCAGATCGGACAGATCCTGACCGCGATCAAAATGGACATGTCGTGGATGAGCCGCCGTCTGCCGCAATCGGAAGGCGAGGTGCTCGTACGACTGAAGGAATCGATTCAGCTGATCAATGACGGAGTCAAAGCAGTGCGCACTATCTGCAGCGGGTTGCGTCCTGGAGTATTAGATGACCTTGGCCTGGCGGCGGCCATTGAATGGCAGGCCAGTGAGTTTACTTCTCGGAATGGCGTCCTTTGCCAGGTCTCTGTTCCGCCCGTTGATCTACACCTGGATGGTGACCGCGCTACCGCGACATTCAGAATCTTTCAAGAGTGTCTGACGAACGTGATTCGGCACGCCCAGGCAAAGACGGTGCGGGTTGCGTTGTGCGAGGAAAATGAAAACATCGTCCTGGTAGTCGAAGACGACGGAATAGGTTTCAGTGAATCCAACCTATCGGAATCTCTCGGGTCATTGGGACTCCTGGGTATGAAAGAACGTGCGCAGTTCTGCGGAGGCGAGGTTAAGATTTCAAGTTCTCCGGGCAACGGTACGACGGTCACTGTGCGTGTCCCCGTGGACACACCACGCGCCGAGAGGAGGGAACTATGCATATACTGATCGCGGATGACCATGCTGTTGTGCGCCGCGGATTACGAGAGATCCTTGCGGATGCTCTGCCCAGCGCTGACTTTTCCGAAGCGGGTAACGGCGATGAGGTGCTTAGCCGCCTTGGGCAATCCCAGATTTCCATGCTTGTGTTGGATATCAATATGCCTGGGCGCAGCGGGATGGATATTCTGCGGGATGTAAAGCACACGTTTCCGCGATTGCCCGTTATCATACTAAGTTGCCAGTCGGAAGAGCAGTATGCTGTACGTTGCTTGCGAGCCGGCGCAGCAGCCTATATCAACAAAGAGAGCGCCCCGGAAGAATTGGCGATGGCGACCAAGAAGATAGTGAGCGGCGGTCGCTACGTCAGTGCGAGGCTCGCCGAAAGACTGATCTCCAGTTTGGATGAGTTCGCAGAAAAGCCCTTGCATGAGTCGCTCTCGGACCGGGAACACGAAGTGATGAAAATGATAGCAGTGGGCGTCCCATTGACGGAGATTGGCGAAAGGCTTCATGTCAGCGTAAAAACCATCAGCAGCTATCGAGCCCGCATTATGGAAAAGATGCAAATGAAGAGTAATGCTGAACTCACCCGATACGCCATGACGCACAGCCTGATCGAATAAAAGGGGCTTGCCGATGTAGGAATAACCCTACACAGCAACGTAACAAACCCTACAGCAATCACAGGCGACTCTGATATCTAATCTCTTACATCACATCTACACTAGGTTCAGGTCACATATTGTGGCCCAGAAGGCGAATCGACTGATGAATATCCTCATAGCAGACGATCACGCGAACGTGCGGCGCGGCCTGAGAGAGATCTTGTGCGACGCATTCTCCGGCGCATTGTTTTCCGAGGCATCCAACGGAGATGAAGTACTTGCTCAATTGGTCCACTCTCAACCTGACGTACTATTGCTTGACATCAATATGCCGGGGCGCAGTGGGTTCGAGGTGCTGAAAGATGTAAAGCATACCTACTCTCATCTCCCAGTGATCATGGTGAGTGTCCAGGCCGAGAGTCAATATGCATTGCGTTGCCTGCGGGCGGGCGCCGCCGAATATGTCAACAAGAACTGCGCTTCAGAGGAATTGGTGCCGGCGATCAAGAAAATAATGGAAAGCGGCGCCAGAATTGCGCGGAACCCGATTGCAAACTAGTTCCAGAATCCGACACTTCTCCTGCAGATTGATGCCTGAAGATCGAACCAGCAATCGTTCAGTGTGCCGGCAGACTTCAACGCCCCAGTTGAAGTCTGACGGCTGGTTTCGCTCGTTCTCTGAGCGATCAGCCATTCCTACTAGGACCGGGGCATTCGCAACAGCAGGTGATTCAACAACAATCCGCTCACTCTCGTTTGCGGCGTAAGAAAAACCCTACATAGTTGGTTTCCCAAGGCCTACAGCAATAACAGTCTTCGCCGATATTAACTCCTTTTCTTCCCCGGTATGTTGGTTATATCGAAGTTACAAAGGCTGACATCAAATCATGCCCCTGCAGAATCTCTGTAAGACTGAAAGGTATCGATCATGGCTACTGGTTTCGCTACAATGACGAATACGGCGCCTCGGATCCCACTGGGCTGCGATTTCCCTTTGCCTCCGGTTGCGCATCATAGTTTGACGGTCGTTCCGAAGCGGATTGACGTTTCGCACCGTCCCGAACTCGCATTCGACATCCTGGATTTCCTTAACAGGTTCATTCCCGGAAAATCCCGCCGTGAATATTTGACTGGAGAAGGCGTCTTCTCGCAAGGTGATACCTCGAATGCAGTCTTTTACATCCAGAGTGGCAGGGTAAATCTCACCCTCGTATCGATGAGCGGCAAGGAAGCCGTGATTGCCCACCTTCCAGAGGGTAGCTTTTTCGGCGAAGCCACCCTTGCTGCGGAGCAGCATCGCGTCTGCTCGGCGAGCGCACTTCAATCCAGCACCATCGTTCGCATCGAAAAGGGGGCTATGCTTGGCCTGCTCCACAGTGAGCAGGAGTTCGCGCGGCATTTCCGCGAGCACTTGCTGTCCCGAAACATCCGCATGCAAGCTGACCTGGTCGATCACTTGTTCAATTCCAGCGAAAAACGCCTCGCCCGGTTGTTGATGATGATGGCCAACTTCGGACAGAAGTCGAAGCCGATTCCGGTGATCGCCAAGATTAGTCAGGAGACTCTGGCGGACATGATAGGTACCACCAGGTCTCGTGTAAGCTTTTTCCTCAACAGATTTCGCAGCCTTGGCTACATCGACTACGACTGCAGCGGGATGCGGATAAATAGTTCACTCATTAACATTGTGCTGCACGGCTGAACACTGTCCCGGTGCCAGCACCGCTGTGCAAGAAACGACCACCTCTCCGTGCACAGAGGCGAGAAGGCCGTAGTTATCCTGATGCGGTGTGGCATAGTGTAGTCCTCATCAGTAAGGCCAATGGGAGCGGCCGGACCGAGAGCTTAGTCAGCTTGAATCGCGCTGGCCACATAGCGGTTTCCATCGAAATCGGCAGTCACCATGACATGGGCTCCAACACGAAGGCGCTTGACAGCTTGCAGGCGATCGGAATCAAACGAAATTCGATAAGTCATCTCGTCACGCGGATCGACGAGCGCTAATACTCCAGAGTGCAAATCAAGAGCCGATATGTCTCCATAGAAGATAAATGCAGCCCCTTGGGTGGCCAACACGGAAATCTGGCTCGCAACCCCTCGACCCTCTTTGTCCGGCTCAAATTGCACCGAGATCAATGACCCTTTGGATAGATCCGTCGATCCGGGTTGCAATTGGATGAACCCAGGCTGACCAACTCGAGTTATCCGTGTTCCGGCCGGTACGAGTAGCTTGATAGGTTGTCGATCCATGGCGGAACTAACTTCCAACTCCTGAGTACCCGGGTTGTAACTGAGCACCCGGCCCTGGAGTTCGCCGCCGGGGGATTGGGACAGCATATGGACGCTGAGGGCGTAAATGGCTGTTCCGTCCAGCAAGGTTTGTATTGAGGCATGATCGGATGGACCCAGATCGCGAAGAGAGATTCTGTTTCCATCGCGGAAAACTTGCGTCCGTTCGTCAAACAGGATTTTTACCGGCCGTTGACCGAATACTTTGAGCGTGAGTTCATCGCGGACTGCGTCTACGGTTCGAATCTCTCCGCCAATGATGGTGCTCTTCCCGCGCGGAAGCGGAGGAAGAGCCGACAAATCAATCGGTGAGCTTGCGGACTTCAGTGACGATTGCGGAACCGCAACCTGGGACTGGGCGTTGAGAGCCGGCCAATGACCGGCAGTTAGGGCAGCGAGTATCACTGCCGCGAGAAATGATTTCATGTCGGCCCACCTTCCCGAATTCCAATTAGTCGACTTTCATTTTGATGGCATCGAGCGCACATCGGTGGCCTTCGAATCTGAAAAATGTAATCACGAGTGGCTGTTGGCAACGCGATTCAGGATCAGGCATCTAAGGAAACCGTGGGCGTGTAGACTGCGCCGGGGAGAGTCCCACCGTGATGATGACACTTAAATTCGTTGCTGCCATGGCGGTCATCGCTATCGCGGGGCCTCAAGCCTGGGCGGGAGATGTGCTAACAATTACGATTCCCAGGCACAGCGAACTGACGCCTGTGCAGAGGCTTAATCGCGATGGTGTTGATGCCGTTAAGAGGCACCAATACGAAAAGGCGGCGTCGCTCTTTTACAAAGCATATCTTTACGATCCAGCCGATCCCTTCACGCTGAACAACCTGGGATACATCTCCGAATTACAAGGAGAGCTGGACCGGGCCCACAGGTTTTATACCCTGGCCTCTGAGCAGGGTTCGAACGCAAACATAGATCGGAGCAGTACGAAGCAGCTAGAGGGAAAGCCGATGCAGTCCGCCTTCCAGAGCCTCCAGGACGTGCCGATGCGGGTGAATCGGATGAATGTGAATGCACTGAATCTTCTGTCGAAAGACAGTGGATCGCAGGCAGTATCGCTGCTTCGGGAAGCACTCCGCCTTGAACCGCAGAATCCCTTCACGCTGAATAATCTTGGAGTCGCGTACGAGGTAGTGGGGGACTACGACAATGCGATGAAATATTACGTCGAAGCTGCCGAATTGCGTTCCTCTGAGCCGATTGTTATCACGCTCGATCGCTCATGGAGAGGGAAACAGGTCAGTGCCATGGCTGCCTTGAGTGCCAAAAGACTAGATCAGCGGATAAGAGACATGGGAAATGCGGAGGTTACATCCGCACTCTTCACGATGCGCGGGGTTTACGCGGCAAATCAAAACGACTGGCTGGCAGCAAAGCAGGACTTCCTCCATGCCTATTCACTGGATCCGACAAGTGCGTTTTCGCTCAACAACCGAGGGTTTGTCGCAGAGATGGAAGGCGACCTCGAGACAGCGCAGTTTTTCTATGATAAAGCCAGGAAGGCCGGTAACTCGGACGCGCGCGTGGGCGTGGCAACTCAACGTGTGGCGGAAGGCAAGAAGCTCTTTGCAGTCGCCACGGATAGTGACCATCAGGTTGATGAAATGCTTGACAGATATAGCCGGCAACGCCACCTGGAAACCGGTCCAATCGAACTTACGCCTCGCGGAGATATGTCAGATGGCAATTCCGGCGCACCTGCCGGAAGGCCATTGCCCCAAGATGAGCAACATGTTCCAACGCAGTCCGTGCAGCCTCTCCAATAATTGAAAAAGGACCCAAAAGGCATGGCCAAACCCGTTGCAAAGGCAGCACTGCATCAGTCGATGTCTCTACTTTCCCGCTTGTTGCTGATGCCCTTGGATGGTTATGAATCAAGCTCGTCGACGATGGTTGAATTGCAGTCGGATGTGCGAAACATAGGCCGCGAGGAATTCGATGAGTTAGTATCGCTTGCTAACTCAAACCATGTAATTGTCCGCGGCTTGGAAGTGTTCCTCAATATGATCCAGGCGGCAAAGGATGAAACACGCACCGCGTGGGCCCAGTCGGCATTAACCGCTGAGCGGACGCGCATCGCAACGGCTCTCTCATTCCTCGAAGAGATTTGCAGCGCGTTCGAATTCGAGAAATACGACGTTGCGGTGATCAAATCGCTCGACCACTGGCCGGATATTGGCAGTGATCTTGATTTATATTCGAATGCCAGCCAGGAAGTCGTTACGAAATTCATGGTGCGCCGGTTCGGAGCTCAGATTGCTCCACGGAGCTGGGGTGATCGCCTGGCAGGGAAATGGAACTTTCTCATTCCAGGATTGCCAGAAGCTGTTGAGATTCACATGGGCCGCCTGGGCCAAACCGGCGAACAGGTGAGCATTGCTTCGCACCTGATAGAGCGCACGCGGAAAGTGATGATCGGCAACCATTCATTCAGAGTTCCGTCGGTGTCTGACCGATTGATGATCTCCACGCTTCAGCGCATGTATCGCCATTTCTACTTCAGACTTTGCGATATCATCGACTCTGCTTCACTGGTAGAAATGGCTAGCATTGATTACTTTGATCTGCGATCCTCCGCGATGAAAGCCGGTATCTGGGAAGGGGTCGCGACCTATCTGGTGATTGTGTCGGATTATGTGTCGAAATATCGAGGCTCCGGACTTGACCTACCGTACTTCGTGCATGCGGCAGCACGATTTGGCGGCGATGACATCTATTACGCTCGTGAATTTCTGCGTGTCCCGATCATGCCTCAATCTGCCAAACTTTACGGCAAACAACTTGCTGGCCTGGTGCGAAAGTTGGAGTTGGAGAATGGCGCTCGACTCAGCCTTTTACCGTGGCTCGCGACTGCAGCACTCGTTGGGCAACGAGTCACTGGTAGCGATAAGGGAATTTGGTAGGGCAAGGGCCTCAGTTGACACGAGACGAAATCGAGCACTCACATGTCGGCGCCAAATAAAAGGAGGAAAACCTCGCTGCCTCTCCCTTTATTACTACCTGAGCCATCACGCAAAAAACAATTGTGCGACTTGGGTGCTCGATTGGGAATGTCGGCGCTAGACTCGGCACCTTATTGACTGACCGCCTGCGCAGTTTGAACGCGTGGCTGTGCAGGCTTCCTGGCCCAATACCCCTTGCGTGTTCTTACAGTCAGCTTGCCACGCTTGGTTTCGTTCGCTTCAACACGGATAACGCGGTAGCCTTCAACGCTGGACGATTTCGAGGAGCGATAGCCGATAGTGTACTGGTCCCTGATATCGTGGGCGACCTCCCCAGCGACACTATCCACATCCTCCAGGGAATGCGGGAAGTAAGCGATGCCACCCGTCTCGGCGGACAGGCGCTCAAGCGCGGATCTCGCGCGGTCCGATTCTTCCTTCTCAGTATCAAAGAGTAATCCAATGGTGTAGACGACCGGCCCGCCGAGGCCTTGCACTCGTCGTATGGCTTGCTCCAATTGAAGACGCGATGCATTATCCGCTCCGTCTGTAATGACCAGCAGCACCTGCTTGGGGAGTTTTCCGTGACGGGCTAGCTCATCCGCAGAAGCAGCAACCGCGTCGTACATGGCTGTCGTGCCCTTTGAATCGAAGTGCGACAAGCCGCGATTGAGCGCGGCGATGTCTGAGGTGAAGCCCTGGTCAAGAAAAGCTCGATCGGAAAAATTCACAATGAAAGTTGAGTCCTGCGGATTGGACGCCCGCAACAGATGCAACGCGGCCGCATTCACTGCTGCACGCTTGTCAAGCATCGAACCCGAATTATCGACGACAATACCTAACGATACAGGCTGGTCCTGATGCAGAAAAGAAGTAGTCGCCTGTGGGACTCCGTCTTCCCAGATACGAAAATTGCCTCGGCTTAAATCCGTAACTAGTCTGCCTTTCTCGTCAACCACGGCGCAGGTCAACAGAACCTCGTCCACATCCTGATGCATGGTGAAGACCCCGTCCTGGCGTTTTTGGACCTCACCGGGCCGGGCCGGAACGAGAGGGGACGCAGCGCTCGAAGGCGCGCTCTCTTCAACGTCGGGGGAGGGAATCGGATCGTGGTCGACATCCAGGCGCGGTTGAGTTTCTGGGTGAGTTGGATCGTGAATCGGGCCCGGCATGGGAGATTGCGCGCGACTCGATGGCGTGCTCTGGAGTTGACCGAGTAACGACGATCCACTCCACAAGAGCAGTGCCGCCACGCCCGTGGTCCAGAGGGGGCGGGATTTAGAGATGGATCTTGAGATCATAAAGCGGTCACCGTGCGTCATCGTTGCAGCCTTATCGAAGAGTTGGATTCGAGGGTGTCATCACTGACTGTGGATCCGAATGAATCTGGTCCATCGGCAATTCCAATGAAAACACTGATACCGATCCCTGGTCCGCATGCACCCAAAAGCCATGGAACGCTTCGTGCAATTCAGGGTGAAGCGACAGGAGCGCCGTCATAACCTGGGTTACCTGCTTGCGGGCTGTCGGCGGGTCATGCAACTGGGCAGCCTGCGTTGTGTCGGGCGTGTACTGCACTTCGAGATCCAGAGGGCCAAACGTCGTGGTGGTATCGATGTAAGTAACTTGGAAAACAGAACCCTGCCCCCCGATCATCAGCGGCTGCTGAGCCAAGGGGAGATTAGAGGGTTTGACTCTCTCCTGTTCATGTTGAAGTTTATCGAGATTTGGGCTGGATAGGAAATCAACGGGATCAAGAAAATAGGCAGCCATGCGGTAGTAGAACCACGCGTCCCAATTCATATTGGTCTGCGCGAACTTACGGGCAGACACCCAATACCAAAGGCCATCGTGGCCTGCCAGCGTCATCGGTTTGCTGAAGAACCCGCCAAGCAACCAACGATGGTCAGCAGATTCAGAAAGGATCAGTGAAATCTGTTGCGGATTTGGGACGCCGGTAGCATGCAGAATTACAAGCGCATAACTCGCCGGGGGAAGATCGGTGAAGTTCAATACCACAACGGGGGTACCGCAATAGAAATCTGTGCGAGCAACGCCCGCCGGTTCGGCCGAGGCATCTAACGCGTAAAGGCTATCAACCGTGATAGTCGCCTGCTGCACAAGTGGTTTCAAAGTCCCCACAGAAGCGGCGATTCCGCCGAAGTCCGCCGCGACTGCGGGAATTGTGCTGGCTCGAAGAGCTTGCACATCCCCACTCTGCACATCGTTAATCATCGCGCGAGCCGCATTCGATAGGGACTCGCGTTGTGCAGATGTCATTTGCGATTGTGTTTTGCAGGATGCGGCATTTGCGCTCGAGGAAAATATCCCGCATGTGAGAGCCACAAGGAAAAGGACGGCAAATCGCAGGTGGAGAGATCTCAGTAGCATGGCTTTGGCCTTCCATGACCGTTATTGAACCGGCGAACCAAATTCCTTCGCGAGTACGTTATTGTATGATGCAAAAAAGCTGCCTTTCGTCCACTGGGGCCGAAAGGAACCAACTAATGTTTTCTAGTGAAGAGTAAAGATCTCTTGCTTGCTATTTTGTTTATCCCGGAACCTACTTGGCTCATTATGATACAGAAGGAAAGGGCTTGTCATCGTCACTACACGAAAGCCTTAGGATCTTCTATATGCGATTGAAGGATCTTGAGCAAGCGGGGCCGGGGGATCGACCCCTTGCCGGCGGATTAAGAGCCGGATGCTCTACACTTGAGCTACACCCCGGAACCGGTGCGCAACGGGCATCGAATCCCCAAGCCTTCTGGTGAGGGGCCGGGTAATCTGCCAATCGAGCAGGTACCAAAAGGAGCTGCAGCTTGAAAGTCCTATTCCTGTCCCGAGCGACTCTGTTTTCTGTGCCGGGCGGAGATACCGTTCAGATCATGAAAACAGCGGCGGCCTTGAGAGAAAGGGATTGCAGTGTAGATATCTCCACGGACACCGCACCGCGTCTAGAAGGCTTTGATCTTGTTCATATTTTTAATCTGACACGGCCACAGGAGACATACGTTCAAGCACTCGCGGCAAAGAAATACGGAACTCCTATAGCGTTTTCACCTATTTATGTCGACTACCGTGAATATGAGCAGCGAGCGCGCACGGGGTTGAAGGGTAAGCTCCTGGGACACCTGCCTTCCTCTTGGAGAGAAACCGTTAAAATCGTCGGACGCGCAGTTCTAAACGGAGAGTCTGCCAAGGAATCAATCAGACTGGTGGCAACTGGATACAGGCAGGCTCAGG
>JBELAI010000151.1:0-13856 GCA_049508975.1 Occallatibacter sp. | reverse complement strand
CTGGCCAAGATTCCGCTGCTTTATCAGCCCGGCCAGGGCTGGCTCTACAGCAACTCCATGGACATACAGGGCTACATCGTCGAGAAACTCACGGGCAAATCGCTCCCGGACTTCGATCGCGACAACATCTACACGCCGCTCGGCATGCGCGACGCCGGCTTCTTCGTGCCTGAAGACAAGCGCAGCCGCTTCGCCACCAACTACCACGCCAATCCGCAAGGCGAGCTGGTCGCCAATCCATCGGGCGACTACGCCAAGCAGCCGACCATGGCCTCCGGAGGCGGCGGAATGGTCTCCACGGCAGAGGATTACTACCGCTTCGCGCAGATGCTGGCCAACGGCGGCGAACTCGACGGCAAGCGTGTCCTCGCTCCTTCCACCGTCAAGCTCATGACCTCAGTCCATGTCCCCGCCGCCATTCAGACCGGCGAATTCGGCATCGGACTTTCCGTAATCAGGCCCGGCTTTGGCTGGGGCTACGATTGCGCCGTCATCTCCGATCCACCGGATGCCAATCTCTCCGACGGCAAGGGAACTTTCTTCTGGGATGGAGCCGCCGGCACCTGGTTCTGGGTTGATCCCACCAACGACATCGTCTTCGTGTCGATGATTCAGCGCATGACCAGCCCCGACAACCATCCTCTGGAATACAAGAGCCACGCCGTGGTTGACCAGGCCCTGGTCGATCCATCCAAATAGGCCGTTGCGCCTGTGGCTGCTCGTTTTAGCGAGGATGGGAAAATGCCCAGATCCGAACAGATGCCTTAGGTCACGTTTCCAGGCACTGCCCGCGCATAGAAGAAAGGCGCTCAACTGCCGATGAATGAATTTGAACGGCGCTGAACTATCGCGGCAATTAATAGGAAACTAAGGCGATTCGGCGCACCTGTTCGCGGAGGCAAGGGATGGAAAGCCATTTCGAGGTAGCTGCATCTTGTGCGACATCCCATGACGGCTATGAAGCTATTCCTTCGCTAGAGCAGAATCGGCCAAAGCAAGTCTGGAAATTTGTCGACGAGTTTCAGCAGCTGCTGGGCGACGATTCATCGCCCGATCCTGAATTTTTTGTGGAGAGCTGGACATTCGGCTTGAATGCTGCAGTGGATAACTACCAGCAGAGACGCCATAAGAAGGCAAACCGAGGACGCCCAGGCAGCCCTTTCGAAGATTTCGACGACATGGTCAATTTGTCTGTGAACGACATGTCCATGAACCAGGACAGCGAAGTTTCCAACGATTACCCGCATGCGGTCGAGACATCCATGTACACGGGAAATTATGAGACAGGCTGGAAGCTGCGGTCTTCTGAAGAAGTGGCCGCGCCGATGCGGAGCCAGGTTGCGCAAAAGGGCGATGCATTTGAAGAGGAGTTCGCCATTGGTCAGGCAGCAGCCTATCCGATGACACTTGCCAGCGCTTGCGAGCTTCTGGAAGTCGCGGCCAGCAGTACACGGCAAGAGATCAAGGCCGCATACCGGCGCAAGGTCAGCCAGTGGCATCCCGACCGGCTCGATCGCCGCAGCGAAGGGGTACGCCACCGCGCGACTGAGCAGATGGCTGCGATCAACGAGGCTTATCGTCTGCTTTCGAACGGGCTTGTTTAGAAATCCGCTGGATTCACACAGAGATGAGAGGAAGCAAAGAATTGGTTTGTTGCTCCTACCGTAGCTAACAATCAATCGCCTCCCCGGCACATTGGAAGCGCCCGAGGAACTGCGGGATTATCGCTGCGATACGACTCCTTGCGCACGCGTGGCGGCTTTTTGCCTGTACATCTCAGCATCGGCGCGGGCGATCAGACCCTTCATTGTCTCGCCTGGGAAATACTCGGCAATTCCCATGGATGCACTCACGCGCAACTTCAACGTGCCAGACCGGCCGTGTAGCGTGTAGTTGCCGCAGACCCATTCTCTGACGCGGTCGGTCTGTGTTTTGGCTACCCGCATGCCCGAGTCGAGCAGGACTACGAATTCATCGCCACCCCAACGGCCTACCATGTCGTTCGTGCGGCACCTGGACTTCAGTTCCGAAGCAAACATCTGGAGCAATTCATCGCCGACCACGTGTCCGTAGGTGTCGTTCACTTGCTTAAAGTCATTGATATCCAGAACGGCGACGCAAAACGGAAGCCCCGCGGCCATGCGTGACTCGATCTGGCCCTCCACGCAAAGCCGGCTGCGAAGACCGGTTAGCGAATCGCAGGAAGCGATGTGTTCCGCTTCTTCAAGCTTGGTCTGAAAGTTTGTAACTTCCACGCGAAGTTGGTCGATCGCGGCCTTGCCCTCGGCGGCCATCCTTCCAATGGAGGTCTTCAGTTCTGCCGCACTTTTTTCGATTGAAGCACGAATCTGGGTTATGTCTTCGAGGTTGGCAATCGTCTTCAACCGGCTTGTGACTTCATTGATCTGCTGGGCGCAGCGTTCGTCTCTCACGCCAACCGATTCCGCAGTCCGCGCCATCACAATCAGGATATCCTTCACTTCGGTAGTCTTCTGGCGATAATGCGCGGCTGCGTGCTCGCCCCAATCCTTCAGCTTTTCGCGAACACTCTTCTCGGTCGCCTCGATTTCCTTTACGGTGCTGAAGCCGGTAAGTCCCTCACCAAGTTTCCCCAGCTCATTCTTGAGATCTCTGCCCAGCCCCGGACAGGCATCCAGGCTGCACTTGCCCATTTCCGCCAGTGAAGAACGATATGCCGCCATGGCCTCGGAGAGAAGCTCATTCTCCTCTGGCTCACTATCCACTACGGGGCCGCGATGAGCGGCGTCCAGGTATTTCTTGATCGAAATCATCGTTTCCTCACAGCGTCAAATTCGAAGGGGCGTTCGAGAGCAGGTCCACGAACCCAATCTATCGGCAGTTGCTTCGCTTTCTATCAGGCTCCAGCGCGAATCTGCCGCCTCTGTCGGGTAGCCGACGCAGGTTTTTGGCCTCTCCGGCTCCATTTCCAACCACTTCACAAACTACTTGCGCTATCATTCGTCTATAGAGTGAGCGGCCTGTCCCCTTCAAGGGCTGCCTCCCGGTGGTGTGTGTGTCCAGATTCTTCAAACGTTTGGTGTTCGTTCTTTCCGTGGCGATCTTCGCTGCTCTCGGCCTGGGCTTTGGGCTGGGTGAGTTTGGCCTGTTCGGCGTTCATGCCGGCGGAGACCAGGATGGCGCTTACCGCCAGATGCGCGTCTACGCCGAAGTGCTCAAGAAGGTACAGACCGACTATGTGGTCGCTCCTAACGTCAACGACGTGACCACGGGCGCGCTGCATGGACTGCTTGAGTCGCTGGATTCCGATTCCAGCTACCTGACTCCGACCGAGTACAAGATCTATCAAGACCGCCCCACAACCGGCGTTGCCCAGGTGGGAATCAACGTCTCAAAGCGGTTTGGCTATGCGACCGTGGTCAGCGTTGCGCCTGGTTCGCCGGCGGATAGGGAACACCTTACGGACGGCGATGTCATTGAATCCATTGGCGATCAGTCGACCCGCGAACTGTCGCTGGCGGTGATCCGGCTGATGCTGGAAGGCAAGCCGGGAACCTCGGTGAGCCTTTCCGTGGTGCGGCCGCGCAAGTCCGACCCGGACAAGATGTCGCTTACGCGCGCACTTCCCTCCCCGATGGCGATGACCGAGCAGCAATACGAGAATTCAAGCATTCTGTACCTCAAGCCCGGCGTGTTGACCGCTTCCCGTGTGGACGAAATTGCGGCCAAGATCAAAGGCGCCGGCAAGAACCGCAAACTGTTACTCGATTTGCGCGACTCTTCCGGCGACGATGCCCAGCAGGGAATCCGGCTGGCCAATTTCTTCCTCAAGCAGGGGACCCTGGCTACACTCCAGGGCCAAAAGTTCCCCACCCAGACGTTTACCGCCGATCCAGCAAAGTTCCTGACGGATTCGCCAGTCGCAGTCCTGGTAAATCGGGGAACCTATGGCGCGGCTGAACTTGCGGCTGCCGCAATTCTCGATGCGAAGCGCGGGGATGTGGTGGGCGAGCGGACCTTTGGCGAGGGATCTGTACAGAAAACCATCGAACTGCCGGACGGCGCCGCGCTTCTGCTGACCGTGGCCAAGTACCAGAGCCCGGATGGAAAGAAGATTGAGGACGACGCGGTCACACCGAATGTAGCGGTCTCCACGTCTACCGCGGACGAAGAGGAAGAAGGAGCTCCCGCCAAGGAAGACGAGCCGCTGAACAAGGCGCTGGATCTTCTTAAGGCCAAGACCGCCTAAGTCTTACAGACAGAATAATCAGGCAAAGATGCACCGTTTCACGAGCCGAGAGGCAGGGAAACGGTGCATCTTTCTTTTGGTATCGATCTGCGGAGGCCGGTCAAAGGGACGTTCTTCTCACTCAAGTCCTAAGAACTTAGTTGACAAATTCAGGACTGCGGGTCTAATGTCCTAACTCATTAGGAGACGGAAGCATTGAGCGAGAACGAAAAAGACACTCTGACCAAGCTGGAACTCCAAATCATGCAGGTGATCTGGAAACAGGGGACGTCGAACGTCAGCGCGGTGCAGGCCGGGCTCGAACAGCAGCTCGCCTATACGACAGTCCAGACCATGCTGAACATCCTGCACCGGAAAGGCAAGTTGAAGCGAACGCTGAACGGACGCGCATACGAGTACAGCGCCACGGTAACCGAAGCACGGGCGCTGGGCCACGCGGTCCGCGACCTGGTCGACAGGATGTTCGGCGGGTCGAGCGAGGAGCTGGTGATGAGCCTCATCAAGAGCCACCAGATCGATGCCGGAAAAATTGCCGAGCTAAGCAAACGGATTGAAGAGGAAGGGGGCGACGCATGAAGGGCCTCGAAATGGCATTCGAAACCTGGGTCCTCACCTACCTGCTGAACTCGCTATGGCAGGTACCGCTGGTCTTTTTGGCGGCACTGGCTGCCGCACGCCTGGCGCGGCCTGCGGGACCACGGATGGTGCATCGCGTCTGGGTGGGGGCCCTGCTTCTGGAGGCTGTTCTTCCGCTGTGCAATCTGCGGCCGAGCGAGGTTTGGCAGCGGGCCTGGGGGCTGGCGCTCGAGTTCATGCACGGCAGCGCCGGCGACGGACAGACGCGGGTGGTTTTGGGTGCCGGAACTACCTCCCAAGTGGCGCTGCCCTGGCTTACAGCCGGAGTGCTGACGGCGGTTGCCGTGGCTTATGTCTGTGGCTTGGTGTACTTTGCGGGACGCCTGGGATGGGGTGTCTGGACCACCGAGGCGATGCGGAGACGGGCCATGCCGTTCGAGCCGGCAGGTGAAACAGCCACGAAGACAGCAAGGTTTCGGAGGATGCTGGGAAAGGGCACTAGCCAAAGCGAGGCTGAAGTTCATTTTGCCAGCTCGACCGACATTTCAGGGCCGGCCACGGTGGGGCTACGGCGGAAAACATTGCTGCTGCCTCCGGCATTTCTCGACAAGCTGAGCGCTGAGGATCTGGATGCGGTACTGGCGCACGAATTGGCACACATCGAGCGCTGGGACTTCGCCAAGAACCTGCTCTACGGAGTCCTGACTTTGCCGGTTGCCTACCATCCGCTGCTGTCGCTGACCCGCAAGCGCCTCGCTGAAACGCGCGAGCTGGTGTGCGACGTGATGGCGGCGGAAGCTGTTGGAGGCCGGGAGAGTTATGCACGATCGCTGCTGCGGCTGGCGCGGATGCTGTCGGATCGCCCCGCGCCGCGAGTCCTTCACGCCATCGGGATTTTCGATGCCAACATTTTCGAGAGGAGAGTTATGCAATTGAGCCGGAGAAGTCTTGAGATCAAGGGCGGTAGGCGGTTTGCGATTTCCGCGGCATGCGTGCTGGTCGGGCTGGTTACCTGCACTTCGGCGCTGGCGCTGCGGATGGATGTAAATTCGCCGTCGTCGTCGCAGCAGAACACAAAGACGCTAAAAATCGACGCGAAGGAAGCTCAGGCAAACATTTTGACGAAGGTGCCACCGGCCTACCCTGACGATGCCAAGAAGGCAAGAGTGACCGGTTCAGTTGTTCTGGAGGCAATGATCGGCAAGGACGGAACTGTCGAAAATCTGAAGGTGGTAAGCGGACCATCGATGCTGCAGCAGTCGGCGATGGATGCGGTAAGGCAGTGGACGTATAAGCCGTATTTGCTGAATGGTGATCCGGTCGAGATAAAGACGAAAATCACGGTAGTTTATTCGCTATCGAAGTAGCCGGCTCACGTCTCCAATGAACTCCGTATACACCCGCCAAAAGGGCTCCGTGCCCCATCCTTTCGACGTTTTTTGTCGAAAGGGTGGGAAATCTCAACCTTAATCCAGCCTGTTCTTGAGGACTATCATGCGCGCGGTTGTTATCCTCTTGCTTGTTGCCGGGCTCTTGCCTTTATACGCTCAGGAACAACCGAAGCCCGATGTGCAGCTTTCGCCGCAGGCGGCTTACGACCAGGCGGTACGGCCGCTGGACATTACACGGCGGTCGCCGCAGAACTGGTCGGAGGTGGAGTTGGCCGCACTGAAAGTTGCGCGGGAACAGGCCAAGCCGGCCTGTGCGGCTCGGAATCCGGACGAGTTTGCTGGCGATGACCTGGTGGCGCTGGCTCATCTTTGTGCGTTTGCGCAGATGTGGCAGCCCGTGCATCGGGCGGCTGCAAATTACGTAGCTGCTGAGCAGGCTGCAACCACTGAGCTGGACAGCAAAGGCATGATTGCCCTGGCTACAGCTTTCGACTACAAAGTGCAGGCGAGTCTGAATCTCAACAATCCGGACGATGCGGTCGCAACCACACAAACGATGCTGCGGACCGTTCCCTACGACGAGTTTGCTTCGGAGGCGAGCAATAGCACACTCCATTACATTCATTTCATTAGGATTTCGCAGGCGCTTGAATTGCTGGAACAGCGGCAAGCGATTCTGCTGCGATTGATCAAGGGATTTGCGGTCAAGACGGAGGCGACGGGCGCGCAACCCCGGCTGCCAGTTCATACACTCTATGCGGACGCACTTGCGCTGCCTGCGCTGCAGCAGTTTACGAACAAGCTTGAGGATGCGGACAAGTCCTACGCGGAGCTGGAGACAGCTTTGCCTGCGGCACTATCTTCGGAAGACGGCATGTTCATTGAAGAGAAGCGGCGGCAATATCTGCTGCTCGGCAAGCATCTGCCAACGTTGAAGCCGATGGGATCGTTGCTCACGCCCGATGCGCCAGTGCCGGCCAACCTGAATACCCGTTTTACGCAGGCCAACGTGTTTTTGTTGTTTCCGGATTGGTGCAACCAGTGCATTGCGATGGTGTTTAATGGAGCGGCCAGGCCGAAGCAACTGTTGGAGGAGCGGCATGCATTGTTCTTACCGCTGATGGCGCAGGTCGATCCACCGGAGAAGCGGGCCAAGCCGGCAATCAAGGATGTGCCGCTGCCTCCATCGAAATCCGGCAAAGAGCCGCAGCCGGGTTCGAAACCGGGCGAGCGGCTTCATGTGGACCAGCAACTGGCCATCAAGTCGACGCCGGATGCGCGTCTGGAGGGGACTCCGACGGTCATTGTTCCCATGGAGACCCTCGATGCTTTCGCGGCGGTCGACTTTCCGCTGATTGTGGCAACGGATCACAACGGAGTGGTTCGGTTCGTCCAGGTGGCTCAAGAGGATGCGCTGACGCCGGGCGGAGAGATTGACCAGACTGTGATGCATATCGCGGATACATGGCCACCGGCTTGAGGTTTCTGCGGCTCAGAGGCATTGGGAGCCTTCGTGTTGGCGCAGCTAAATCATTATCGAGAATCCCGCTTCATTCCTTCCGCTCTCCGTTCATGTAATCTGTAGTTGCTCCTGAGTCAATGTCTTCTGGTCTAGCCTCTTCTTTGAGATGGAAAGAACCTAACAAACCGGCGCAGCGCATACAACCTCATGCCAAGAACCCTTTCCGATCCGAAAGGGAGGGATCATGTCCAATCTCAAAGATTCCGCTCTTTCTGATAATTCCATCGGCGCGCTCGCCTATTTCACTCCCGTTCCGGCGTTCTTTTTTCTGGCCATTCGGCGCTACAACAAAAGGCCCTATGTGCGATACCACGCCTGGCAGTCCCTCGTATTCAGCGCTTTTGTATTCCTCTTTGCGTTCGTCCTCACCTTTGTGCTGCCGTATAGCGCGTCCCTCGGACCTCGTTTCTTCCTCGGAATGCGCTGGCTGGTCGCGCTGATCTGTCTTGCCATCTTCGCCGCGTGGCTCTGGTGCGTGCTCTGCGCGTTGAATGGCAAGCGGTGCAAGCTCCCGATTATTGGGGACTGGGCCGATGAGCAAGCCTACAGGTAGCTTGTTCCAGCTAAGATATTGAACCTCTTCAACCCAAAAGGACGACAGGGATCACGATCTGCGCTCATTGCATCTCGCGATCCCTGGTCGAGTTACTTTGCCTTGTAGGTGTAGTCGTTGTAATACGTGACTCCTCCGATAAATGAATAGAGCCGCGCATAAATCGTTTCTCCATTCGACGGAAGACCATTCACAGTCCTGAAAGTGCTGGTGATATGACCCGACGCATAGAGTTCAGAGCCTCCAGGCGCGACGGCGCTCAGATGCAGATCGTACGCCGAGACACCCCCTCCGGCCGTCCACACAAAATAAACCGAGGTGCTCGTAAATGTTGAACCCGGAGCCGGATTAGTGAGGTGAGCTAACGATGCCGCGGTGTAGGTGTAGTCGTTGTAATACGTGACCCCACTGGTAATCGTATAGAGCCGCGCATAGATCTTTTCTCCGTTAGTCGGGAGCCCATTAACGGTCACAGAAGTGCCTGTTGTATGCCCCGATAAGTAGAGGTCATATCCCCCGGGCGAGACAGCGCTCAAGTGAAGATCGTACTGCGAGCCCGAAGTCCCGATCGACCACATGAATGTTATGGTGGCGCTCGTCAACGTGCTGGCCGGTGTCGGGCTGGTCAAAACCGCCTTGCTTGGGGTTATCACCGTATATGTTGTGGTGCCGGTCGCACCGTAATTGTCGGTGACGGTTAGGTTAATCGTAAAGGCCGATCCGCCGAGCACATAGATATGATGCGCCGAGCCGGTCGTGGTGACCGTATCGGAGCTGCCATCGCCCCAATTCCACGAGTAGCTTGTGGCCGTACCGCCGGGGAACGGATCGTTGGCTGTCGCGGTCCATGTATTGGACGCACCCGGTAGCACGGACGCTGGCCCGGCAATTTCCGGCATCGGTCCGGTCGGGGCAAAGGCCGCAAGGCTGTTGGGGGTGCCGACTCCCGTAGGACCGTTGAAGCCGACTCCTGCATCGCAGGCAGCGTCGCCGGCACTCGGCGTGGTCCCACTCGCTGGGTAGTCACAATCAAGGATTCCCTCGCTGAGCGTATTCGGATTACCGCAGGCAGCTGCGCCCTCGCCATCGCACCAGCCGTTGCCTCCGAATGTGACGTTATACAACGAGGAAGTCCCAAGGTGACCGTAGAGCGTCAGAGCCGGGTATTTAACTCCGTGGGCTCCGCCTGCCAGACCATACATCGCGGAAATGATGGGTGCTGCCAGCGATGTACCGCCGATTGTATACCAGCCCGTGCTGCACGCAGACCCGCAGTTATACGAGTCGTAGATGTCGAGGCCGGTAAGGTAGTCGGCAACCGCTGCGACGTCCGACACCAGGCGATGGGTGCCACAGGCGGTGCTCGCCCAGTTGCTCAGGCTGCTCTGCCAGAGTTGGGCGGCGAACAGGTTGCTGCAGCCTCCTCCACCTGCTCCAAGCTTCTCACCTATAAAGCCCTCGTAATAGTCCTTCGTGCCGTTGTCGTTCCACACGGTCTCGGATTGGCGGGTCGCGTCCTGGCCGAGATATAACGAAGTGCCACCGACGGCAACGACGGTGTTGAGGGACGACGGAGTATTCGGCTGGTTATAGGCCCCGTCGCCGCCAAGCAGGTCGTAGTCGTAGTATCCGTCGTCACCCGCTGACGCGACAATGACGGTGCCGGGATGGTTGTAAGCTGCATTAAAGGTCGAATTCGCGCCAGCTTCCTGGCCGCCATATGAGTTGCTGATCACATTGGCATTCAGGGTAACCGCCTCGTTTTCTGCTGCCGCAAGATCTGCATTCGAATCGCTGTTGGCTTCAATCAGGATGATTTTGCACTTCTGGCACACCGAGTGCACCGCCTCGACGTCCAGGGACTCCTCCACGGACCAGCCAGTCGTATCGTTGGCAGGTAGAGTTGAGCCACCCGTCTGGTTCACAACCTTCAGACAGCCATTCGTTATGCTGCACGCCGCGAGTCCATACTGCGTGTCAAAGGTCTGCAGGTCGGCGTTGATGTTGGGGTCGTTGTAAGCGTCGACGATCGCGACTATCTGGCCCGTCCCCGTCGCAGTAGAGCTAAAGTTGTAGGCTGATGCCAGATCGCTCGGCGTCAGTCCACCGGCCGGTCCGATCGTCGCTTCCGGGCCGGTCATCGCCTCGCTCCGGCTTGCTCCGGCGGCCAGTTCGTACGGCATCGCCCCCGGCGTGTCCGCAGTTACCTCAACCCGGCGCATGGCAAAGCACGTCAAGTGTCCAGTCGTGGCCCGCTTGCACGCCCGCTGACCAACGGCATAGTGGGTAGTCTGCGCCGAAGGGGCAGGGCCCGCCAGAGCGGTCTGTGCAGCGGCTGCCGGTGCCTGAGCCAACGTTATAGACAGCGCCACGAGCGTAAACGCCCACAAACGAATACTGCCCGAACGATTCAATGCGACTGGGTCAGCCGCGGATTGTGTTTTCTTCGACGTGCCCACACTTAGCGCTTCGAAATATGTTTCCATATATCCCCCTTCGCCGCGGGCACACTCAGGCGCGGAACTGTAGGCACGCCAGCCCATGCGACTCCTCTGTTTTTTTGCGAATCCCCGATTCGGAGAGTGAATTATCCTAACCCAGAAGCCCGCGAGTCAAGTTAAACTTTCAGAGAGACAGTTGGAGATCGTAAAAAGATCGGGGTAGTCAAATCCGATTTCGTGCCGTCCTTGCTTCGGTTGGTCAAAGTAGAGCCGGGGCCAGCCGAGCGGTTTTGCGACTTGCTGCCTCAATTTCTAACATTCGAACGGTTCTGCGAACGATGACAAACCGCCTGCGAAGCGCGTTTGAATTTTGTTCGTGGATGACCGGCAAACTAAAGTAATGACTCGGCATCGTGCCGTTCCACTCTTGCACAGCAAGGTGCCTTGTTACACTTCCGTACATCCATTTGCTGCAAGACAATGCTAGCCTTAGGCTGAAGCATCTTCCAGTGCTCACGCCGAAGAGATGCCGACGAGGCTTGGATCCCTTGGCAATCTATCCCCCCCAGCGTTTGGAACCGCAGCCGCTGACCCGTCCTCGACGGCAGCAAATGCAGATGGTCCCCCTGCACAACCGGCGCAAACTGGCCGGACGGGTAACGCTTGGTATGCTGCTGGTGCTGGCGGTGACTACGGGATCGCTGGCGGGGCTGACGCTGGTTTATTCGGTCGATCTGCCGCAGATCAACGACCTGGAACGCTATCGGCCTTCCACCACAACTGAGCTTTATGACGTTAAGGGCCGCGTGGTGGGGTCGTTTGCGCTTGAACGGCGCGAGGTGGTGGATTACAACGAATTTGCGCCCATTTTGCGCCAGGCCGTGATTTCGATTGAAGACAAGAGCTTTGAATCGCACTGGGGCATCAATGTGTTTCGCGTGGCGGGGGCGGCCTGGCACGACATCCGCAGCCATGGGCGGGCCCAGGGGGCTTCAACGCTGACCATGCAGCTGGCGCGGAACCTGTTTCTCTCGTCGGAGCGGACATCGACGCGCAAGATTCAAGAAGCCTACCTGGCCATACAGATTGAGCGGGCGTTTACCAAGGAACAGATCTTTACGCTCTACGGAAACCAGATCTACCTGGGGAGCGGGATGTATGGGTTTGAGGCTGCCTCGGAGTTTTACTTCTCGAAGCATGCCAAGGATTTGAGCCTTACCGAGGCGGCTCTGCTGGCTGGACTGCCCAAGGGGCCGGTGGCCTTTTCGCCACTGCTTTATCCGGAAAAGGCAATTCGCCGGCGCAACCTGGTGCTTTCAGAGATGGAAGAGGACAAGGCGATCACGCGCCAGCAGGCGGAGCAGGCGCGGAACGCTCCGCTGGGGCTGAACATCGCGCAGCCGGAAGGGTCGGTTGCGCCGTGGTTTCAGGAAGAAGTCAGACAGGAGCTGGAAAAGAAGTTTGGGACAGAGCAGGTGCACGAGGCGGGGCTGAAGGTGCAGACCACGCTGGACCTCGACCTGCAACAGATTGCGAACCACGCGGTAAACGACGGGCTGGCCACTTATGAGCGTCGCAAGGGATGGACAGGGAAACTGGAAAACGTAGTCGACAAGGGGATTGCGCTGGAAGACTACAAGCATCCCGATTGGGCAGTGAAGTCGAAGCCCGGAGACTACGTTCACGCCATGGTGACAAGCGACCTGCCGATGGAAATCGAGGCGAAGGTGGGCGGCGAGGACATTGTGCTGCTGCCGGAGGACTGGAAGTGGACCGGGGAGAAGTCCGGGAGCGAGCTGGTGAAGCCGGGGGACATTATCTATGTTCACTTGTCCGACGCGATGGAGGGCAGGCAACGTCGCGCGACGCTGGAACAGGACTCGGGCGCCGAAGGGTCTCTGATGCTGATGGACAACACGACCGGAGACGTGCTGGCCATGGTGGGCGGGCGCGACTACGCCACGTCGCAGTTTAACCGGGCTACCGAGTCGGAGCGGCAGACGGGATCGAGCTTCAAGCCGTATGTGTATACCGCAGCAATCGAGGCGGGCGCCAAGCCGAGCGACATTATTGTCGACGGACCGGTGAGCTTCGGCAGCTATACCCCGCACAACTACGAGAATGACTATAAGGGCGCGATGACGTTGGTGAATGCGTTTGCCGAGTCCAGGAATATTCCGGCGCTGAAGCTGGCGGCGCGGGTGGGGATTCACAAGGTGATCGATATGACGCACCGGTTTGGGGTGACGTCGAACATTCCGGCTTACCTGCCGATTGCGATTGGGGCGGTGGAAATCACACTGCAGGAGCAGGTGGCTTCGTACGCGGTGTTTCCGAATGACGGCATTCGTGTTGCGCCTCGGCTGGTGCGCAAGGTCTCAAACGCGGACGGGGTTACGCTTTGGGAAGATGCACCGACGGTAAATGAAGTCATCGACCAGCAGACGGCGCGAACCATGATGATTCTTTTGCAGGCAGTGACCGCCCATGGGACCGGAGCCGCCGCGTCGCAACTGAAGCATCCGCTGGGTGGCAAGACGGGAACAACCAGCGACTACACCGACGCGTGGTTTATAGGATTTTCGCCTTCGGTGACGTGCGGGGTTTGGGTGGGGTATGACAGCCGGCAGTCGCTGGGGGAAAAAGAAACCGGAGCCAAGGCCGCGCTGCCGATCTGGATGACGGTGATGAAGGCGGCGATTGCGGGGAAGGATTCGGAACAGTTCCTGGCGGATACAAAGGATAGCCAGATGCTGGAGGCTGCGGCTGGGACTCCGGCCAAGCCAGGGGCTGTCGCTGCGCATGAAGTTGCTGCGACTGCGAAGTCTGTGAATGCGGGGAGCCCTGTGAATGCTGCGAAGCCGGTGAATACAGGCGCCTTGGTCAAGGCAGCGGCGACCGGGCCGGTCGTTCCGCAGGGAGCCAAGGCCTCCGGTAAGGCTTTTGCGAGTGGGGCGGCGGGGAAGCCGGTTGTGAAACCGGCGATAACTCCGCAGGCCGCACCGGCTAAATCAGTGACTGCTCCAGTTAAGGCGGCATTCGCTTCGCACTGAGCCTCAAAGCACGAAACTTTTCAGGCCAGCTTGTATCCGGCGCGGTAAGGACGTGTCATTAGTTTGGTGGCTTCCGGGTCGTTGAGGATCTT
>JBELAI010000150.1:0-18058 GCA_049508975.1 Occallatibacter sp. | reverse complement strand
CGAGGGGTCAAATGGCGTTTTTTGCTCCTGACGCCTTTGTTTTCATTGGGGTGGGGAGAAAAGGGGGGAGGGGGGTGGGGTGTTTTTCTCTTGCTCCGACCGGTCATGCCCTTCCGCTTTTCCCATCTATTCCGATTGTGCGCCTGTCGCCGGCATTGATCTGCAACGATTTGATATTTTATTTTTCTGGTCCTGAAACGGGGAATCGGCCTTCGATGTGGGCTAGAAGAGGCTGCGGGTAAGCGACTTGCGGCGGTATCTTCGTGGCGGATTGTCGCGTTACATCGGCATTTATCAGGACCAACTCTTCAACTCCTGATCTACCAAATCCTTTACGCGGCGGTGCACCTCGTCCCGTATCGAACGTACATCTTCGATAGGAAGCCCCTTCGGATCGCGCAGAGGCCAGTCGTCGCGCCGAAGACCGGGGACATAGGGGCATTTGTCCCCGCAGCCCATTGTGATGAGGAGTTGTGCATCCTTCGCCAGCTCTTCGGTTAGCTTTTGGGGCTTCGCGTGGCTGAGGTCGATGCCAATCTCCCGCAGGACGGCCAAGACTTCAGGATGGACGCGCTCTCCCGGCTCCGTACCGGCCGATATGGCCCGTGCTTTGGCCGGGTCTGCAACTTGATTGAAGAACGCGGCGGCCATTTGCGACCGCCCCGCGTTGTGTATGCAAGCGAAGATCACCTTGAACATGTCGTCTCCTAGGCGCAGCAGGTTGGCCCGCAGCATAAGGCATCTGTCTTCGGCTTGATCGCATAGACCTTCACGCTAGCTGCTGCCTCGTTCACGTCGTACTTTTTCAGTAGCTCGGCTAAGTCTCCGTGAAACGTCGACTCTGAGGGTGGTTGGCAGCACGACTCGCCTTCCATCGCTGGTGAGCAACAGCCCGATTGCCCTTCGACTTGCGCATAAGCATTCAAGTCTTTCGCGCTATCTACGATCTCGACATGCTCAAATCCAGCCGCGAGCAGACCGGTGCTGTAGTCGTCCATCCTGATCGCGCCGGCGATGCAGCCGACGTACGCCGCCATGCTCCGGGCAATCTCCTCTGGCAGTTCTCCCTTGAGTGCGATGTCACTCACGGCGAGCCGTCCGCCGGGTTTAAGGATGCGGGCGATTTCACGGAAGGCAGCGGGCTTATCAGGAACGAGATTCAGGACGCAATTCGAGATGACGCAATCGACCGATGCGTTAGGCAAGGGTATGTGGTCGATGGTGGCTTGATGAAAGTCCACGTTTGTATAGCCGCCCGCTTCAGCGTTCGCCCGTGCGCGCTCGATCATTGCAGGCGTCATGTCGATACCGATAGCGCGGCCCTCTGCCCCAACCATCTTCGCGGCAAGAAACACGTCCAGGCCGCCGCCAGAGCCAAGGTCTACGACAACCTCACCGGGGCGAAGATGTGCCGTCGCTGTTGGATTGCCGCACGATAGTCCCATGTTCGCGTCAGCCGGGATAGACGTTAGTTCCTTCGCCGAATAGCCGAACGCTTCAGCCACGGCCTTTACACCAGCGTCATTGCTGGAAAGCGTGCTCTCTGCGACCGCGCCGTATTTCGACCGCACCGATTCGAGAATCTCCACTATGTCCTCACCTCCGGGCAAACACATTCGCCAAGATGAATATATTCCTTGCAATCACATTCGTCAAAGCGTATATAAAAAGCATGGTGCGAATAGCTCAATTCGACATGGAAAGGTTCTTTCAGGCGCTCGGCGACAACACCCGTCTCCGTCTGCTCAACCTGATGGGCGAACAGGAGGTTTGCGTATGCTACTTGGTAGAGATACTCAATGGCCCGCAGCCGAAGATTTCGCGGCATCTTGCCTATATGCGAAAGGCCGGTATCGTTTCGGCTCGGCGTGAAGGTAAGTGGATGCACTATCGCATCGTCATGCCGCCACACATCGGAGCATCGCAAATTCTTCGGCAGACGTTGGACTGGCTGAAAGAAGACAAGGCCATGCGGGCAGATAGGGCGAAGCTAACAAAGGCCTGCTGCTCACCTGCGAAGTACGATCTTGTGGGCGTTCCGCTGCCCGCAGCCGTAGAGTGCTGCGAGGTCTGCCAGTGAGCACGGCTATCTGCGCTCCGGCCCGGCGAAAGAAGCTCTCTTTCCTGGACCGCTTCCTTACCCTCTGGATATTCCTCGCCATGGCCGTAGGTGTAAGCATCGGACATTTCGTCCCCAGCTCCGCGGCGTTCGTCAATCGCTTTCAGACCGGGACGACGAACATTCCTATCGCAATAGGTTTGATCGTGATGATGTTCCCGCCGCTGGCAAAGGTGCGATATGAGAAGTTGGGAGAGGTATTCCGCAATAAACGGATACTGGGCCTCTCCCTTGTGCAGAACTGGCTTATCGGCCCGGCTCTGATGTTTGTGCTCGCGATGATCTTCCTACGGCGCGAACCGGCATACATGCGCGGCTTGATTTTGATAGGCGTCGCCCGGTGCATTGCGATGGTGCTGGTATGGAACGAGCTCGCTGAGGGTGACACGGATTACGTCGCTGGCCTAGTGGCAATTAACAGCGTCTTCCAAGTGCTTTTCTACAGCGTCTACGCATGGGCGTTTCTGACTGTCCTTCCGCGCTGGCTCGGGTTGCAAGGAAGCGTAGTGCAAATTGGCATCGGCCAGATAGCCAGGAGTGTCGGCCTGTATCTAGGTGTACCGTTCGCGGCGGGCTTCGTCACGCGCTACGCTCTCATTCGGGCGAAGGGTGAGGAATGGTATCGAACGCGCTACATGCCCAGGATTAGTCCGCTCACGCTTCTTGCACTGCTCTTCACCATCCTCGTGATGTTCTCGCTCAAAGGTGACTTGATCGTTCGGCTGCCTTTGGACGTGGTGACGATCGCAGTACCGCTAGTGGTGTACTTCCTCGTGATGTTTCTGGTGAGCTTTTGGATGGGAAAGCGACTTGGAGCCAACTACGCGCAATCCGCCTCTCTCTCATTCACCGCTGCCGGGAATAATTTCGAGCTGGCTATCGCTGTTGCGGTGTCAGTCTTCGGTTTGAACTCCGGGGAGGCGTTCGTAGGAGTAGTCGGGCCACTGATCGAAGTACCCGCTCTCATCGGGTTGGTCAACGTGGCCTTCTGGTTGCGCAGGCGCCTTTTCGCGAAAAATGTTTAGTACCAGCAAGTCGGCTTTTCGGATGGGATTTCCAAGTGGGCGCTTGGTTTGAGGCTGCCGGATTTGGAATGTGGGGGCGGGAAAGCACGGGTTCCGCAACGGCTGAACAGGCTGGGGGAAAACTCAGACCTTCCCTTCGGTGGGCCGAAGGCCCATAACCACTCAGGGTGGGCTTTCGACTCCGCTGAAGTACGCTTCGCTCCCATGAACAAGGCTGATGGAGGGTTGAGGTTTCCCGCCCTTGCGATAGAAAAAAATCGCAAAAACGGGGCACGGGGCATTTGTGGCGGCCAAGCACACCGTTCATTAGGTTCGGCGTACCTTGCCGATGGATGTCGTGTTCCTCAGAATGACAGGTTTGTTCTTGATATGAACCTGGCTAACTCCTGCGTTTTCTTAGGACCCAGGTTGTCATGCAGCGGTAGTCCTGCACGATGGTCGTCTTCAGCGGGTCTACCAGCACGGCATTCATTTCCTCCGTCAACTCCAGCAGCATCTCTTCATCCACCAGAAACCACTCCGACCCGTCGCCCACCACATAGATGTTCTCCCGGACACGCTCGAAGTCCATGCCGATCCTCGAACCTAACCGGCAAAAGAGCATCCCGCCTGGCTTCAATACCCGCCAAAGTTGCGCTAGAATCGTCCGAAAATGCTCTTCATCCCGGGAAAAGTGCAGCACGGAATTGCAGATCACCACATCCGCAACTTCGTCGGCAAACGGAATCGCCTCGAGCTGCCCGACCTGGAAGTTTTCCTCGGGCAATCCTGTATGCAACGAGGCGGAAAGCTGGCGCACATGGTCCACGCCGGCGGCATCCTGGTCTACCGCAAAGACTTCGCACCCCGCGCGCAGCAGGTGGACAAGGTTGCGTCCATACCCGCACCCGGCGTCGAGCACGCGCATTCCGGGTACAATGTTGCCACGCAGAATCTGATCGAAGACGTAGATATCGATTTGCCCGAATTGTTCCTGAACACTCAGCACCACTCCGCCTCCGACCTGCATCCAACGAGCTGTTAACCGCAAATGAAAGTGAATTGCCCCTCAGCCAGTTGTATCAGCCTTGAGGATGGCGATGGCCGCCACGGGCTGACTGGTCATTGACTCCGGGGCTGGCCCGGTTGAGGATAATGATTGAGTGAGTGCAATATCCACAGCTTGAATTCCGTCCCCACAAGATAGGAGCGCTCTCTATGCCTGAAAACACAATCACACCGCACGAAAGCCTGATTCCCGCCAAGCCCATACCGGAACGCGCCCAGGAATTCAACGAGCGCGTGCATGACCTCCTGGACGGCCAGCCAAAGGACGAAGCCACTGTTGCAAAGGCTTTTGACGGGCTGGACGAAATGTTCGACCTGATTGCCGCCGGGATGTACTCGATGGCGTCGATGCTGGTGGGAGAGGGTGAAGACAGCATCCGCCTGGTGGAAACAGCGGTCGCCAATGCCGAATTGTTGTCATCCCAGAACCACGCAGAAACCCGCAAGAGCAGCCGCATGGCGCTGTGCGCGGCTGCGCTGGACACGCTGGCCCAACGCGACGAAGGGAGTCTGGCCGCGCCGGAAGGCCTGGAGCATGCCGCTACCTGCATCGGCGACGACGAACTGGATGCGGCCGGTGTCTCGAGCGAAGAACTGGAGCGGATGATTGCCGGGCCGGACCGCGACCGTGTGCGGAACTGGCTGGAGAGCCTGCCTACGATTCTGCGGGCCATTTTTGTGTTGCGCGCGGTGGCCGGGTTTTCGACCAACGAGACAGCAACGCTGCTGAGAGAGCACGGTGGGCCGCAGGCTGCCGGCTGGAGCGGCGATGCGGTGCGGGAGCTATTCAGGCAAGGTCTCTGCTCACTGGCGTCGCAGGTGCTGCAGGCGGCAACGCACTAGCTTTCAGCTACCAGCTTTCAGCTCTTCAGGGCTGCTCACCATGGCTCTGGCGGTTCTGCGCCACCTTAATTCACTGGGGCTCGCCGCCAGGGTTCCCAAAGCCGGCAGGATTGTTTCCTGCCTCCTGACGGCTTCCACGCCGATTCGATACACTACTTTAAGAACCCTGCCGCCCGCTTTCCGCATCCAGTAAGAGCGAACAATTCCAGGCAGAAGCCCTCTGAAGTGAGTTGAATAACCTTGATTCCGTCAAATTATCGAAGCAAGAGCACGATTTTGCCCTGCAACTTGTTGCTGGGGCTTTCGGTCGTGTGTTCGGGTGTGGTTTCCGCGAGCGCGCAGTCGGTAGAGCAGGGGCTTGCGCAAGCGCTGACCCAATCCCAGGGGTCGGGGCCGACCGCGCAAAGTTATCAGGGCAGCATCACTGCAGGCGAGGCAACGGGCCAGACATTCGACCTCACGCTCGACGAGGCCATTCAGCGAGGACTCAAAAACAACCTGGGCGTAATTTTGAGCGGAACGCAGACGGCTTCAACTCGGGGCCAGAAACTGAGCCAGCTGCAGTCG
This sequence comes from Occallatibacter sp., assembly GCA_049508975.1. Lineage (GTDB taxonomy): Bacteria > Acidobacteriota > Terriglobia > Terriglobales > Acidobacteriaceae > Telmatobacter. The sequence goes on along the minus strand of JBELAI010000150.1, from coordinate 12,457 downwards.
CTGCTGCCGAGCGTGGATGCGAGCATCAAGGACACCGTATCGGAAGCCGATCTGGCGGCTGAGGGATTGCGGATTCCGGGGTTTCCGACCATCATCGGGCCTTTCGGCTACCAGGATTTCCGGGCTACATTGAACTGGTCGCTGGTCAACGTCGCCTCGCTGCGCGACTACCTTGCCGCCCGGCACAATTTTGCCTCCGCCCAACTGAGCGCCGAGGATGCGCGCGAACTGGTGGTGCTGACGGTGGGCAACGCTTACCTGCTGGCGCTTGCCGATGAGAGCCAGGTGAGCAGCGTGGATGCGCAGGTCAAGACATCGAAAGTATCTCTCGATCAGGCCGTGGCCAACCACGATGCAGGGACGGCGCCCAAGCTGGACGAGTTGCGGGCGCAGGTGGACTATCAATCTCTTGAACAGCAGTTGATTGTGGCGAAGAATTCGCTAGCGAAGGACAAGCTGGCACTGGCACGGACGATCGGGCTGCCGCTGGCACAGAGTTTTAACCTGGCAGACAAGGTGCCTTATAAGGCTTTTGACGCGCTGGATGTGGACGCGACGATCCGCCAGGCGCACGCCAATCGCAAAGATCTGGCGGCGATGGTGGAAACGGTGAAAGCAGCCGAGCAGCAGCGCAAAGCGGCCACGGCAGACCGGTTTCCGACGCTCTCTTTCAGTGGAGATTATGGGGATATCGGCGTGAACGTGCTGCACTCCAATGGAACCGGGGATGCATCAGGCACCATCACTGTGCCGTTGTTCGATGAGTTCGCGCTGCGGGGCGAGGCCCAGGTGGCGCAGTCGACGCTGGACACAGACGAAGACAAGTTGAGCGATCAGAATGCGCAGGTAGACGCGGATATTCGCGATGCACTGCTTGACATTGAATCGGCGCAGAAGCTGGTTGAGGTTGCGCGTTCCAGCGTGGACCTGGCCAACGAGGCGCTCAGCGAAGCACAACAGCGGTACGCTAACGGTGTGAGCGACAATCTGGCTGTGAGCCAGGCGGAGCAAAGCGTGGCGCAAGCTGACAATCAATATGTAGCCAGCCTCTACCGGCATAATGTCGCGAAGCTGAGCCTGGCACGCGCACTGGGCGCGGGGCAGAGTTACAAGAACTATTTGGGAGGGAAGTAAACGTGGCGGATACGACTGCAACACCGGCCCCCGCAGCGCCGGTTCAAGAAACTGAAGTTACGCCGCCGCCGAGCCGTCGCAGAGGCATCATCGTGGTGGTGCTTGTGATCCTGGTGGTAGTGGCGGTCGCGGTCTGGTGGCGCTCCACTTTCAGCGAGGACACCGACGACGCGCAGGTGAACGGGCACCTGATCCAGGTGAGCTCGCGCATCAGCGGGCAGGTGATCAAGGTGGACGTGGATGAGAACCAGGTGGTGAAGGCCGGCGACACCATTGCCGAGCTTGACCCCAAGGACTACGACGTCGCGGTGGAGAACGCCGAGGCGGCCCTGGCCGTTGCACAGGCAAACGCCGCGGCAGCGAACGTTGCCATCCCCCTCACGACCATTAACACGGGCAGCAATCTGCGTTCGTCGGATGCGGATGTGAGTGGTGCGCATGCCAGCGTAGCGCAGGCGGAACAGCAATTGGCTGGCGCGAAAGCCACGGTTGCCCAGGCGCAGGCCAACCTGACCAAGGCGGATGCGGATCTGGCTCGCTACAAGCCGCTGGTGGAGAAAGACGTAATCAGCAAGCAGCAGTGGGACGCGGCTGTGGCAGCCGACGATGGCGCCAAGGCGGCATTGGCCAATGCGCAGGCCGCTCAAAGCGCGGCGGGCGACGGTGTGCGCGCGGCACGAGACCGTGAGAATCAGGCGCAGGCGCAGCATAAGTATGCCGAGACCGGACCGCAGCAAGTGGAAGTGCAGAATGCGCGAGCCAAAGCCGCACAGGCGCAGGTACAGCAGGCGCAGGCGCAATTGGATCAGGCCGAGCTGAACTTGAGCTACACCAAGATCGTGGCTCCGGCGGCGGGAATTATTACGCGCAAGAGCGTAGAGATATTGCAAAACGTTTCTCAGGGACAAAACCTGCTGACGCTGGTTTCACTCGACGATTTGTGGATCACGGCGAACTTTAAAGAAACCCAACTGAAACATATGCAGGCGGGACAGCTGGTGGAGATTGAAGTGGACGCGACCGGCAAGACCTATCACGGCAAGGTGACGCAGATTGGCGGGGCGACCGGCTCCGTGCTCAGCTTGTTTCCGCCGGAAAACGCGACAGGAAACTATGTCAAAGTGGTGCAGCGTGTTCCGGTGCGCATCGATTTTAGCGACCTGAAGAACGAAGACCCGAACCACGCATTGCGGCCTGGGTTATCTGTGGAACCGAAGGTCAGGGTGAAGCCGTAAACGCAGGTTACAGATGACAGGTTACAGATGACAGTTTTGCCCCTGGCCCGAGAACGGTTGGGGGCATTTTTTTGGATTGCCGATGCTGCTCCTGCTGGCTACGTGGGTCGAGACGCTTAGCGAGTCAGGTTGCCCCGATGAACAGGTCCACTTTTGGTAGAGCGTATTTCATAAATTACAACCACGCCTGCAAATCCATCCCGCAGGGGTTAAAACCCCTTGTTCGTCGAGCCATTTTCGGCACGACTGAAGTCGTGCCCTGAGACAAAGCAGGTTTATGAGACAAGTTCAAGAACTTTGGACAATAGGACAAACCGGCTCCATTGAGACGGCCGGAGACTCAAGGGCCATCTTTATCGGCACTCACGAGCGCCGTTTTGCGTTCCTTGACTACCGTATTCACGCCCATCCAGCGCCGCAACTGCTTCTGCGCCGGCTTCTCCACCGCGTAGAGGGCCAGCAGAGCCAGGCCAATCAGCAACACGTAGCTGATCCACGGATCGAAGCGTGCGAGGCCAGTCCAGTCCAGCACATGGGAGTCGTGAATTATATTCCACAGGTTGAAGTGGAGCAGGTAAAGGCAATAGCTTGCCTCGCCCACAAATACCAGCGGACTCCAGCCCATGGCGTAGGCCAGCTTGTTGTTCCCCGCCAGGCCAAGAATGATGCAGCCGAATAGCGGCATCAGCAGGCCGTCGTGAATGATTGCGTACGGAACCAGCGGCCCCAGCGTAAGAATGCCAAAGGTCGCAGCAAAGCCGAATACGCCAAGAATGAGCCGGAGGCGGCTTGTTCGGCCAATCAGTTCATCGAGGTTGGCGAGCATCACTCCGAAGACAAAGCTCGCGAGGTGCGGCAGCGGCGTAAACTTCAGAGCCTGGAGCCATGGCCCATAACTCCACCGGTCGACGTGCGGGATTCCATCGGGGTTGAAAATGATGTAAAGCAGGCCGGGGACCATCCCCAGGCACCACACAACGCCCATCTTTACCAGGTAGGGTGCCGCGCGATCGGGCCGCTTGCCCTTGGCCAGCCAGGGGAAAGCCACATAATAGGCTGACTCCGCGGACATGGTCCATGCAGGCGTATTCAGGAATGTCGCGATCTCCGGAATCCAGCCTTGCAGGAGCAGCGGCGAGAGAACCATCCCGGTCCAGAACATGGCGTGGGTGTGCGTGGCGTACTCGCCCGGTACCAGGCGCCAGCTCAGCAGCAGGCTCAGCAGATAGACGGGATAGAGACGCGTGAACCGCGCCTCCCAGAAGCGGCCCTTGTCCAGTTCCCCGGCGCGCGCACGGCCCGCATAGTTATAGGCCAGCACAAAGCCGGACAGCAGGATAAAGAAGCTGACAGAGGCGTAGCCGGCATTCACCACCGGCGCGAACCAGCCAAACCAGATTGGATTGGAGAAATGGAAGAAGACGATGTTGATTGCCGCGAAGGTGCGCAGGCCCGTCAATCCGTTCAGCCGTGCTGGCTTGCGCTCATCCATTGGCAGGTTAGACGCTCCCGCGAGCTCCTGGCTCCTTAGCTTCGAGGCTAACCCTGGTCTCAAAATCGAGACCAGGGGCACCCAGCACCCAGTTTGGTTTCAAAATCGAGACCAGGGGCACCCAGCACCCAGTTTTGTGCGCGATCGTCCGGCCAGGATGCTAGAAGGCTGGAAGTTGCTTTTACGCCGTCACCAGCGATCCCACTTTTTCTCCCATCACCACACGCCGGATATTTCCCGGCTCGTTCATGTTGAAGATGATCATGGGCAGGTTGTTGTCTTTGCACAGGCTCACCGCGGTCAGGTCCATCACCTTCAGGCCCTGGCGCAGGATCTCCATGTAGGTAATCTCGTCGTACTTCACTGCATCCTTGTTGAGCACGGGGTCAGAACTGAAAACACCTTCCACCTTGGTGGCCTTCAGCAGCACTTGGGCCTTGATCTCCATGGCGCGCAGGCTGGCGGCGGTGTCGGAAGAGAAGAACGGATTGCCGATGCCGGCAGCGAAGATCACTACGCGGCCTTTTTCCAGATGCCTCACGGCCCGGCGGCGAATATACGGCTCCGCCACCTGGTTCATGAATACGGCGCTCATCACGCGGCACTGCACGCCGCGGCGCTCAATGGCGTCCTGCATGGCGATGGCGTTGATTACCGTCGACAGCATGCCCATGTTGTCGGCGCTTACGCGGTCCATTTCCTTGGCTTGCTCGGCGACTCCGCGGAAGATGTTGCCACCGCCTACTACCACGCCGATCTCCACGCCGAGGGCGTGAATATCGACAATCTCGTCGGTAATTGCGGTGATCTTTTCGTGATCGAGGCCGAAGCCGCGCGAGCCCGCCAAAACTTCACCGGAAAGCTTGAGAACGATGCGTTTGTACATGCCTTTCCGAGTATCGCATACCAGCCGCCGCCTTCGTGTTTCGCCTTCCGACACGGCTCCGTTGCGTTCCCTTCAGCGGATTGCGGAGTCTTTCAACAGGCGCATTGTGCAACCAAGTGACGTTGGTCACGTATCTTAGTAATGGGGACTGGCGCGCAATACAATTAGAGGCTATGCTCGCTCCCAAGGAGTCGCCGATGAACCGTCTCTCAGAGTTTGCTGCGTTTGTGCGAGGTCGTAGCTGGAGAAGCGTGCTGGTTCTGGCATTCCTTGTTTGTGCTGGATTGACGCCGCCGCTGATGGCACAGAGTTCGCTCCCCGTTGCGGGACAGTCTACGTCCGGAATGCTGCCTGACGATCCTTCGATGACCGCGCTGCCGGGCAATTCATTTGCACCGAAGCCTCTGCTAGGCAGCCGTCCGATTTTCGATCCGTTCAAGCCGCGGCCCAAATTCGGCATCGCGGTTGGTTCCACAGACAGAAATCCGGGATTGAACCTCTCTATGGACGGCTTTGGCTTGAATTCTCCGACACCAAGTGGCTCAGGGCGATTCGGCACCAACCCGGGCATGGGTGGACGCCAGGGGAGTCTGGCTGCGTTTTTCCCAACAGATGGGTTTGCAACCGTTCCGGCCAATGGTGCGTATGGGAGCTTCGGCGCCGCTCCAGGCACCCTGCCCACACTGAATGAGCTGATGCGAACCAACCTCCATGTGCCGCTTGGGTCGTCCTCGGCAAGTTTCCGGCTCTCCTACCAGGATCGATTCGGAACGATTGGGAGTTCCACTGCGCCCGATTTCAGCCACATGCTGGCGACCGGCATGTTTACCAGCTCCGATTTAGGGAATGGCATGTTCCTCTCCGCGGGAACCGGCTCCGGCGGCCATATGCCTGGCGCTCCGGCGGCTTCGATCGGAAACGGCACGGGTGCGCCGAAGCATTCCGCACCAGGCGTGGCTATCAAGTTGTCGTTTTAGCATGTCCAGTTGAGAGCAGAGGTATCCCGCTCTTGCGATAGGAAAAAATCGCAAGAACGGGGCACGGAGCCTTGGTGGCGATAGGAGAGAGTCCCTAACCGCCGAGGTCTACGAGTTGGACTTTGCCTACGGCGTAGCCAAGGAAGCGGGAGCCGAGACGCTCGAATTTTTCTACGGAGTCGGTGGCAAAGCAGCGCAATTGCGTGATCTGAGGGACTTGCTGGAGTTCTTCGCCTTGGTGAGTTAGGCGGCCGTTGATGCTCTTAACAGCAGCTTCGGCGGCGGCCTGCGCTGAATCGATTACGCGCATGCCTGGAGGAACGGCGGCTTCAAGCATGGGCCTGAGCAGAGGGTAGTGTGTGCAGCCGAGGACCAGCACGTCGGGGTTGATGCCCATCGCGGCGGCATCTGCAATAAGCTCGGCGAGGTAGATGCGGATGACTTCGGCAGTGACCTTCCCAGTTGGAATAGACGCATCGATCCAGCCTTCCTCGACGAGCGGGACTAGCAACGGGCAGGCTTTTTCCAGGGCGCGAAGTCCGTGGGCGCGGCAAGCAGCGGCGTAGGCTTGGCTCTGCACGGTGGCGTCGGTGGCGATGACCAGGACGTCGCCGGTTCGCGACTCTTGGCGGGCAGACGAGGCTCCGGGCTCGATGACACCGAGGACCGGGACAGAGACGGCTTCCTGGATGGCGTCGAGAGCCAAGGCGCTGGCGGTGTTGCAGGCGATGACCAGGAACTCGGCACCCTGTTCGTGGACCAGGAATCGGGCGCTTTCCGCGGCATATTTCGCTATTGTCCGGCGGGATTTGGAGCCGTAGGGGAGGCGGGCTGTGTCGCCAAGAAAGGCGAAGCGGGTTTGCGGCATGCGATTAATGAGCGCGCGCAGGACGGTGAGGCCGCCGAAGCCGGAATCGAAGACGCCGATGGTGGGTGGGGTTTTCGATGGTGGGATTGCAGGACTGCTCCTTGTTGAGCTACTCATGGGTTTGCGCCTTCTGTGGGGACGGCGTCGGTGGCGAGGTAGGTGCGGGTGAGATCGGCGTGACCGGCGAGGGTTGAGCGCGGCTGGCCGTCGACCAGGAAGCGAACCTGAGTGACGCGGGGCAGGTTGGCGTGGAGCGTTCCGCAGATCGACAACACGGTGAGGGTCTCGGCTTCAAGGCCGGAGGGATGGCTAGCTGCGAAGGCGCCGGTGAGGTTCACGACAGCGAGTTGGGGGCCGGAAACTTCTGGCGTTTTGGCCGGGGAGGACGGGGTATTGATACCTGCGGAGAGGCTGGGGGCCGGCAGCAGAAAAACCTGCGCTATGGAAGTGGCGCCGCCGGGGACTGGATGGGCGGCGTCGGGTGCGGCGTAGAGATCCATCAGTTTGCCGAGGATTAAGCGCGCGCGTGCGCCGGGATCTTTGGGTAAGGGCAGAGTCTGGACCTGAGAAAGCAGGGAATTCTCAGCGTCGTTGGCGACGAGGAGGGTGGCCTGTTCTGCGGGAGCAACTTCGGGAGCCTGGGTGGGCGCTGAATCCTGGCCCTGGAGTAGACGCTGGTGAGCGCGCTCGCGCAACTGCCAGAGAACGATCCCCATGGCGACGGAGGCCGCTAAAAGAACGCCGAACAAAATTGTCTGGTGGCGGGCGATCATGGCTGATGGGCCTCTGTCTTCCATTCGAGCATGGCCGCGGCGATGGCTTCAGCGACGCTGGCCTGGTATCCAGGGTCGTCGAGGCCGGTCTTGGGATTGGCGGTACGGTCTGGGGCAACCTCAATAGCGATAGCGGGGCAGGTCATGCTGTCGACGGTGGGCATGGCGGTGCGGCCGAGAGTTACGGCAATACCGGCGTGCTGGAGGTCGGAATTGAGGATTCCAGCCATTGCCAAGCTGCGCGTGACATAGGCTGATTGTCCGGTTTTCCAGGCGGGAAACCGGGTGGGTTGCGCCGGGGGCAGCGAGGAAGCGAAGAGATGGACGCCGGTGCCGGTTTGCGAGGCGTGGAGGCTGAGGCAGGCCTGCGCATTGGCGTGGTTGGCGATCTCGGCGCGGCGATTGGTGTCTACGTTGACGTCGGACTCGCGTGTGGTGACTACCTGGATGCCGCGGGCGTTGAGAAGAGAGCGGAGCTTGACGCTGAGTGCGAGGGTATAGGCTTTTTCGGCCTGGGTGTCGAGGTGGCCGCCGGGGTCGTCGCCGCCGTGCGCGGCATCGAGAACTACGACGAAGCGGGGTTGGGGCGGGGCTGGGGCCGGCGGGGCTTGAGCGGTTGCGAAGGTGCCGGCTGACAAGAGCAGTAAAGCAGCGATGAACCAGAGCTGCATTGTTCTCCGCGACCTTTGGGCATTCATGGACAATTTGTTGTTCTCTGACCCGCATTCCCTCAGGGGCTAAAGCCCGTGATCTTTGCTGATTTTATGTACGGGCCCCGTACCCTTCACTAAAGCCCGTACCCTTCACTAAAGCCCGTACCCTTCACTAAAGCCCGTACCCTTCACTAAAGCCCGTACCCTTCACTAAAGCCCGTACCCTTCACTGAAGCCCGTACCCTTCAAAACTCCGGCTTGGTTTGGGAGCCTCTCCTAGTCCAACGCATAGATGGCCAGGCCGCTGAGGAGCTTGGGGAAAAAGTCAGTGGATTTTTGCGGCATTACGTCGCCGGCGAAGGCTACTTCCTTCAACTGCTCCATGGATACGGGGCTGGTCAGAAAGGCGATGTCGGCCTGGCTGCGGCGAACCTGTTCCACTGCTTCGCCTGCATCGCGGAGGTAGCGAAGGTTGGTCTGCTCGCGGACCTTTTCAGCGTCTAGCCCTAACAGGCGGTCGAGAATGATGGAGTGCAAATGGCTGAGGTCGAGTTGCCGCTGGCGTTCGGGCAAGTGCGACAGGGCTGCAGCGACCGCTTCCGGTATGGAGCGAAGCAGGAGAGCTCCTGCGCGGGTGACGGCTACGAAGGCAGTACCTTGCTGACTGCTGAGGAGTTCCATGTAGGCAGTGGCGCTGTCCTCGGGGACAGCGTCGACGGTGAAGAACTCTTTGGCCGCAGAGGCGAAGGCAACGGGGTCAAAGCTCTCCAGGCTGTGGACGACGCGATGGGTGGGTAGAATCACCAGGCCGTCCGAGTCCATGTTGACAAACGTCATCATGACGGCGGCTTCGGGGTAAGGCGGCTGGGGCAGCTCGTTGGGGTTGTGCTCGGTGGAGGCGGATTGAGTTGGTGCGTGCTCTTTTGAGTAGTTGAGAGCGGTCTCGTAGCGATGGTGGCCGTCGGCGATGATGAGCTTCTTGTCGGCCATGGCGGTGGTGAGCAGGCGGATAGCGGCGGGGTCGCTGACGCGCCAGAGACGATGGAGGACGCCGTATTCGTCGGTGACTTCAGCATCGGAAGAGCCGGCGCCGTCGTAGATGGTCTTTTCAACGCTTCCGGAGGGATCGGAATAGAGCATGAAGATCTGGCCGAAATGGGCGTGGGTAGCTTTGAGCAGGTTGAGCCGGTCGCTCTTGGGCTTGGAAAGAGTCTGCTCGTGGCGGAAAACGACCTGGTCGGCGTATTCGTGGAGCTTGCCGAGGGCGATAAAGCCGCGCCGTTCCTTCACGATTTCGGGGCCGGACCCGTTTCCAGTTCCAGGAACCTTGAAACGCTGCGAATAAGCGAAGACGCAGGGGGCTTTCTCCTGGATGAGGACGCCCTTTTCGCGCCAGGCGCTGAAATCGCGGGCGGCCCGGGTATACACGCTTTCGCCACGCTCGGCATCAAAGAGTTCCGGCAGACCAAGGATAATTCGTACCAGGTTGAAGGGGCTGCGCTGATAGTAGGCCTGCTGCATGGACGGGGAAATCTTGTCGTAAGGCTGGGTTACGACGTCCTCCAGGCGAACTGTGGAAGGATTGTAGCGCCATGCTCGAAACGGATAGATGCGGGCCATATGGAAGGAATTGCTCCCCACGAAGCTGCCAAATTTGCGAACGGGAGTCCAACCAGTGAGAGACTTGCGGACTGGTGTGCGCTTAGGGTCGATTGTATCCCAGAGGGCGGGTTGGGGAGGCGGACTTTTCCCTCGGGGAATCGCATGGAACGAGAATAGGACCGTGGTTTGATTTCGAGCCGCACCCTCCGGGGCGGCACAGGTGGTTCGGGACGGATTCCCAGGGTTGCGCTTCGCTTCACCCTGGGCTATTCTCATGGCCTCCCTCCGGGAGGAAGTGCGCTCGAGATGGGCCCGGGGGAGAAATAAACCTGCTTGGGCGCGAAAGATCGCCTGTGCGGTAGGCCGCGCGTTTTGACTGAATGAAAGGGCACGACAAACGTTTGTAACTTGGTGACAGAGATATGACAACAGGTGTGCGCCAACCGTGCTAATATCGCGTTCAATCCCTAGGTGATGGAGTATGACGACTCTTCCATTCCGGCGCGCAGGTTTCTTGTTTAAGGCCGGGCACGAAAAGCGGCGCTTGATTCGGCGCTGGTTGGGTGTTTTCGGATTGGCGGCGCTCTTGTGCGCGGCGCGGCTGCATGCCCAGGACCAACCGCTAGACAAGGTTCACGTGCCTCCACCGTCCGCTGCGACTCCGGGCACGGCTGAGCCCAAGGGCGCCGAAGCGCCGGCAGCGACCGGTCCGGATGCACTGAAGATTCACCCCGGCTCACGCATCCGGATGAACGTGGACATGGTGCTGGTGCCAGTGACGGTGACCGATCCAATGAATCGCCTGGTGACTGGCCTGGAGCAGGAAGATTTTCAGGTATTGGAGAATAACAACGGACAAAAGATCATCAGCTTTGCCGCTGAGGATGCGCCGGTTTCCATTGGGATTATTTTCGATCTCTCGGGCTCGATGACATCGAAGTTGATTCGGGCGCGGGAATCGATTTTGCAGTTCATCAAGACGGCCAATCCCCAGGATGAGTTTTTCGTGATCGGTTTCAACGACCGGCCAGAGCTGATTGAAGACTTCACCAACTCGGTGGAGGATATCCAGGCGCGCTTGGCTACCGTGCGCAGCGGCCACCGCACGGCACTGCTGGACGCGATCTACTACGGGGTGGCCAAAATGAAGGATGCACGGCACGAACGCAAGGCGCTGTTGGTTGTTTCAGACGGCGGCGACAATCGTTCCAGGTATACAGAGGGCGAGATACGGGCGCAGGTGAGGGAGTCGGACGTGGAGATTTACTCAATCGGCATCTTCGACCCCTACGCACCTACGCCGGAAGAGCGCACTGGCCCACAATTGCTCAATGACTTGAGCGAAGAGACGGGTGGACGCCTGTTCCGCGTCGACGATATTGCCGAAATGGGCGACATTGCCGAGAAGATTTCCACCGAACTGCGCAACCAGTATGTGATCGGCTACCACCCCAAAGACCTGACCCGCGACGGTAAGTGGCGTAAAGTGAAGGTGAAGGTGAATCCTCCCGCAGGATTGCCTCCTCTGACTGTCCATGCTCGCACCGGCTACTATGCGCCTTTGCAATAACCTGGTTCTCGCTGTTGTTTCGGTTTTTCTGTCCGCATCGGCTCACACGCTCGCTGCGCAGCAATCGCCGTCTCCGCAAAGCCCGTCAACACCGCAGGCTCCATCGCTCACAGTGGACCGGGACCCGGTGCGCTCACCGGATGCTGAGCCGGCCACGACGTCGGCCGGCCCTTTGCGCAAGGAAGGCTCGGGCTACATTCTGCATACCGATGTGGAAGAGGTGGTGTTGAACGCGACGGTACTTGAGGGCAACCGCCTGGTTCCGGACTTGAAGGGGGAGAATTTCGAGGTATTGGAAGACGGCGCAAAGCAGACGCTGATCAGTTTCCAGCACTCCGACCTGCCGGTTTCGATCGCGCTGGTTGTCGATAACTCCGGCTCCATGTCACGCAAGCGGCCCTCGGTGAACAAGAGCGCGCTCGACTTGATTCAGGCCTCCAACCCTCAAGACGAGGCGTTTGTGGTGAATTTTTCCGATGAGGCGTTTATCGACCAGGAATTCACTTCCGACGTGAACAAGCTGCGGGACGGGTTGGGGCACATTGAATCGCGCGGCGGCACGGCGCTTTATGACGCGGTGGTGGCATCGGCGGACAAACTGGCGGCTGACGCCAAGCGGCCCAAGCAGGTGATGGTGCTGATTACCGACGGAGAAGACAACGCGTCGACTCTGAACCTGGAGCAGACGATTCGAAGAGTGCAGCAGCTTTCCGGGCCGGTGATTTATTCGATCGGCCTGCTGTTTGGCGACGAGATGAGCCATGCGGAAGTGCGTCACGCGCGGCGGGCTCTGGAGATGCTGTCGACAGAAACAGGCGGGATCGCGTTCTTCCCCAAGTCGATTGAGAATATCGACCAGATTGCGGCTGAGGTGGCGCGGGATATTCGCAACCAGTACACACTGGGGTATCGGTCGACCAAGCCGACCACGGAACCGGGCTTCCGGCGTGTGCAGGTGAATGCCGAGGCCAAGGGGATGGGCAAGTTGACAGTGCGGACGAAGACGGGGTACTTCCCGATGGTGCGGCAGGCGAAGAAGGAACCGGCGGAAAAGAAGTAAGGCCGCTTCGAGCTGTGCATTCCCTCGGGGGCTAAAGCCCAGATTGTCTTGCGGTTTTTATGTACGGGCTGAAGCCCGTACCCTTCCCTGAAGCTCGTAACGCTTCCCCTGAAGCTCGTACCCTTCCCCTGAAGCTCGTACCCTTCCCCTGAAGCTCGTACCCTTCCCCTGAAGCTCGTACCCTTCCCCTGAAGCTCGTACCCTTCC
>JBELAI010000015.1:0-48682 GCA_049508975.1 Occallatibacter sp. | reverse complement strand
GCAACCGATGTCAGTAGGGAAGAGTGGAACCACCCGCGATGCTGATCGCCGCCCTCCAGGTAGAGAACCTCTGTCCCCTTGCCTTCCTGAAACGCCGTGTACGCCGGCTTCAATTCCGCATCCGATTCACATACCGCAAACCAGCTCGTCCCCGAGTCGAACCACACATCCAGAATGTCGGTCTCTTTCCGGAACTGCGTCCCTCCGCAATGCGCGCACTTCGCGCCTTCAGGCAGCATCTGCACCACGTCTGTCGTGTGCCACGCTTCCGCGCCCTCATTTTCAAACAGCCGAACGATCTTTGCGTTCAACCCCGCATCCATAATCGGCTTCTCGCAGCCTTCGCACATGAACACCGCGATCGGCACGCCCCAGATGCGTTGCCGGCTGATGCACCAATCAGGCCGCGTCGCAATCATGTTGGTGATGCGTTCCTTGCCCCAGCCTGGATCCCAGATAACCTTGTCAATCTCTTCAATAGCAAGTTGCCTATAGGTAGTCTTTGTTCCGTCTTCGCGCTCGACCTGTGTTTCGAGGCCGATGAACCACTGCTCCGTAGCGCGGAAGATGACCGGCTTGTGGCAGCGCCAGCAGTGAGGGTAGGAGTGGTTCAGGTCCGCGGTAGCCAGCAGGGCGCCGGACTCTTCGAGCATGGCCACGATGATGGGGTTGGCTGCCCACACTTTTTTGCCATCGAATGCCGGCGGTGCGGCGTGATGCCAGGCGCTCTCGTCCACGTGAATATGCCCGGTGGCATCGACGCGGGTAGTGGCGTCGAGGCCGTAACGTTGGCCGGTGTAGAAGTCGTCCGCGCCATGCGAAGGCGCAGTGTGGACAGCTCCGGTGCCGGTGTCCGCGGTAACGTATGTGGCCACCACGCCCAGGATGCTGCGATCGAGAAAGGGATGCTGGTAGGTGCTCCGTTCTAATACCGAGCCTTTGAAGCGAGCTAGCTCGGCAGGCGCATCGAGCTTGCAAGCCGCGGCAACTGCAGCAGCCAATTCAGCCGCGACAATGTAGACCGGTCCAGCTGAATCTTCGCCAGTTTCAAGCGCAACGTAGTCAAAATCGGGATGGAAGGCGACCGCCATAGATGCGGGCAGAGTCCACGGCGTAGTGGTCCAGATGATCGTGTAAACCTCGCGGCCGGCCAGCGCGGGATGGATCCCCTCAGCGTCAGAAGTCAGTCGATAACGCACGTAAACCGAAGGACTGGTGTGCATCTCGTACTCAACCTCGGCCTCGGCCAGCGCCGTTCGATCGTTGATGCACCAGTAAACAGGCTTGAGTCCGCGATAGACGAAGCCCTTTTCGAGGAAGCCGTAAAAAGCTTCGAGCGTTCGCGCTTCATAATCCCGCGCCATCGTCTTATACGGCTTGTCCCAGCGCCCAAAACAGCCGATTCGCTCGAACTGGGATGTCTGAAGATCGACATACTTCTGCGCGTAATTGCGGCAGGCATCGAGCACTGCGGCAGCGGGCAATTCGAGCTTCTTGCGGCCCAGCTGCTCGTCCACCTTGATCTCGATCGGCAGGCCGTGGCAATCGTAGCCGGGAACGTAGGGAGCGTCGAATCCGGCCATGGTTTTCGACTTGACCACAAAGTCTTTGAGCCCCTTGTTAAGGGCGTGTCCAAGATGGATCGGTCCATTCGCATATGGAGGCCCGTCGTGAAGAATGTAAGCGGGGCGGCCAACTCCTGCTTTGCGAAGCTCATCGTAAAGGCGTAAAGAGGCCCAGCGAGCCAGCCGAAGTGGCTCATTCTGCGGCAGATTGGCCTTCATCGGAAAGTCGGTCTTGGGTAAGGTCAGAGTCGCCTTTAACTCGGGCGCTGAGGACATCGTTTCTCCCTGGAAGTTGCGAAGTTGTTCACTTCAATTGTAATTGGCGAAGCAAAGAAAATTTCCGGTAACAAAGCAGCGTATTGCGCGTCTATTATTTACGGGAGTCTCGCCCGGGCGGAAATATGGGAGTTTGGAGCCTTCGGGACGGGTTTTTGCAGAACAGAGACGGTTTCCCCCAAGACAAGCGTTGCCTTGGTCGAGCATAATAGTACGATGGTCCGGGACGCGGGTAGAAAAACGCCTGGACAGTCGTAAACGCACAGCGCACCAGCAACCATGGAAAAAGAACCACCTATGTCAGACACGGAATCCCAGGCTGCCGCCCTGACGGGCGGACACGAATTCGATGGTTTCCTCGGTAAGGCTTTCGAAGAAAAGCCGATCTGGGTCGGACTCTATGAGAGCATTCGGGACGTGTTTTTCCCGCCCCATCTGCCTCCCCTGGAGCTGACCTCGAAGCCTATCCCGGTTCCGGACCGCATGGCGGTGAAACCAAACCCGCTGGCCATCGGCATTGCCAGCGCCGTGAACATCACGATTCTCTTGGTTTTGATCTTCTTTGTTGGCAAGAAGATCATCGAGACGGTGGCTCAGCAGAAGCTGAATGCGACCAACGTCGATGTGAGCCTCTGGCAACCCAAAGCACCCAAGTCCGGCGACTCGAACGGCGGCGGTGGTGGTGGCGGGGAACACAGCATCGTGGATCCCATCAAGGGTAAACTGCCCAAGATCGAGAAGAACCCGATCGCTCCTCCTCAAGTGGAGACCGTGGACAAGCCAAAGCTTGCGGTGGAGCCATCTATCAATGTGCAGGCAAACATTACGCTTCCCGATAACCCGACATTGCCAAACCTCGGTGTGACAAAATCGCCCAATGTGACCGTGCTTTCTGGTGGACAGGGTTCCGGCAGCGGCATCGGAACCGGCTCCGGCGGAGGACTCGGGTCAGGCAACGGCAACGGCTACGGCCCTGGAACGGGTGGTGGCGCCGGTGGCGGGCTCTATCATGTGGGCGGCGGAGTTTCAGCTCCTGTGCCGCTCAACAGCGTTGAAGCTGAATTCTCCGACGAAGCCCGGCGCGCCAAATATCAGGGCGTCTGTCTCATTTCGCTGATCGTCGATGCGCAGGGAAATCCGCAGAACCCGCGCGTAGTCAGGGCATTGGGAATGGGTTTGGACGAGAAGGCTCTGGAAGCAGTCAAGAAATACAAGTTCAAACCGGCAATGAAGGAAGGCAGAACGCCGGTCCCGGTGATGATTACCGTCGAGGTAAACTTCCGCCTGTATTGATCGGTTCGTCAGGTTGAATCGATGGAGCGGGGCGCATAGGCGCTCCGCTCTTTTCATTTAAGCTGCGGTACATCGAAGGCATTTCCTCAACCGATTTAGCAAAGGGCAGCCGCTAGTGTCCTGTCTCTAAATTCCATAACGAACAGAGGCTGTCATCCTGAGCGAACGGGGCCCCAAACGTCCTTCAGTTTGGGGGTGGTGAGTCGAAGGATCTGCTTCTGTCCTTCGGGAATTCTACAACGGACCTTAGGGACACCACACTAGGTCCGCTGTGGTAATCTTCGCTGTCCGGATTGGGGAGGTAATGACAATGCTTCTGCATCGACGCATGGTAAGTTGGGCACTCTGGCTGGTAACTTTGGCAACGTTTTCGGGGTTCTCACGCGTAGCCCTGTCGCAGGCGGATTACCCTTTCCGCGATCCAAAACTCGGCGACGACCAGCGCATCGCAGACTTGCTGGGCCGGCTCACCCTTGATGAAAAAGTAAACCTGATGTCGGACCATCCGTCCTTCCCACGTCTTCACCTGGCCTTCTCCGGTCAGGTGGAGGGCCTGCACGGCCTCGCATTGGGCGGACCTGGAGGTTGGGGCGGCACGCGTGGCAGGCAGCCGCTGCCCACCACCACGTTTCCACAGGAAAAGGGACTCGGCGCAACCTGGGATCCCGAATTGCTGGAAAAGATCGCGGCGCTGGAAGGGTACGAAGCCCGCTACACCTATCAGAATCCGACATTCGCTCGTCCCGGCGTGGGCATTGTAGTACGGGCGCCCAATGCCGATTTGAGTCGCGATCCGCGCTGGGGACGCACCGAAGAGTCGTACGGCGAAGATCCATTTCTAGTGGGCACATTGACAGTTGCGTTCGCTCAAGGCTTGCAAGGCCCCGACCTAAAGCACTGGCAGGCGGCTTCGCTCATGAAGCATTTCATGGCCAATGAAAATGAAGACGGCCGCACCCATACGTCTTCCGACTTCGATGAGCGTTTGTTTCGCGAGTACTACTCGGTACCTTTCCGGATGGGCTTTCAACTCGGAGGCTCGCGCGCGGTGATGGCCTCGTACAACGCATGGAACGGCACGCCGATGACGGTGAACCCGGTCCTGAAAGACGTGATGGTCAAGGAGTGGGGTAACGATGGGCTCATCTGCACCGACGGCGGCGCGCTCGGTCTGCTGATTACTTCGCACAAGGCATTTCCCGACAAGGAGCACGGCTCGGCAGCTGCAGTGAAGGCGGGCATCAACCACTTTCTCGACACCTACAAAGACGACCTCAGCAAAGCTCTCAAAGACGGCCTGCTGACGGAAGCCGACATGGATGCATCGCTCAAGAATCTGTTGCGCGTGTATCTGCGGCTGGGCGAAATGGACCCTGCGGGTCTCGATCCGTATGCGGAGATTGGCGTGAAGAGCGACGGTGAAGTACCGCCGTGGGAGAGGGAATCGAGCAAAGCTCTGGCGCGTCTGGCGACGGATGAATCGATTGTGCTGCTCAAGAATGAAGGCAACGCACTGCCGCTCGATAAGACAAAGTTGAAGACCATCGCGTTGATCGGCCCGTGGCTGGACCAGGTGCTGCTGGATTGGTATAGCGGCACGCCGCCCTATGCGGTTACTACGCTGGAGGGCATTCGCGAGGCTGCTGGCCCGGGAGTGAAGGTGCTGTTTGCCGACGGCTCCGATCCGGTGGAAGCCGCTGCCCTGGCACGTAGGGCCGAAGTTGCAATCGTTGTTGTCGGCAATCATCCCGAATGCAATGACGGCTGGGACAAATGCCCAACGCCTTCCAACGGAAAGGAAGATGTAGACCGCAAGACGATTGCGTTGGAGCAGGAGGAGTTGGTGAAGCAAGTGTTTGCCGCGAATCCGCGAACTATTGAAGTGCTGCGGTCCAGCTTCCCGTATGCGATTGTCTGGAGTCAGCAGAATGTGCCCGCCATTGTCCACATCACGCACAACAGCCAGGAAGAAGGACACGGGCTCGCGGACGTGCTCTTCGGTGAGTATTCTCCCGCAGGCCGCCTGACCCAGACATGGCCCACCGGCGACGCGCAGTTGCTGCCCATCCTCGACTACAACCTGCTTCACGGCCGCACCTATCTCTACAGCAAAGACAAGCCGCTCTACGCATTCGGCTACGGTCTCAGCTACACCAGTTTTGCTTATGAGGCCCTGCACGTAAGCGCGCCCGGCGTTTCAGCCGACGGCACAGTCCAGGTGACCGTGAGGGTGAAGAACACAGGCAAGCGGGATGGTGACGAAGTTGTCCAACTCTACGTGCAGCATTTAGGATCGGCTGTCCAGCGGCCCCAGTTGGAACTCAAGGGATTCAAGCGAGTACACATTGCCACAGGCGCGGAAAGGGAAGTGAAATTCGACGTGAAGCCGCACGACCTTGCTTATTGGGACGCGGCGTCCCACATTTGGCGCGTGGAAAAGGAACAAATCCGCGTGTTGGCGGGCGGTTCGAGCGACAGGCTGACGGTGCAGACCGTTGTGCAAGTTGAGACCGCGAGCGAGTACAAGCCGTAATAACCTGTTTAAAAACTTGGCATGAAGTGAAGGGTACGGGCTTCAGCCCGTACATCTCAGCCAACTAGTGGTTGGGCTTTAGCCCCCGAGGGACGGCCTCAAAGAGTTCGCATCCCCTCGGCGGCTTCTATGAGACGATACCTGTGCTCATGATTGACGTACGGGATGAATCCCGTACCCTTCAGTTTTGAAAGCTTTTAGATAGGATCTTTGCTCGAATGATGCGCGATCTTCAGAAATTGCTCGACGAGTTGAAGAATGATCGCTCCTTGGGCGAGCCGGATCGTCTGCGCCAGCGCCTTGATGCACTGGACAGCCTTGATGCTTTTGTTCTGGATGGAGAAGCGCCGGAGGAGAGCGAATTGCTGGGTGGAGACGACTCCCGCCTCCGGGCCCGATCGCTTTATGCGCGGCTCGAAGCTGCCAATTGCGAGCCGTACGAGAGGATTCGCCTCGAGATTCAGAAGGGAGGGGGACGGGAGAGCCTGCTGCCATGGCTGCGGGATCGGACGGTTGGCGGTGGCGAAGATGAATTCGAAAAGGGCCAGGGCTACGACTATCTCGACGAGTTGATCAGCGGGGTGTTGCAGTTTCCAGCGCCAGAGGGTGCGAGCGTAGAGCTGGAACCGGAGATGGTGTTTTATCAGCCGACACCGGCTCGCCATATCTTCGACTTGATCGGCCGGACTGGGCTCACGGAGCAGGATGTGCTGATCGATATCGGTTCCGGATTGGGTCACGTTCCGATGCTGGTTTCCATTTGCACACTGGCGCGGTGCGTCGGAATCGAGTTGCAGACGGCGTACGTCGAATGCGCTCGATTTACCGCGCAGCAGCTGAAGCTGGACAACGTGACGTTTCTCGATCAGGATGTGCGGGCCGCGGACCTCTCTCGCGGCACGGTGTTTTATCTATATACGCCTTTTACCGGGTCAATGCTGCGTGCGGTACTCGATCGGCTTCGAACGGAAAGCGGAAAGCGGGGGATTCGAATCTGCACCTTTGGGCCGTGCACGACCACAGTCGCATACGAGCGGTGGCTTCGAGCACTCGATGCATCCGATGAGGACCGGATTGCGGTGTTTCGTTCTCGGGATTGAATCCCGAGCGGTGCCGCCGATGAATAAGAATCTGATTGAGTTTTGTGGTTTCCCACCCATTCGCCACGAAAAAGGCGAATGGATCGGGCACGGAGCGGCTTTGGCGCGATCGGATCGGATTCATCGCTTGCTCGTGCCTCGATGCGGCGAGTCGGGCTGCGGCCGATTTCCAATGCACAGAAATTGCAATAGACAATTCGTCTCTCTATCGAATAACATACTGCTTTCCAGCACTGGACACCTGCGACACTGGGTCCACTGAAAGGCGGCCGCTATGGCCCACACCGATTCCACTCTTACCGATCGCGCAGTTCAAGCTTTGGACGCTTTTCAGATTGAGATTCCCTCATGGGGATTCGCCAATACTGGCACGCGCTTCGGGAAATTCGTTCAGCCGGCCGCCGCTTCCACCCTGGAAGAGAAGTTTGCCGACGCCGCCGAGGTCAACCGCCTCACCGGCGTTACGCCTACAATTGCGTTGCATGTGCTCTGGGACTTGCCGAACGGAATCAGCGACATTCCCGAGTTGAAGAGGCTGGAGAAACGGTTTGGCATTCGGGCCGGATCTATCAATCCCAACTTGTTTCAAGATCAGCTATACAAGTTCGGCTCGCTGTGTAATCCGGATCGGGACATCCGCCGGCAGGCAATCGATCATGTGCTGGATTCAATCGAAATCGCAAAGGCCACAGGCTCGCGCGACATTTCCCTGTGGCTTCCCGATGGCTCGAATTATCCTGGCTCGCAGAGCATGCGTAACCGCATCGTCTGGCTTGAAGACGCGTTGCGGACGGCTCATTCCCACCTGGCTCCCGGCCAGCGGCTGCTGATCGAATACAAACCATTTGAGCCGGCTTTCTACCATACCGATATTGCGGACTGGGGTATGGCCTCGCATCTGTCGCGCGCGGCAGGCCCGCAGGCCCGTGTGCTGGTCGACACCGGTCATCACTACAATGCGCAGAATATTGAGCAGATTGTGGCTTGGCTGCTGCATACCGGCCTTCTTGGCGGATTCCATTTCAACGACCGCCGCTATGCCGATGACGATCTGACTTTGGGCTCCATCGATCCTTATCAGATCTTCCGCATCTTCCATGAACTGCTCGGCGCAACGTCGAATAATCCGCTGCATGCAATCGCGTTCATGATCGATCAGAGCCATAATCTGAAAGGCAAGATTGAGGCCACCGTTCAGACCGTTGTCGCGGCACAGGAACTCTGGCTGAAGGCATCGTTGGTCGATCGTGAGCAGTTGGCGGTCCATCAGCAGTCCTGCGACATTGTTGCCGCCGAGGAATTGTTCCGCGGAGCCTTCTGGACGGACGTTCGGCCCCTTGCGGCGGCCTGGCGCGAGGCACATGGATTGCCGGTCGATCCGCTGGCTGCGTTGCGGGAAGGCGGCTATGTGGAACGGATTGCCAGGGACCGCGGGAGCCGGCATTCGGCGGTGAGCAGCTACGCTTGAAACCTGGACTTGTGTAAGACGGATTCTTTATCGAACGGAGCGATTGAGGTTCGTGGCGGCCCACCATCCGCGATGAAGCTGCGGATGGAAGGGGCACCCGGCGCTACTGGGTGATTGGAGGCTGCTGGGATTCCAGCTTTGCCAATCTGCGATCAATAGCCAGAGAGTCGCTCAGACGATCAAGCTTGGCATTGAGAATATTGAAGTTGGAGTCACTCTTCTGTTCGGCGCCCGCGAACTTTAGATCGAACTTTTGATCGGCTGTCGCGAACTTGAGATCGAACTTTTGATCGGCAGTCGCGAACTTGAGATCGAACTTCTGATCGAGGGCGGCAAGTTTAGCATCGACCGTCTCGAACCTTGCTTCCATAACCTTCTCAAGAGCATCCATGCGTGTGAGTAGCGCCCGCAGTTCGGGCGCAAGAAAGTCCTGAACGACCTGACGGACATCTTCCACAACGCTCATTCAGTTATTCTGGGCTGCATTACAGGCTCTGTCAACACGAGATGATATCCGAGTTTATACCTTCGCTCGGCTTAGCGCCATGATGGAGTGGCCCGATAGCGCGCGTAGGCGCAGTCTACTAACAATGCCGGCTCTTGGGTGTTCAAGGCATCCTCGCGACACCGCGGCCTTCAATTGCTTAAGGATTTCTAATTGCTGCCGATGAACCGAACAGGGGCTGATTTACGCCGAACGGCTCCGGGGGTGGATCGGCTTGATCACGCATCAGATAACGCCGCTGCATATCGCGGGAAATACGACCGAAAAGCAGAATGAGACGCTCAAGAGCACTCTCCATGAGGCCGTGGATCGGGTTTACAAAGCGACGCTCAAGCAGCTTGACGAGCAGAGGATGGGGTTGATCCTGGAGCTTGAAGACAAGTTAAAGGCGGAGTTGACGTCGGCTGCGCAGAAGATCATCGAACGACTCACCAAGAGCGATAAGTACCAGGAAGAAGACACCATCTCCAGGCGCGAGTATCCAACTGCTTACAGCATCCGTCCTATTGAACATCAGGTTGCAATCCTTCGCGACGCCTTTCCGGAACTGGGCGGATGCATTGAGAGACTGGCTCGGAACCCGCTCCCGGAGGAGGCAGAGGGATGGTTCGCGATCCCCCGCTGGCAGGCGGTTTCTTCCACTTACAACGAGGCGGTGGAGAGGATGGCTGCCGTTCTCGAATCGAAGCGCAGGCTTTCCAATCGAATCGTTGACAACCTTGGCCCCAAGTATCTCCGCCAAAACGAACGGAGCAAGCTGGCTGAGGGCCTGGTAGCCAAACAGCAACCGGGAAGCGACATTCTGGTGCTCCCCGCTCAATTTGGTCTTCGCCATCGGGGCTGTTCGGCGCGCCGCGCCCGGGTTGGGATGGCGGCCAACGAATTCGGCCTGGGCGCATTTGCATTGGGATGCATGCTGATCACCCACCCGGAGCGGCTTTCCGATATCAACACACTGATGATCGATTGCAGCGGCGACGAGTATTCGCTCCGCGCCGATACCATCTATGACCGGGTGCCGCTGTTCGATTTCGACCTGGGGGGCATGGAGTTCAGCATCTTCTACGAGGATCGGGCGCTTGACCTTTGGGGAACGCCTACTGCCTTTGCTCTTAAGGTTTCCCTGGAGAAGATCCCCCTGGCCATCTCCACAGCCCTCCATCATCGTCCGTGATTTTAGGCGGAGGGTGTGTTGCGGTTCGGGAAGAAACGAGGTTTGGATGCCTTTTCCTGGCTTTCCGGGCCGGCGGCGGTTCTCGACTATGCGCTATCTTTCAGATACGAAATCTATCTCCTATTGGTAGGACCGTGCTACCCTTTTAAGAGGCACGATCCTACCCTGTAAAGTGGTGCATATGACCCTGACCGCCTCAATTCCCGCCACACTCAAGTTTCTGGAAGACCGCTGGAACCCGCAGCTAGCCGCCACCCTCGATGAGGCGGAGCAGCTTCGCTACCGCTCCAATCTGCTTGGCTCCGATCTGCGCCTCACCAACTTCGCAGGGGGAAACACCAGCTCGAAAGTCACCGAGATTGACCCGCTGACGGGCGAGCGGGTGGAAGTGCTATGGGTGAAAGGCTCTGGCGGCGACCTGGGCAGCATGAAGCGAGCCGGGCTCGCGACACTTTACCAGGAGAAATTCCTGGCTCTCGAGCGCATGTACAAGGGGCCGGCCACCGAAGACGAGATGGTTCCGATGTACGCCCTTTGCGCCTTCCGCAATAACCCTGTCGCCGCTTCCATCGACACACCGCTGCATGGGTTCCTTCCCTTTCCGCATGTCGACCATCTGCACCCGGACTGGGGTATTGCACTGGCTGCCTCGGCCAACGGCAAGACCAAGATGGAGGAATTCAATCGCGAGTTTAACCACACGCTGGTCTGGGTTCCGTGGCAGCGGCCGGGGTTCGAATTGGGCCTGATGATGCGCCAGGCGGTACGCGACAATCCGGGATGCGATGGGATTGTGCTGGGCGGCCACGGCCTGTTTACATGGGGCGAAACGCAGCGCGAGTGCTACCTGAACACCATCACGCTCGTTGACCAGATTGGCCAGTTCATTGAGCGGCACGGGATCGCAAAAGGGCCGGTGCGTTTCGGCGGCAAGGCAATTGCAGCCCGTGAAAACCGCGCTCAACTCGCGGTCCAGATTGCTCCCTATTTGCGCGGTCGCGTCAGTGTGCTGAATCGCTGGATTCTAAGCTTCACCGATGCGCCGGATGTGCTGCAGTTCGTCAACTCCGCAGACGCGAAAGACCTGGCATTTCTCGGCACAAGCTGCCCCGACCATTTCATTCGCACCAAGATTCGCCCACTCTTCATTCCGTGGGCGGCGGACGCCGATCTGAACACGCTGAAGCAGCAGATTAATGTGTCGCTGGATGAGTATCGCCAACAATACCGCGAGTACTATCACTCTTTCGCCACGCCCGATTCGCCTGCCTTGCGCGACGCCAGCCCGACAGTCGTCCTGATCCAGGGCCTGGGAATGTTCACTTTCGGCAAGAATAAGACTGAGGCCCGCATCACTGGCGAGTTCTATACCAACGCCATTCACGTGATGGAAGGCGCAAGCCTGCTGTCCGAGGGCGAGGTCACAGGCACGCTGCCCCAGTGCGGCCCCGCGAACGAACCAGCCAGCTTCAAGGTCTTCACCAACTACGTTGCGTTGCCTGCCATCGAGGCTTTTCGCATTGAGTATTGGGCCATGGAGGAAGCGAAAATTCGCCGCCAGCCTGCGGAGAAGGAACTCAGCCGGCGCATTGCGCTTGTTGTCGGTGGTGGAAGCGGCATTGGACGCGAAGTGGTCCTGCTGGCTGCTGCGCGCGGTGCGCACGTCGTTGTCGCCGATCGGGACGAAGCAGCTGCGGCGCGCGTCGTTGCCGAATTAAAATCCGTCACATCGGCCGAGTTCACGGCAGTTGCCGCAGTCGATGTTCGCAATCGCGAGGCCATTGCCAAAGCGCTTGACGCCACTGTCGCGGCATTTGGCGGAGTCGACATTCTGGTCAATACAGCGGCCATTTTTCCCACCTCGCCGGACGGAATTATTCCCGATGCGATGTGGGCCACCACGCTCGACATCAACGTCACCGCGAACTACCTGCTGGCCGACGAGGCCGCAAGAATCTTCAATGAGCAGGCTCTCGACGGAGCAATTGTGCTGACCAGTTCAGCGAACGCCGTCGTCTCCAAGCGTGGTTCCGAGGCTTACGACGTGAGCAAGGCCGCTGTCTCTCACCTGGTGCGCGAACTCGCTGTTGCGCTTTCGCCGCGTGTGCGCGTCAACGGCATCAGCCCGGCGACAGTGGTCAAAGGGTCGACGATGTTCCCGCGCGATCGTGTTCGGACTTCGCTTGCGAAGTACAACATTCCGTTTGACGACTCGCTCTCCGACGACGAACTGCGCAACCTGCTTGCCGGCTTCTATGCCAAACGCACGCTGACGCATCAGCCGATAGATCCGGCCGACTGCGCGGAGGCAATTCTCTTTTTGGGAAGCCCGCGCTCCCGCTGTACTACGGGGCACCTGATTCCTGTCGACGGAGGCCTTACCGAGGCGTTCATGCGTTAAACTCCTTGAGAGATCGAACTGCCTCTATGCCTGAACCCGCACGTGTTGCCATCGACCTCGGAGCTGAAAGCTGCCGCGTCTCACTGCTCCGTTGGATTGACGGCCGGCCCAGCGTTGAGGTTGTCCATCGCATTCCCAACGGCCCTGTCCATCGCGCGAAGTCGATGTACTGGCCGCTCGAAACAATTCTTGCGGGGTTAGAGGAAGGTCTGCGCAAAGCTGCGCAGGCAGCGCCCGAAGGTATCGCCTCCATTGCCGTCGATAGCTGGTCGGTTGACTACGTTCGCCTGGCTCCCGACGGCCAGCCGTTGCGCCAGCCCTTCTGTTACCGCGATGTGCGCACAGAGCAGGTGAAGCGAACTACAGATGAGATTATCTCTCCGCAAGAACTGTTTACACGCACCGGCGCTCTGCCGCATCGCATCAACACCGTTTACCAATTGCTCGCGGATCCCCTGGCCGGAATCGACCCCAACGCTTCCTGGGTGATGCTTCCCGAATATGTGCTTTATTGGCTCGGCGGGCGTCGAGTCGCTGAACACACCAACGCCTCGCACACCGGACTCGTCGATCTCAAGACTGGCGATTGGGATGCCGAGCTGTTCAAGCTGCTTGGCCTTCCTCTTGAAGCTGCTCCGCCCATCGTTCGTGCCGGAACTATCCTCGGAGACCTCAAAGGCCCGCTGGCATCGCTGCCGGAATTCCGCAACACGCAACTGATTGCCCCGGCCTGCCACGACACGGCATCGGCCATCGCGGGGATTCCATCCAGTCTGGAATCGACTCTCTATATCTGCTCCGGAACATGGTCTTTGGTTGGTACGCTCATCGCCGATCCAGTGACCTCGGTCGGGGCCTTCGATGCGCGATACACCAATCTCGGAGCGGTGGGCGGAGGCCTATGCTTCCATTCGCTGGTGAACGGAATGTGGCTGCTGAAGCAGTGCATGGAGGCTTGGAACGCCGAAGGAAGGGCCTGGGAGATTGAAGAGCTCATCGCACAAGCTGGGGTTTCTGGATTCCCTGGAATGATCGACGTCGACGCGGAGCCGCTGCTGCTCGACTCCGACATGCCCGAGCGAATTAATCACCAGCTCTGGCGCCGCCGCTGGGCCACAATCCCTGACG
This sequence comes from Occallatibacter sp., assembly GCA_049508975.1. Classification (GTDB taxonomy): domain Bacteria; phylum Acidobacteriota; class Terriglobia; order Terriglobales; family Acidobacteriaceae; genus Telmatobacter. Next base: position 35,239 of record JBELAI010000015.1, on the reverse strand, counting down.
TGGAGGGAAATGAGCCTGTGTTTGCCCGCGTAATTTTCGAAAGCCTGGCCAACCGCTACGCTGTGGCGCTTACCAGTCTGGAGAAACTTCTCGGCCGCAAACTCGATCGTATCCACATTCTCGGAGGCGCGAGCCGCAACAGGTTGCTGACCGGGCTTACCGAGCAGCGAACCCACCTCCCTGTTGAGATCGGCCACCCGGAGAGCTCGACTCTTGGGAACCTCGCTGTACAACTGGCGGCCGGCGAGGGCGATGGGCAGCCTGTTACAGCGGACCGCGTTCGCCATTGGGCCGCTCTGCTCAACCAGAGTTAGAACCACGAATGTTTAGATTCGTGGTCTCCCAGATCTGAAGAGCGAGATCCTGGACACCCTTTGTGGGCAAGATTAGTAATCCATCCCGCAAGCCTGGGCCATCTAAGGAAAACTTCCGGCTACCGCGAGCCGCGCTTTTCGATTGAACAATCGCTCTGCGATGGAATAGACTGTGCGAACCCCAAGCGCGGAGCGGATAGATCTTTAAACAATCGTCAAAACGGGCGCAGCACAGCCGTTCCTGCAACCGAAAGCTCAATAAGAAAGGTAAGCCTGAAATGTTCTCGACTCGTGAATGGATCTACGTGTCAACGGCCGCACTGACTGTCATAGCCGGCGTGCATGCTCCTTCGCTTTATGCCGCCCAGGCGGATTTCGCCGCGGCGGTTGTCGCCACCCATCCCGTTGCTTATTACCGCCTCGACACACCTTCCGGCAAGAGCCAGGTCGGGTCCACGACCTACAGCGCAAACGGTGGCGTTACATCCGGGTCTCCCGGCGCAGCGATTGCCGGATCAAGCGGCAACTACGCCAAGCTCGATGGAACCAGCGGATCCATTCTTACCACCCAGAAAGGCGGTGTGGGCGCCAGCGCGAGCATCATGGCCTGGGTCAACCTGGCCGAATTGCCTTCAAAGACGGGCCACCTCGTTTACGTGGCCGGCGAATCGGAAATCGGCAACGATCTTGACGTGCAATTCGATACCGACAACCAAGTAAAGTTCTGGACTGCCGCAGGGGGCCATATCAGCTATACCCCCCCCACCGCAACGCTTCTCAACCGATGGCACATGGTCGTCGTCACCCTCGACACCGCCACCCATACCCGCAGCCTCTACTGGGATGGAAAACTTGCCGCCCATGATGCTGGCGGCGGAGAATCGGGAAAGAAAACGGTCTTCACCATCGGCGCCAGCCCCACCTTCACCGGGCGATTCTTCAAGGGCGGCATCGAGGAAGTCGCGCTTTGGAATCGTGCGCTCAATGCCAGCGACGTCACTGCCATTTACACCGCGAGCACAGCGAGTGCTTCCACTTCTGCGACAGCTTCGGCTGTTGGCGGCTCACCAACGCCGACCACCGGACCCTTCGCCACAACTGCGAAGCTTGACATAGAAGACAGCAAGGGCAAGGTCAATCTGAAACGGGAAGAACAGATCGCCTACATGTTCTTGTCCGCCATTGAGGTCATTGAGCACGAATGCCAACTCGACTTGCAGCGGGCCTGCACGCTGGAACAAATGCTCTCAGGATCTTACCCAGCCGGTTCCCATATCGATCATCTGAAGTTCGATCCGAATAAGACCGATCCGAACTACACATACACCGTGGCCGCCGGCGGCATGGCATGGGAAGCGCACGCCAATGCCAAAAAACCAGGCATGCTTGGGTTTTGCTGGATGGCCAGGGACATCGGGACTGTGACCGCCACCATCAGCAAGACTGGAAAAGCGGGATGGGTGGACGACCCGCTAGGAAACCGTGGAACGGAGGGTGACTCCTTCGCAACACAATAAGTATTCCCGATAAATGGGTGGTGGGATAACTCCAGCCAGTTATCCCACCGCCTGCACTGTCCCCTTGCCCACTAACTCCTCTACGCGCTCGACCCAGCCGCGGTCAGCAGCCACGCTCATCGACTCGGGTTCGAGAATCACCGCGTACTCGCCCTTCTTTTCCAAATGGAGCATGACCTTGCCCGGCCCCGGAGCCCCGTCCGCAGCACTCTTGAGGGCGGCAAGAATCTCATTCGTTGCACGGTCAAGATTGATCCTGATTCGAATCCCGGAAGGCAGCTTCACCTGCACGTCCTCAAGCGCCACAATCGAGTTGATCGCAATCTTCGGCGCCGCATCCTCTTCGCCCATCAGGACACCGCGCACAATCACGGGAGCTTCAATCTTCAACAGCCCCTGCAGCTTTTCGTAGTCGCGCGAAAAGCAGATCAGGTCGATCTTGCCTGTCGCGTCTTCGAGCGCCGCCTGGGCATAAAGCTTTTGATCTCGCTTGCTCTTCTGCACGCGCAATCCCAGAATCATTCCCGCAACTTGAATTTCGTCGGCGGGATCGGCTTGCGTTCCCCAGCGCTTTTCCGGCGGCTTGCGCTCGAGCGCCTCGGCAGTCGAAATGACACCGGTCAGATTTCGCAGCTTCTCGGCGTACTTATCCAGCGGATGGCCGGAGACAAAGAAGCCGAGCACCTCTTTCTCGTTGGCCAAGCGCTCGCCTTCCTCCCAGTCCGCAGTCTTCGGCAATTCGTCCGCATCGCGGCCTGGCGCGGGCGCTTCATTGAACAGGCCAAACAATCCCGTCTGCCCCGCGGCCGCGTCCTTCTGCGACTTCTGCGCGCGTTCCATCGCCTTGTCTACGGCCTTCATCAGCGCTGCGCGCGTGCCGAGCGAGTCCAAAGCGCCGGCTTTGATCAACGACTCGATCACGCGCTTGTTCATCACGCGCAAGTCGACCTTTTCGCAGAATTCCCACAAGCTCTTGAACCTTCCACCGACCTCCGCGCGCGCTTTCATGATGGACTCGATCGCGTTTCCGCCCACGTTTTTCACGGCCGCGAGACCGAATCGAATCGCCTCACCTTCCGGCGTAACATTCGGCGTAAACTGCGCACCTGAAACCTGGACATCGGGCGGCTCAACGCGAATGCCCATCTCCTTGCATTCGCCGATGTACTTCACCACATTTTCCGGCTTGGAAGTCTCCGATGTAAGAAGTGCAGCCATGAATTCAACGGGATAGTGAGTCTTTAAATACGCAGTCTGATACGCAACCAGCGCATAGGCCGCGGAATGCGATTTGTTGAACCCATAACCTGAGAACTTCGCCATCAGGTCGAAGATTTCGCCAACCGGAGCCTTGGGATGCCCGAGCGCCGCCGCGCCGCTCATAAAGCGATCGCGCTGCTCGGCCATCGCCTCGGCGTTCTTCTTCCCCATGGCGCGCCGCAGCAGGTCAGCCTCCCCAAGCGAGTAGCTCGCCAGCACGTTAGCTATGCGCATCACCTGCTCCTGGTAGACGATCACGCCCAGCGAATCTTTCAGAATTCCCTCAAGCGGGGGCAGCAGAAACTCTACCTGCCGCCGTCCCCATTTGCGCTCGATGAAGTCGTCGATCATGTCCATCGGCCCCGGGCGGTAGAGAGCGTTCAGAGCTGTCAGTTCCTCCACCGTGTCCGGTTTGTAACGCCGTAAAATGTCGCGCATGCCGCTCGACTCAAACTGAAATATGCCCGAGGTGAGCGCCGTGTGAAAAACCCGCTCGAATGTCTTCGGATCGTCCATCGGGACCATATCGATATCGATCTTCTCCCCGCGCGTCTGCTCAATCAGCTTCAGGCAGTCGTTGATCACCGTCAGCGTGGCCAGGCCGAGGAAGTCCATCTTCAAAAGGCCCATTTTTTCGACGGCCTTCATGTCGTAGGCGGTGACAATTTCGTCATTCTTGGTCTTGTTTAGCGGGACTAATTCGGTCAACGGACGAGGCGCAATCACAACTGCGGACGCGTGAACGCCGGACCCGCGCACCAAGCCCTCAAGCTTCTTCGCAGTGTCGAGCAGTTCGCGAATCACCGGGTCGCCATCGTACGCCTTGCGCAGTTCCGGAACATCTTCGAGTGCCTTGTCGAGCGTCATGCCCACGGTTGCGGGAACCAGCTTGGCGATACGGTCGACGTCGCCATAGGGCATGTCGAGCGCGCGGCCGCAATCCTTGATGGCCGCCTTGGCCGCCATGGTGTTGAAGGTGATGATCTGCGCCACTTGTTCGCGCCCATACTTCCGCGTTACATACTCGATCACTTCGCCGCGGCGGTTCTGGCAGAAGTCCACATCGATATCGGGCATCGTCACGCGCTCGGGATTCAGGAACCGCTCGAACAGAAGCACATTCTGCATGGGATCGATATTCGTGATCTCCATTGCATAGGCGACCAACGACCCGGTGGCCGAGCCTCTGCCCGGGCCCACCGGAATTCCATTGTCCCGCGCATACTTGATGAAGTCCCACACAATCAGGAAGTATCCTGAGTAACTCATCTGCTTAATGATGCCGATTTCGAAGTTCAACCGGGATTCATACTCATGTGGCGGCGTACGCAGCACTCCGCGTAACTCGAGTTGCCGCACCGCTGTGTCGAGTCGCTTCTTCAACCCCTCACGGCACACCTGCTCGAAATAGCTGTCGATGGTGTGTCCCGGCGGCACCGCAAACTCCGGGAAGGGATTATCCACCTTGTGGAGCTTCAGATTGCAGCGCTCCGCAATCTCTTGTGTGCGGGTCAATACGCTGGGTGAGTCCTTGAATACAACTGCCATTTCGTCGGCGCTCTTTACAAAGAACTGATCGCTGTCGAAACGGAATCGCTCCTTGTCATGCACCTTTGCGCCAGTCTGCACACACAGCATCACGTCGTGCGCATGGCTATCTTCGCCACATAGGTAGTGCGAGTCGTTGGTCGCGACCATGGGAATATTCAGTTCGCGCTCAAGGCGGAAGAGCGCCTCATGGATCTTCTTCTCGTCTTCCAGTCCCTGGTCTTGAATCTCTAAATAGAAATTTCCCTTCCCGAATATATCTTCATACTGCTGCGCTACGCTCTTCGCCTTGTCGTAATTGCCGGCAACAAGCTCCTCGCACAATTCCCCGCTTAAGCAGCCCGAAAAACCGATCAAGCCCTCGGAATGTTCCGCCAGGTAACGCTTGCTGACGCGGGGCTTGCGATAGAACCCATGCAGCGAGGCCTCCGACGTAATGCGGATCAGGTTGCGGTAGCCCTCTTCGTTCTGGGCCAGCACCAGCAGGTGGTTGTTCTCGTCCCCATCCCCCGGCGCGCGATGATCTTCGTTCTTGCAGATATAAAGCTCGCACCCCAGGATCGGCTTGACGCCCTTGGACTTGGCCGCGTCGAAGAAGTGGACCGCGCCATAAATATTGCCGTGGTCCGTCATTGCGACAGACTTCTGCCCCAGCGCCGCCACCCGGTCGACGAGCTTGTAGACGTCGCAAGCTCCATCGAGCAGCGAGTATTCCGTATGCAAATGCAAATGCGTAAATTCGGTCATGGTTATCTATGATTTTAGTCGTCGGGGCGGCTCCTGCATTTCCGCCGTCGGGCGGTTGAAATCTGGGTCCCCTGAGGAAATCAGAGATTTACTTGTAATCCCTGTGGGATGGTGCTACGCTGAAGTGTGATTTAAATGTCACATAGCGACATGCCTTGTGAACTCTTTTGGAAACCATACCCCGAGAAATCCTGGTTTGTCAGGACGAATCCGGCCGAGAACCATTCACCGAATGGCTCGATGGGCTCGACGTTCAAACCAGAGCCAGGATCCGCGTACGTATCGATCGGCTCGAGGACGGCTTATTCGGCGATGTTGCATCGATTGGCAAAGGCGTCTCGGAATTAAGGCTCGATTTTGGCCCAGGATACCGGGTCTATTTCGGACAGATTGGGCTTGAGATTCACCTGCTTCTCGGAGGATCTAAACAGGGCCAGAGCACGGATATTCGGCGGGCAAAGAAATCTTGGAGGACGCATGGCAATGAAAACTAGTTCCTATCGCCAGTCTCTACTAAACGCTCTGCTGGACCCACTCGAGGCATCGGCATATTTGAATGCCGCCCTGGAAGACTCCCCGGAAGCGTTTCTCAAAGCTCTCAAGAACGTCGCTCAAGCCCGCACCATGGCTCAGGTGGCAAAGGAAGCCGGCATACAGAGAGAAACCCTCTATCGCGCGTTCTCGGAACAGGGGAACCCCACCTTTGAAACCTTGTCCTCAGTCCTTGGCGCGCTGGGGATGAAGCTTTCTATTGCTCCGAATGAGCAATATGCGGAGATGAACCGAAGCGGCGCAGCGAGGTGAATTGCGGCGCCCCAGGTCTCTCTACGAGGGGAAAGATCTGGAACTGTAGCTTGATCCCTGTTCCGACGAGCCGGGGAGCGCACCGATTACCGGTTGGGAGCATCGTGGTAGCGGTGGTGGTGATGACGGTGATGGTGATGGCGGTGTACAACGACCACCACCTGCGCCTGCGCCGCGTAGGGCATTGCGAAGCAGAAGATCAGGGCGAGTCCGAGCAGGATTCTTTTCATAGCTCAGTATCCGGCGAGGCGAGTTTATTTACAGAGCTACTTTGACCGGCATTTGAGAGCTTTCGAGGATACGACTCTTCCCGGTCCTCTTCCGTTTGCCGAATTACCCCATCACAACGACTGGCTGAAACAGCGTTCCCGCCACACGCTTCGCAACGCCCACCAATTCCCGCTGCCCTGAGAATACTTTTACCATCGAAGCGCGCGAAAACTCCGGCAAATTAGCCTGCGCACCATTGCGCATTCGGCCCAACGCCATGGCGTCGCCAGTCACAGACGGCATCTCCGGCAATAGAGTGCGCGGATGCACGCACAAAGCTTCCAGCGCATCGGCATTCCCGGCCAGCGCTTCCAGTTCCTGGAGCGTATGCGCTTCGTCGATAGTGAATACTCCGGCCTGGGTACGCCGCAGCGCGCTCAGATGCGCTCCACAGCCCAGATCCTGCCCGAGCTCATGCGCAACCGAACGCACATAGCCACCGGCGCTGATACTCATTGCAAACGTAACATCGGGGCCATCCAGCGCATCGATTGAAAAGCCGGCAATATGGACTTTGGCCGGCTTGAGTTCGACCGGCTTGCCTTCGCGTGCCAATTTGTAAGCCGGGGTGCCGTCGATCTTCTTGGCTGAGTAGGCGGGTGGCATTTGGTCCATCGCGCCGTGGAAACGAGCGGCCACCGCTCGCACCTGAACTAAAGTCAGAGCAAGATCCGGCCCTCGATCCGGCCCGTCGGCCACGCCCTCAGCGTCATAGGTGTCCGTAGAAAATCCGAAGTGGATGGTCCCTGTATAGCTCTTTTCCGCGGAAGAAAAGTACTGCGCGAGGCGCGTATATTTGCCCAACAGCAGTGGCAGCACACCGGTGGCCATGGGATCGAGCGTACCCAGGTGGCCAATCGATTTTTCGTTGGTGATTCTGCGCAAGCGGCTCACAACATCGTGGCTGGTCATGCCGCCCGGCTTGTCTACAACCAATAGCCCGTTCACCTATCTACTGTAGTCGAACGGGCCTGTCCCACACAGAGCTCAGGCTCCCCGCTGGCGCACCAACGACAGGAACTCGGCGCGCGTTTCCTTCTCGCGGAAGCAGCCCACCATGGCGCTGGTCACGGTGGACGAGTTCTGTTTTTCGATTCCACGCATCATCATGCACAGGTGGCGCGCCTCGATGACCACGCCCACGCCTTGCGGCGAAATAGCTTCCTGAATGGAGTCGGCGATCTGACGCGTCAGGCGCTCCTGCACTTGCAGGCGGCGGGCAAACACTTCAACTAATCGCGGTATCTTGCTCAAGCCGATGACCTTTCCCTTGGGAATATAGGCGACGTGAACACGACCGAAAAACGGCAACATGTGATGCTCGCATAGCGAGAACATTTCGATGTCCTTGACGATAACCATCTCGTCGTAATCCACATCGAACATGGCGCCTTGCAGGATTTTCTTCGGGTCCTCGTCGTAACCCTTGGTCAAAAAGGCCATCGACTTTTCAACACGGGCGGGTGTAGACACCAAGCCATCGCGGGCCGGGTCTTCGCCGAGCCGGGTCAAAATCTCTCGATACATCTCCTGCGTGGTGAAACCGCTTAGTCCTTCGTCAATCTCTAAAACACCACGAACGGGCTTGCTCACTGCGATTGGCTGCGCCATGATCCTCTTCCTTGCGCCCTGCGAAATTGAGCGCATTTTTTTAAACTTACTGCCCGGAGTATTCAAAGAAATTGTTTTCCGTCTCTTCTATGCGTACCTGCACAAGCTTTGCGGGCTCCATTGTTTGATTCAGCAACTCGAATACTGCCTTACAAAAATTCTCGGTTGTTGGTACTTGATTCGCAAAGTGCGGATCGAGATTCAGGTTGGTGTGGTCAAATCTTTCCATCACCTGTTTGCGTACCACTTCATCCAGATCCACCAGGTTCATTACCATACCTGTTTGCGGATCAACGCCGCCGCCCACCAGCACCTCGACTACATAGTTGTGGCCGTGGCCGTGAGGGTTATTGCATTTACCGTAAGTGGCCTTGTTTTCCTCGGCAGACAGCGCGTCGCTATGCAGGCGATGGCTGGCGCTCAGCATGTAGCGCCGTCCGAAGTAGGCCTTATCAGTTGCCGCGCTCATAGACCGCCTCGGTATTCGGCGAATATCTCGGGCGTCTCGTACACGCGCACCCGGCTCAAACGCGCTCCGCCGGCTGCTGTCACGGCTGGTTCCAGACGGTTCCATGCTGCAATCGCAATGTTTTCCGTGGTTGGAATGGCTTTTCCCTCAGCAAACTCCGGCACTTCCAAATTCAGGTGGCGATGATCGTAAGCCGCCAGCACCTCGCGCTCAATCACGTCTTTGAGCCACTTCAAATCGACAACAAAACCGGTTAACTTGTCAGGTTCGCCAGCGACGGTAACTTCCAACGTGTAGTTGTGCCCATGCCCGTTCTTATTCGAACAGCGTCCAAACACCTGCTCGTTTTTTTCTGCCGTCCAGGCGTCGTTCCAGTAGTAGTGAGCCGCCGAAAACGTCGCCCGCCGTGTCAGAAAGACCATTCTTGCCCTCAATAGAAAGATGCTATCGAACGGAGCCTGGGTGCAGAGATCGCCTACCCCGCGTACTCTCGTCCCTTCCAGCTTACCCGTTTCAGGATTCGATGCTGGAACCAGCTTCTGTAAAGCAACACCACGAACAACGGCAGCCCCAGCGGCGCCAGCGCGCAATCGGCAAACGGAAAGTTCGACTTCGCCACGCGCGCGTAGAACCGGAACAGCGTCCGCACCCACAACAGCGCCAGCACCCAGCCTGCTCCAAGCCATTCGACCGAATGAGCCGCGAAGTGCGCGTTCCACAACTCGATGGTCAACACCGGCAGTCCCACCAGCAGCAGAACATCCAGAGCGCGCCAGACGGCCAGAGCAAGAGCATTGTCGAACAGCAGCGCGAGATTCTTGGTCCAGCCTTCGACCATAGCCCCGGTCGACCGGTACATCCGGGTCGACACCGCATCGTCGGCATACCGGAAGCGCAAACCCACCTTGCGCCGCTTGGCCAGAAAAGCCAGTTCCACGTCCTCCAGCACCTTGTCCGAGACAGAACCGTGGCCGCCGAGCCGCCGGTACGCCTCACGCTCCACCAGCAAAAACTGCCCGTTGGCCGCAGCGATGCGTTGTGCTGGGTCAGAGACTTTGGCGGGAGGATACGCCAGCGCCAGTTCGCAGAAAACCAGCGGCATCAGCGACCGCTGCGCCAGGCCCCCGACAATCTGCCGCGGCGAATAGCTCAGCATCCCCACCTTGTGCCGGGATGCCTCATGGATTGCGCGGCGCAGGTCTCCAGGTTCGTGAATCGTGTCCGAATCGGTAAACAGCAGCCAGCGGCCACGTGCCTTCCGTGCCGCGGTCCAGATTGCGTTGGCCTTCCCGGTCCAGCCCTTTTCAAGCTTGCCGGCCCGCAGCAAGGAAACGCCGGCGTTTCCTTGCGCAATCTCGCCGGCAATCTGTGGTGTCCGGTCCGTGGAATGGTCGTCCACCACAACGATTTCCCAGTCTTTCCCGAGCTCGAAGATCTCTTCCGACTGGCTCACCAGCGAGCGGAGACACTCGCCCAGGCAATCCTGTTCGTTGCGCGCCGGCACAATCACGGTCAGCTCGATGAGTTCCTCCGGCTCCGGCTGGTCGAACACGGTGCCGGCCCTCCAATTCCACTGCTCCGGTACCGCGGGTCCCTGGTCCGGCTCGTCGGAAAGGCCTAGCACGGGTGTGTACCCGCCGACCCCAGTCGCTCCATTAAACCTCGGCGCATCCTTTTCCATGACGATTAGCCCTTCCGCTCCGTATTATAGAGACATGCGGTTCTCCCGTTTCCTGATTGCCGTCGTACTTGTGCCGATGGCGCTGCTCACCGCCTGCGACCGTGGCGCACGCCCCGGAATTACCGGCGAAGTCGCGCCCGACTTCAAGGTCTCCGACGGCACGACGTCCATCCATCTGGCCGATTATCGCGGCAAAATCGTGTTGCTCAACTTCTGGGCCACCTGGTGTCCCCCATGTGTCCAAGAGATGCCAGGACTGATTGAACTTCACCACGACCGGCCGGACTTGGCTATTCTGGCCGTCAGCATTGACGAAGATGAAGACGCCTACAAGCACTACCTCGACCGGCGTCACGTCGACCTGATCTCTGTCCGCGACCCCAACCAAACCGCCGCCAAACTCTACCACACCGAGGGTTGGCCTGAGACCTACATCATCGACCGCCAAGGCGTAATCCGGCGCAAGCTGGTGGGCGACCCTGACTGGTCCAATCCTGAGATTCGCGCTTATTTGAGCAGCCTTTAGCGGTTTACGCTGCAACTGCGGTCGCATCGAATCCCGCGAATTGGTATGATTCCACTATGACGACGGTGGAGATTCTCTATTCCTACGCTACGCAGCCCAGTGAACACGCGGTCCTCGCACTGGCCCACACCAAAGACGTCTACGGCATCCGGCGTCTCAGCTTCGATTACGCCGCCCGCACTCTGCGCGTGGAATACGATGCTACCCGGCTCACTGCGGCCGCCGTTACCAGGCTCATCCTTCAGACTGGGATTGAGATCGCTGGGGAGCTGCCGCTCATCCCACCGCAGCCCGAACCCGAGCCGGCTCCGGCGGTTTGATTGTGGATTTGAGGCTGCTGCTTCGTGGGTGCGCCATATGGATTGCGCCCTCTCCAAAACCCTGATAATCTGTGTATGGTTTCGCTTGAAACCGCGCGTGTGCGCCCGTAGCTCAGCTGGATAGAGTATTTGGCTACGAACCAAAGGGTCGGGAGTTCGAATCTCTCCGGGCGCACCATAAAATCAACAACTTAGCGGCACCCCAGTAGAAACCCACCCTGCCAAGTCGAGAGGAGTTTGTGATGCATTTCCGTCATCGTGCTGAGACGTCCGCATACCTCAATTGGCGCATTTATGACAATCAGTGTCCGGTAAGCCAGAAACAACCGATGACCGATTGCGGCCTGAGTCGGCACCACACGAACGTTACATGCTTCTCTCTCGCGAGCCTCAAACCAACAATGATACAGGCTCCCAGATAGACCAAGGAGCGCCCATGACATTGCCGCCGGTCAATCCCAACCCCGTTCCTAGAACTGGGCATTGGGTATTTTGAAAGGAAATTATTTGACTTCTATTATATGCAAGCTGTTGCATATTTCCGGTCGAATCACCTGTAAATGACTGATTCTGCAATCACATTTGTGGTTGTCAAAGTGCACTGTCATTACGTCAAAACGCGAATTCATTGAGTCACAAGTAAGTGGTTCCAGCAGAGGTACTCGGTGTGGTGTCTGCTCCCGGCATCACATGCTGTCCGAGCCAAGTCGAGCGAGACTTATGGCCGAAGAGGGGAATTCCAGGAGAGATGAGAATGAGAAGAATAACGGTTGAATTGCTTGTATTAGCCTTGGCAATTACGGTTGCCCCCGCTGCGATGGCCGACACCTTCACAGTTGGCCCCCTTACATTTGGCGACAACTCATCGTTCGGATCTGGTGGAACATCTTATTACCCGGAATACGATCTAGTGCAGCTATCTCTAGCGGGAGGGGGATTCAACACAGTGGGGACCACGGGCTCGGGGCTTTATACGAGCACCTTCACGTTTAACATTGCAGCTGGCTGGGGAATTTCGAACATCGTGCTGCACGGTGGTATGGATGACGGCGATAATGTGGGGTTACTTCCCTGGGGAGACGTGTGGGAACAACAGATCACTCTTTGTTCCGCAGCCGACGTCTGCACAACGTCGGAGCAGACGGGAGGAAATGGACCTTTAAGGTCAACTCTTCCGACGCTTGCCTTGGAAACTAATCCCGGCGCAGGGACGGGCACGTATCAGTTTTACTACTACTCGGTCAACAACGAAGGCGAATGGGATGGCGGCTCCCCGGACGACAATGCGAACATTTGGCTCGAACCTACGCCCGAGCCTTCGTCCTGGTTGTTGCTCGGAACAGGACTGCTTGCTCTGACACTCCTCGCTATTCGACAATCGCCAAAAAGCAATTGTCGGAATTTCAAACCAGCTCTCTGAATGTCTACGACGGGTGGTGCCGGGGACAGGATTCCCCACGACAAGCCAGTGGGAATCTACCAGGGGGACGGCTGGTGGAATCCTGGGTGGTGACTGCGACCCTTTGGTAATCCTTGGGTGCAAAGAGAGCTGCGAATCGACCGATCAAATCCCCACAATCTGCCCACGCTACCAATTCCTCATCATTCCCTATCGTTTCTTCTCAATACTTTAGGCTGCCAGCCGTTCCGCGTAAGTCGTTGATATTACGTCGTTTATTGTTCTACGAACCAAAGGGTCGGGAGTTCGAATCTCTCCGGGCGCACCATTCCTTCCTCGTACTTACCCCAATATAATCAATTGTTTAAGCTGCGCTGAAGTCTAGCTGCCCGCTGCGTCCGTATGGACTGCGTGAACGCGAATGGAGTCGTACTTCTTCGATGGGAGGGCAGATGCCGTGCGCGCCAGCAGGCTCCAGGGATTGCCGCGCCATTGTCTCTCCTGCTCCAGCACGGCGTTCTTTCGGATCTGGTCCTGTGCGGCGAGCCATTCCGGCGAAAATTGCCGCGTGTATCCGGTGTAAATCGCCTTTGTCACTCGTAAACCGGCCCGGCTGAGGGATTTGCGCAGCGAAGTCTCAGTGAAAAACTGCAGGTGACGGGGAATGTCGGCAAAGAACCAGGAGGGCCCGTACATTTCAAAACCGGCCGCCGCATTGTTTGGTACTTCGAGAATTGCCGTTCCACCCGGCGCAACCAATCGCTTGACGTTTCCCAGAGCTGCGGCGGGATCGATGCAGTGCTCAAGGACATGGGAGAGAAAAACAACATCGAATTGGCGATCCGCAATTGCATCCGGGAGCGCTTCCGCGGTTCCTTCGAATACAGTGCCGATGCGGCTTGCCAGATTGCGCGCCGATGCGTCTGGTTCAATCCCAACCACGTCGTAGCCGGCCTGCTTGAACTCGGACATGGCCTGACCGCTGCCGCAGCCTACGTCGCAAAGCGTCGGGGTTGTCTTCGACCGAGGCGCCTCACCCGGAGTCAGGTTCACGCTTCGATCGGTTCTCCAGGCCAGGCGCATGCGCAGCCGGTCAAGCAGGCGCTTGGGACGGTTGCCCTCATCCCCCGGCGCAACGTGTGTGTAGTAATTCTCTGTATAAAACGACGCCACTTCGCTGGGTGAAAAGTTGCCGGCGATCCTGCCGAACTCGCAGCCTGCGCACCATTCGAGTGAATATTCAGTAGAAACGTTGGGCCGAAGATGATCGCGCGTCTTAAATCGCGGAATCATCTCCGTGCCGCACAAGAAGCAAGTCGCCATTTGAGAATTCCTTTGGATTCTGCAAGGAGATTGTGCATTGAAGGGTACAGGGTTCATCCCGTACGTCAATCATGAGCACAGGCATGAGCAAAGGTATCGTCTCATGGAAGCCGCCGAGGGAATGCAAATCTTCGAAAGCCGCCCCTCAAGGCTAAACAGCCCCACCCTTCACTTTAGGCCAAGTGAATAAACAGGCCACAGTCACCGAAAAGCCAGGACTGTCAGACTCTTTGCGCAAACGATTACGCCCCACCAACCAAAAGCATCTCCGATGGTCTAGAATTGCCCGGTTCCACTTTCAGGAGGCTATATGCAGCGTGCAATGCAGCGACCCCGGACGCGCCCCGTCGTTCTGGCTTTTCTATTAGCACTTTCTGTTCTTTTTTTTATGAACGGAAGGTCAGGCAAAGCGCAGACGCCCGACGACGAAAAGAAGATCAACGACACCATTGCAAAGATGACGCTGGAAGAGAAGATCCAGTTGCTTTCCGGATCGAGCATGATGGCTTCCACCCCATTGCAGCGCCTCGGCATCCCTGCCTTCCGCATGAGCGACGGCCCGGTAGGCGCGCACATTCCTCCGCCTTCCACGGCCTATGCGGCGGGAATTGGCCTGGCAGCCAGCTGGGATCGCGACTTGGCCACGCGGATCGGCACGCAGATTGGCCGCGATGCCCGCTCCCGCGGCGCCAGCTATCTGCTTGGTCCAGGTGTAAATATCTACCGCGCTCCGCTGAATGGCCGAAACTATGAGTACTTTGGCGAAGACCCATTCCTAGCCGCGGAAACCGCCGTAGGCTACATCGACGGCGTGCAGTCGCAAGGCGTAAGCGCCACCATCAAGCACTTCGCGGCCAATAACTCCGAGTACTTCCGATTCACCTCCGATTCCATCGTCTCCGAGCGCGCTCTTCGCGAAATCTACCTGCCGGCCTTTGAAGCCGCGGTGAAGCGAGGCCACGTCGGTTCCATCATGGATTCCTATAACCTCATCAATGGCGCCCACGCCACCGCGAACTACCACCTCAACGTGGAAATCGCCAAGCAGCAATGGGGCTTCCCGGGCGTCATGATGTCCGACTGGACCGCGACTCACGACGGCGTAGCCGCTGCAAACGCCGGCATGGATCTCGAAATGCCCTTCGGAACCTACATGAACGAGAAGACGCTGGTGCCTGCCGTCAAGGCTGGAAAGGTCAAAGAGTCGGACATCGACGATAAGATCCGCCGCATCCTGCGCAACGCCTATCGCTTCGGCTGGATTGACCACGATCCGCTCGACATCGGCATTCCACGCTACAACCAGCAGGGACGCCAGGCAGCCCTGCAAGGCGCTCGCGAAGGTATCGTGTTGTTGAAGAATCAGGGCAACCTGTTGCCCCTCGACCCCAACAAGGTGAAGACCATCGCCGTCATCGGTCCCAATGCTTTCCCAGGTGTCCCCACAGCCGGAGGCAGCGGCCTGGTGCCCACCTTCGGAGACGTCAGTGTCCTCAAGGGTGTCAGCGACCGCCTTGGACTCAATGCCAATGTGCTCTACGACCGAGGCGTTCCCAAGCTCTCTGTAATTGCGATGCGCACCGGTTTCAGCCTGTCTGCCGAGAAGCTTGTCCCAGGCCTAAAGGTCGACACCTTCGACAATTCCAAATTCGAAGGCAAGCCCATCGCCACCCGCACGGAGGCGACAGCGAACACCGGCCAGAACGTGCTCGACAATCCGGATATGGCGGAGATGATCGGCAGCATTACCGCCGACCAGATGGCCGCATTCATGAACGTCGGCGGCCCGCCACGTTTCGCCCGCTGGACGGGCTATTACTTTGCGCGCTCCGCCGGCAATTTCCTCGTGTTTGCTGAAAACCAGGGCCAGTACCGGCTGGCGATCGATGGAAAGACAGTGATCGACCACGCGGAGATTCCCAAGTCCGCGGTTGCGCAAAGGGTTCTCACCCTGACGCCCGGGCCGCACAAAGTGGTCATGGAAGTGCTCAGCGCGCCGCAATTCGGCGAAGGCTCTCTCAAGATCGGCATCGCGCAGGAAGGCACTCTGGTAAACCAATCAGCGATTGACATGGCGAAGAGCGCGGATGCGGTAGTGATCGCAGTCGGCTACGATGCGGACATCGAGACCGAAGGCGCCGATCGTGAATTCCAACTGCCTCCCGGCCAGGATGAATTGATTCAGAAAATCTCCGCCGCCAATCCGAACACCATCGTGACTGTTACTTCAGGCGGAAGCGTGGATGCCTCCCGCTGGATCGACCATATAGGGGCGCTGCTTGAGAACTGGTATCCCGGTCAAGAAGGCGGAACGGCGCTGGCCGAAGTTGTGTTCGGCGACGTCAATCCCTCGGGACGCCTTCCCATCAGCTGGGAACGCACCCTGAAGGACAATCCTTCCATTCAGTATTACTACCCGACGCCGGGCACCCTTACCGTTCCCTACAAGGATGAGGTGTTCGTGGGGTATCGGGGCTACGAACACAACGGCGTGAAACCGCTGTTCCCGTTCGGCTATGGCCTCTCCTACACCAGCTTCAAGTACTCCAACCTGGACATTCATTCGGGCACAGGAACTGGCGCTTACGAAGTCAGCTTCGATGTCACCAACAGCGGAAGTCGTGCCGGGGCCGACATAGCCCAGGTCTACGTGAGCGAGGATCGTCCGCAGGTTTCGCGCCCTCCCCAGGAACTGAAAGGTTTCGCGCGCGTGGTGCTGGATCCCGGCCAGACGCGCCACGTAACGGTTCCGCTGGATGCCAGAAGCTTTACCTGGTATGACGAGAAGGCCGCCGCATGGCACGCCGACGCGGGCAGCTTCACGATTCACGTGAGCCGCTCATCCGCCGATCCCCAATTGGAAGGAAAGATCAAGCTGGACCAGCCAATCGTGATACCGGTGAAGTAAAAGAGGCACGAAGAACACATGGCCGCCAGGTTCACAGAAGATGAACTTCCGTGAGCCTGGCGGTTGACGCTCTGTGAATCCGGATTTTGAGCCCTTGTCAGAGTCAACCCTTTTGAGCGATTCTCGTCTAAAGGTCAAAGGCCAACCTTAGCGCGCCAGGACAATCGCATGAACAGTTCTTGTTGCCGTAGGTGGTTCCATCAGCTGCTCGAAATGGAGCAACGACAGCGCTCTTCCCGTAGGGAAGACATGAAAATAGCCCCGGATGAAATCCGGGAAAAGCGTTCCGACCCAGTTTTCTCGTCCTGTAGACGCGGTGAATCTTTACTACGCGCTCGACCGCCTTCATGCATAGGACACACTTGGTATGCGGATTTCCGCCCTCACCTTTTTCACACAACGTAGTTTCTGAGTTCCCCGCAGCATCAGGCTCAAGGCAGGCACGATTGAATGCGACTGGTCTTGGGACTGCAATTCCACATTTGAAGCATAATCTGAAGTTTTGGTCATGAAATCTAACCAGGATTGCCCAAAAAGGTCCCTGACTCAGCAGCGTATATTCAACTTTCCGGTGGTAGTCGGCAAAGACTCAGAGAGGTTCGAAAATCTATGATGCGTCCCCCGCGTTCGTTTGCTCTTTATGCGTTGGCCAGTGCTCTGCTTTGTGGAACAACGGTGTTGGCCCAGCAATTCGTTGCTCCCCTCGTCGCTCCCCAGGTGCGAATCGTCGACCGGATCGACGAAACTAGTCTTGTCATGCTCAGGGGCAATACGCATCCTGCGGCGAACGCTAAAAACGACCTTGGGCGCGTCAGCCCCAATCTCCCCATGACAGACCTGATCCTGGTCCTGAGCCGCGATCCGGCACAGCAAGCGGCGTTCGACAAGTTTGTCGCCGCCCAATACGATGCCAACTCGCCCGACTTCCATCACTGGCTGACGCCGGACCAGGTGGGCACAAACTTTGGCCCCTCGGAGACGGACATTGCCACCATCTCAAACTGGTTGACCGGCCACGGCTTCTCCATCGGTGAGGTGACAAAGGACAGGTTATCTATCCGGTTCAGCGGTACGGCCGCCCAGGTGGAGAGCACCTTCCATACCGAGATCCACAACCTGAGCGTCAGGGGCGTGCCCCACATCGCCAACATGAGCGACCCGCGGATTCCTGCTGCGCTCAAGCCGGTAGTAGTCGGTGTGAAGTCCCTGCACAACTTCTTCCCGAAACCGTTGCACAAGATGGGCCATCAGGTTGCGCTGAGCCGGGAAGCGGGCGGCTGGAAGCGGATTGCGAGCCCAGCCACTACGCCTTCAAATTTGAGTGCGGCCCCCAGGCCTGAAGCGCCAGGCTCTTCGCGAACCCCTCGTTCCCAGTTCACCATCAATGTGCCCGCTTCCGGCGGCACTACTCCTGCCTACACCGAGGCGGATGTTTCGCCCTATGATTTTGCCACCATATACAACGTGCTTCCGCTGTGGAATAAAGGCATCGACGGTACCGGCCAAACCATTGCCATCGCCGGAACCAGCGACATCAGCCAGAACGATATCTCCACCTTCCGTACCTTCTTCGGCCTGCCTACCAATCTGCCCGCCAACACTCCTCAGATCGTTCACCCTAGCCCCAGCCTTCCCGGTGGAGACGACCCCGGAATCTGCACCAGCACCAGCACCACAGCGACCTGCACCATCGACGACCTGATCGAGAATTCGCTCGACGTAGAGTGGTCCGGATCGATAGCCAAGAACGCGCAGATTATCCTCGTCACTGCGGCCTCTCAGTCGGCGACAGATGACACCCTCTACGACGCCGAGAGTTACATCGTCAACAACGTCACCGCCCACATCCTCAGTGTGAGCTATGGCGCATGCGAACTGGCCATCGGCACCGCCGGTAATGTGCAGTACAACACTCTCTGGCAGAATGCGGCTTCCGAAGGAATCGCCGTCTTCGTGTCTTCCGGAGACTCAGGCGCGGCCAGTTGCGATGAAGGTGGAGATGCCAACGGTACACCGTATGTGGCAGAGTATGGAACCACTGTGAGCGGCCTTGCCTCCACCCCGTACAACACCGCGGTTGGCGGCACAGACTTCAACTGGTGCCCATTCCTGACTCTGTACGATGGCGGAACTTGCTCCGCGGGACCCTACTGGGGCACGTCAAACAGCACACCCCCTGGCGCCGGCAACGCTTCCATCAGCGCATTGGGTTACGTGCCTGAGGTGCCTTGGAACGACACATGTACCAACCCGCTTATGCTTCCCACGCTCATTCAGCTTGCCAAGGATATGGGCGTATCCGGCGTCAACAATGAGGAAGAAGCTTGCAACCTCATTACCAATAATGACCAGGAGCTTAATCAGGAATATCCATTCGTACTCAGCCTGGTCGATACCGTGGGCGGTGGCGGCGGCGCGAGTAGTTGCACTGTCAACAGCACCACCTCCACCAGCACTACACTTGACCCAACCAGTTGCTCCGGCGGCTACGCCAAGCCTGGTTGGCAAGCCGGTGTAACTGGTATCCCCACCGATGGCAAACGCGACCTTCCCGATGTTTCCTTCTTCGCTTCGGATGGCACGATCTCCGATAGCGCCTACCTCATCTGCGTTTCAGAAAATGGAGGCAGCCCCTGCACCTATTCCACCGATGCCGAGCCATTTGCCTCCGAGGTCGGCGGCACCTCGGCCTCCACGCCTCCCATGGCAGGTGTCATGGCGCTCATCGACCAGAAGGTAGGTTCGGCGCAGGGGTTCGCCAACCCTGAGCTCTACAAGCTGGCCGCGCAACAGACCTATTCCAGCTGCAGCGCGGAAAGTGTTACGGCAGGCGGTGCCTGTCTCTTCAACGACATCGATACGAGCACTAACGCCATGCCCTGCGACTACGGAGCGGTCTCAGGCAAATCTCCCGACTGCTCGGCGAGCGATTCGCTGCAGGGATCCTCCGACGAAGTCGGCATTCTCTCCGGATTTAGCGCGGCCGCCGGGTACGACCAGGCCACCGGGCTCGGATCACTCAACGTTGCCAACGTAGTCAACGCCTGGCCGCAAACCTCTGGCGCTTCGGTGGCAACCGTGACGGTAACCCCCGCACTCACCACCCTGAACGCGAGCCAGACCCTCGGAGTAACCGTAACGGTGGCCAGCACGCCAACAGGCGGCGTAACGCCCACCGGAACAGTGACGCTGACAGCCGGCACTTATACCTCATCAGCAACTGCGCTCTCCAACACCGGTACAGCTTCGTTCACTGTTCCGGCCGGTAGCCTGGCTGCTGGAACCGACACCCTGAGCGTCGCGTACGGCGGAGACGCAACCTACGGCACGTCGACCGGCACAGCCTCAGTAACCGTAACCGCGGGAAGCCTGTTAACCCCGACCGTTTCGGTGACCCCGGCCTCGCTCACATTGAATTCGGCATCGACTCTCAGCGTCCCGGTAACTGTCAGCGGCTCCGGCGCAATGCCCACCGGGACAGTGACGCTCACCGCCGGTACCTACACCCCCTCGGCGCAGACGCTTGTGAACGGCGCCTACACGTTCACCATTCCAGCCAACAGCCTGAGTTCGGGAACTGACACAATTACCGTGATGTACAGCGGAGACGCGACCTACGGCGCTCAAACCGGCACGGCGCAGGTAACGGTGACAGAATCTACGTTCAGCCTCTCCAACACACCGATTGCCGTCACCCCGTCGGGCGGAGTCGCCCCTGGATCGTCGGCCAGCGCGGTGGTTACCGTGGCCGGGGTTGCAGGCTATGCAGGCACTGTTACGTTAACCTGCTCCCTAACTAATTCTTCTCCCTCGGGTGGGACCGATGCGCCGAGCTGCACAGGCGGCGGCCCCAACTTGGCCATCACTCTTCCGAACGCTACTGCGCAGACGCTGACATTCACAGTGTCCACAACAGCACCCAGCACCACCACTTCCGAGCTGGTTTATCCGAAATTGGGTGGCAAGCACCGAGGTCTCGAAGGGGCAAGCGGCGGCGCAGTTCTGGCGTTGCTCTTGTTCCTCGGCATTCCGGCACGTCGCCGTAGTTGGCGCGCGATGCTTGGAATGCTGGTGCTAATGGCAGCTCTCGGCACCATGGCAGCCTGCGGCGGAGGCGGCGGTGGCGGAACCAATCCCCCACCCGTCACCGATCCGGGAACGTCTGCCGGAACCTACACCTTCACCGTTACGGGCGTCGGCAATCCCTCAGTCTCGCCAGCAGTTTCGGCCACCTTCACAGTAGTCGTCAACTAGGCTGTTCAGCTTGTATGGCACGAAGGCCCTTCCCTCAGGAAGGGCCTTCGTGCCTCTGTTGATCGGAACGGAGGAGAATCCGCCTTCTCCCGGAGGGAGGAAACGATAATAGCTCAGGATGAAATCCTGGGAAAGCGACCCAATACGATCCCTGAGCCCCAGAGGGGCGGCACGAAACCAGCCACCCAATCGTTTCCGCCCCCCACGCCCCAAACAGACGCAACCTGGCCAACTACTTTCAACCAACAAAAAAGCGGTAAAGGGAAATCCCTTTACCGCCTTTTGCTGTGGCAGGGAAGCCGACACCTTAAAGCTTATTTGCTCAATTTATCGAGTTCGAGATTCAGGTCCAGAACATTCACCCGCGGTTCGCCCAGAAACCCAAGCTGCCGCCCTGTAGTATGTTCATCGATCAACTGCCGAATGCGCTCTTCTGTAACTCCGCGCGCCTTCGCCACCCGTGGCGCCTGGAAGTAAGCAGAGTCCGGCGTGATGTCCGGGTCGAGTCCCGATCCTGAAGTCGTCACCAGATCGATCGGAACTGGCTTCCCTGGGTTTTCCGCTGAGAGCTTATCGATGGAGCCCTGGATGCGGTCGATAAGCGCCTTGTTCGATGGCCCCAGGTTCGAGCCGCCTGACGAAGTCGCATCATAGCCATTGCCTGCGGCCGATGGGCGCGGATGAAAATACTTGTCCGATGTAAAGCTCTGCGCCAGCAGTTCCGAGCCGATCACCTGCCCGTCCTTGAGGATGAGACTTCCAGCGGCCTTGCGCGGGAAGAGCGCGCCGGCGATGCCAGTAACCAGCAGCGGGTAACCAATGCCCACAAGCACAGTAGTCACGATCGTAAACCGAATTGAAGTTCTCCAGACCGAGTGCTTTTTCGTCACAGCCGGTGGTGCGGAAACAGGAGCGATAGTCGATGTAGAATGCACGGTTAATCTCCTTGCCTTTGTTGCCAACTCTGGGTACCCCATCCTTCGCGCCCTCTGCGAAGGGTGGGAAACATTCTTGTCTATGAGAGATGCAGAGCAACCAGGCACATGTCGATGGCCTTGATGCCGATAAATGGCACGATGATCCCGCCCACGCCGTAGATAAGCAGGTTGTTGCGCAACAAAATATCCGCGGCCTTGGGTTCGTATTTCACGCCCTTGAGCGCCAGCGGGATCAGCGCCACGATAATCAGCGCGTTGAAGATGACGGCGGAAAGAATTGCTGAATGGGCCGTGGATAGGCGCATGATATTAAGCGCGTTGAGCACCGGAAAGACGCCTGCGAACATGGCGGGGATGATGGCAAAATACTTGGCCACATCGTTGGCGATCGAAAAGGTGGTAAGTGCCCCGCGAGTCATGAGTAACTGCTTGCCGATCTCGACAATCTCAATCAGCTTGGTCGGATTGGAATCGAGATCGACCATGTTACCGGCTTCCTTAGCCGCCTGCGTGCCAGAGTTCATCGCCACGCCTACATCGGCCTGCGCCAATGCTGGAGCGTCATTGGTGCCGTCCCCGGTCATGGCGACGAGCTTGCCCTTGCCCTGCTCGCGCTTGATCAGGTCCATCTTGTCTTTGGGCTTGGCCTCGGCCAGGAAGTCATCCACCCCGGCCTCGCGCGCAATCACCGCGGCGGTGAGCGGGTTGTCGCCGGTAATCATGATGGTGCGAATGCCCATGGCGCGCAAGCGTGCGAGGCGCTCCTTGAGGCCGCCCTTCACAATGTCCTTGAGATAGATAACGCCCAGTGCGGTCGCATTTTCCGCCACAACCAGCGGTGTACCGCCGAGCCGAGCAACGGCTTCCACATGGTCGCGAACTTTCTGCGGCAATTGCGCGCCCTGTTCTTCAAGAAAGCGCGAAATCGCATCGACGGATCCTTTGCGGATGCGCGTTCCAGGAAGGTTCACTCCACTCATACGTGTCTGCGCGGTGAAGGGAACGAACTCCGCGTGAATGCCGCCCAGGTCGCGCCCGCGCAGTCCGTACTTTTCTTTTGCCAGCACCACGATCGAGCGCCCCTCAGGGGTTTCGTCGCTGAGTGAAGAGAGCTGCGCAGCATTGGCCAGACGCTCATCGCTCACGTCCGGCGCGGCCAGAAATTCCGTAGCCTGCCGATTGCCCAGCGTGATCGTTCCAGTCTTATCCAGCAGCAGCGTATTCACATCGCCAGCAGCCTCAACGGCGCGCCCGCTCATTGCCAGCACGTTGTATTGAACCAGCCGATCCATGCCGGCAATGCCAATGGCCGAGAGCAATCCCCCAATCGTTGTCGGAATCAAGCAAACCAGCAGCGAGACCAGCACAAACACTGTCTGCGGCGCTTTTGAATAAAAGGCGAATGGCTGCAGCGTGACCACGGCCAACAGAAACACAATCGTCAATCCCGAAAGAAGAATACTCAGCGCAATCTCGTTGGGAGTCTTCTGCCGTGTTGCGCCTTCAACCAGCGCGATCATGCGGTCAAGAAAAGTCTCGCCAGGGTTGGAGGTGATTTTTACCTTGATCCAGTCCGACAGAACCTTGGTGCCGCCGGTAACAGCCGAGCGGTCGCCGCCGGCCTCCCGGATCACGGGCGCAGACTCGCCCGTAATAGCCGACTCATCTACGGATGCCACGCCCTCTATCACTTCGCCGTCCCCCGCGATGTAGTGATTGGCAACGACGTAAATCACGTCGCCTGCGCGAAGCAGTCCGCTGGCCACATCTTCCAATCCGCCGTTGGCGGTGTAGCGCTTGGCAATCGTTTCGCCCTTGGCTTTGCGCAGCGTATCGGCCTGCGCCTTGCCACGGCCTTCGGCCATGGCCTCGGCAAAGTTGGCAAACAACACAGTGAACCACAGCCACAGGGTGATCTGAAGATTGAAGCCGAAACCGGGACGATGATTGACCGTGTTGTCGATCAGCAGCGCCGTTGTCAGCACGCTGCCCACTTCGACAACAAACATCACAGGGTTCTTGACCATGCCGCGAGGATCGAGCTTGCGCACCGAATCGAGCAGTGCCTGGCCCAGGATTTCCGTATTCCAAAGACTCTTTTTTTCAACCATGACAGTTCGTTCCGCCTAGTCCTTATGCGTACTTGTTACAGCGGTTCCACAATTGCAGCTTGTCGAAACCACCAGTTTCAAGTGGCTTTTTCCTCAAGTAAAAGCCACCTTTGAAAAACCTGCAAAAAGGCACCCAAATTGTGAAACCGCTCTAGAAAACCTGGCCTGACTTCAGTAGCAGGTGTTCAAGAATTGGGCCCAGGCTCAACGCCGGGAAGAAAGTCAGCGCGCCGAGAATTAAAATCACGCCGATCAACAGCACAGTGAACAGGGAAGTATTCACAGGGAAAGTTCCCGGCGATGGCGGCACACTCTTCTTCATCGCCAGGTGCCCTGCCAGTGCCAGCACCGGAATCTTCATCAGGAAGCGCCCGCCAAGCATGGCGAATCCCATCGCCACGTCGTACCACCACAAGGTTCTCGGATTCACACTGGCGTTGAGTCCAGCGAATGCCGAGCCGTTGTTCCCGACTGCGGAGGTAAACGCGTAGAGAATTTCAGAGAGCCCGTGCGGTCCCTGGTTGGTCAGTGCCGCCAGCCCCACCGAGGGCCATAACACGAATATCGCGGTGAAAGTCAGGATGATCAGCGGGAAGATGAGCACATAAAGCATGCACATTTTCACGTCGTATCCCTCGACCTTCTTACCCAGGTACTCCGGTGTGCGGCCGACCATAAGTCCCGCAATAAACACCGACAGAACAACAAAGATCAGAATGCCGTAAAGCCCAGCGCCGACCCCGCCGAACACTACCTCGCCAAGCATGATGTTGGTCATTACCACCA
Source organism: Occallatibacter sp. (assembly GCA_049508975.1). Taxonomy (GTDB): domain Bacteria; phylum Acidobacteriota; class Terriglobia; order Terriglobales; family Acidobacteriaceae; genus Telmatobacter. The sequence goes on along the minus strand of JBELAI010000015.1, from coordinate 10,453 downwards.
TGCCGCCCAATGCAGTAAAGCTGTCGTGCACTCCATTGACCGCGCCGCAGCTTGCATCGGTGGTAATGGTGCCAAACAGTGCGCTCTCAGCAATGCCGTTACGCACTTCCTTGCCTTCCATGTTGCCGCCCGGTGCGGTTGCGGTGTGCGTTTGCACCGCCCCGTGGATCAGCGGATGTGTCTGCGACTCAGCCCAGTAAAGTGCGCCAAATCCCGCGGCAAACAAGATAAACATCGCCGCCAGCACAGCCCAGCCATGTCCCGGTGAACCTGTCATGCGGCCCAGCGTATACGTCAGGCCGGCGGGAATTATGAAGATCGACAGAATCTGCAGGAAATTCGAAAACGGAGTCGGGTTCTCAAACGGATGCGCGCTATTTGCATTGAAGAATCCGCCGCCGTTGGTGCCCAGCATCTTGATCGCTTCCTGCGAAGCAACCGGCCCCTGCGCGATGGTCTGTGTTTGCTGTTCCAGTGTGTGCGCCGTCGTATATGCGTGCAGGTTCTGCGGCACGCCCTGGCCCACTAGCAGCAGCGCATAAACCAGCGAAGCCGGAATCAAAACGTAAAGCAGAATCCGCGTTGTGTCGACCCAGAAATTGCCAATGGTTCCGGAAACGGTTCGCTTGATTCCGCGAATCAGCGCCGCCGCAATCGCAATGCCCGCAGCCGCGGACCAGAAGTTATGGGTTGCCAAAGCGGCCATCTGCGTCAGATAGCTCATCGTCGTTTCGGGTGTATAAAACTGCCAATTGGTGTTGGTCGTAAAGCTGACCGCCGTGTTCCACGCCAGGTCGGGACCAACGTTGGCCAGCCCCTGCGGGTTCCAAGGCAATGCGTGCTGCATTCGCTCGATCGCATATGTGACGACCAGTGTCACCGCGGAGAAACCAAGCATGGCGAAGGCATACTCGCGCCAGTTCATCTCCTGGTCGGCGTTCACGCCGGACAGTTTGTATATGAGCCGTTCGATGGGGCGCAAAACCGGATCGAGCCACGTGCGTTCTCCTTCGAGAACACGGGCCAGATACGCGCCAACCGGACGAACTGTTGCGAGCAGAACGAGTGAGAAAAAAGCAAACTGCAACCAGCCGTTGGCGGACATGTTAGAACTTCTCCGGGAAGAGCAAGGTGAGAGCCAGGTAACCCAGCAAAAGGACAGAAAGAATCAGCGCGATGACCGTGATGACGTCGATTTGCATGGGGCTACCTCAGCTTCTGGCAAGCCTTGACGTAAAGAAACGCCAGGGCGAAGAAAACTACCGTGAACAAAAGCATGATCAGATCTTGCATTGTGGGCTCACTGCTCCATTTGAGTCGGCGCAACGGAATAGCTTCCGATATTGCCGCACCTTCAATATCTTGCCTGACACTTGATTTAAGTATCCGAAGGAATTCCTAAATAATCCGTAAGGAGTGGAGAATCAGATCGAACTCTAAGCGGAAATAAGCAGGAAGAGGCTCGGAAGAACCCGGCAAATAGCGAACCAAAGTAGTAAACATGCAGCCGGATAGGGCAATACGGTCACTCCTCGTTACCGCTCCAGCCCTCAGGGATGAACCGGTACCCAACCCAAGGCTCCGTCTGGATGTACTGCCGACCGGTCTCAGCCTCCAGCTTCTTGCGTACCTGTCCGACAAAAACGCGCAGGTACTCCGGCTGGTGAGCCGACTGCGCTCCCCACACTGAAGTAAGCAGCGCCCGATGAGTCATCACCTTTCCGGAATGGCGAGCCAGGTGAACCAGCAGATCGAACTCCTTAGGCGTCAAGTGGATTGGCTTCCCCAGAACCGTAATCGAATGAGCAGTCGCGTCAATCACAAAATCGCCCACTTCCATGGCCGCGGTAGTCCGTTCCGGGGCGCGTCTCAAATGCGCGCGTACGCGGGCCAGCAGCTCCTGAATCCCGAACGGCTTCGTCACATAGTCGTCCGCGCCTGCATCCAGTGCCTCCACCTTGGATCGCTCATGGTCCCGCACAGAAAGCACCAGAATCGGGGTTGAAGCAATGACACGGATCGCGCGCGTCACATCCACTCCGGACATCCCCGGCATCATCAGGTCCGTCACCACCAGGTCGGGATTCCAGTCCTTGTAGAGTTGCAGGCCCTCTTCAGGGTCGTTGGCTGTGCGCACATCGTATCCCTGCGCTGAAAGCGCTGCGCGCAGCACCCGCGTAATCTGCGATTCGTCGTCTATTACCAGAATTCTTCCAGGCATCTTGCGTTCTTCTTCCATCGGAAGATTACATCATCGGGCCTCCCCGGTATGATTCCTGTGATGAAGATTATGGACGGGCTCTCCGACTCGCGGGGAGCGTTTCATTGGTTTGTCGCCACCCTTTTGGCCGTAATGACCACGATTCTGCTCACGCGCTTTGGGGCGAACTCGACGGCGGCGGGCATGGTTTACCTGGTGCTGGTAGTGTGGTCCGCGACCCAGGCCGGGCGGTCGCTGTCGATCTATGTTGCTATCGTTTGCGCGCTTGGATTCGACTACTTCTTTTTGCCTCCAATCAGGTCGTTTCAGCTTGCCGGTGGCCAGGCATGGGTAGCGATGGTCTCCTACCTCGTGTGTTGCCTTGTTGTGGGCCGGGTTGCGGAGATGGCACGGCGTCAAACCAGGCAGGCCGAGCAGCGCCGCGAAGACGTGGAGCGCCTATACGAACTGAGCCAGGAGATGATGCTGCACGAAGACGCCGCAGGCTTGATCAAAGATTTGCCGCGCCTCATCGACCGGATCTTCGCGCTGAATGGAGTGGTTCTTTACGTCTGCGATCAAGACCAGTTCTACGGTTCCACTGCCGACGCGCCCGTGAGCGTGAAGGCCAGTCTGCAAGCCATGGCTCTGGGCCATAATCCAACCATTTTGCCGGGATCGGGTTTTTACACAACGCCACTCATGCTCGGTCTGCGCCCGGTTGGAGCTTTGGGCTGGAGGCCGGCTCAGCTTTCCCGCGAAGTGGCCACCGCAATGAGCGCCCAGGTTGCCATCGTACTGGCGCGGTCCATGGCGATCGAAGCTTCGGCCCGCATTGAAGCTGCCCGCGAAGGGGAGCGCCTGCGCACGGCGTTGATAGATTCTCTCACTCACGAACTGCGCACCCCCCTCACGTCGATCCGCGCCGCGGCAACCACGCTGCTTGAGGCCCAGGGCCTGGATGAAGCCGGGCGCCTCGATTTGGTCAGCCTCGTCGACGAAGAAGCTTCGCGGCTTGACCAGCTGATCGGCGAAGCCGTGGAGATGGCCGAAATCGATGCCAATGTCGTGCAGGTCCACGCGGTTCCTCAGCATCCGCGCGCGCTCCTTGACCAGGCGGTAGAGGAATCAAGGAAGATTCTCGCCGCCCACCGGGTAAGCATCGACGTCGAGGGTGGAGACGAGCCGGCCTGGTTCGATCCGCATTTGCTCGGCCGCGTCCTGCGCCACTTGCTCGAGAACGCCGCGCGCCACACCGCTGCCGGCAGCCGCATCAAGCTGAAAAGCTGGAGAACGGCAGACCGGCTTGAATTCAGTGTCGAAGACAACGGTCCCGGCATCGATTCGCTCGACCTGCCGCTAATCTTCGAGAAGTTCTACCGCGGCAGAAAAGGCGTGCTCAAAGCCAAAGGCTCGGGCATGGGCCTTGCAATTACCAGGGCAATTTTGACTGCCCATGGCGGCCGCATCGAAGCCTCCAGCAAGCCGGGCCAAGGAGCCACCTTTTGCTTCTGGGTGCCTCTGGTGGACAAGGAGCCCAACCCAATTACGTCGAAAAATGTCGAGAGCCTGTCCGCTAAACCCGCAGTGTAACAGGGCACGAATTCTCAGCTTGCTGAAGCCCTCGCTCAAGCTGATTTTTGCGAGAGCTTTGTAACCGGGCACGACTTCAGTCGCGCCGAAAACAGCCAGGAAAATAAGAGGTTTTAACCCCTGCGGGACTTTTCAAGGACACGACGCTACATCAACTCGTTCCAGTCGCAAACAATCTCCCGCCGTTCTTCTGCGCTTTGCTTCGCCCACTCCAGCAGCCGAGCCACGCGCCAAGCCGCCACCGCCGGTACCGGAGCCTGCAACTTACCCAGCAGGGCATCCCGCACTCCGGCGTAATACCGCCGATAGTCGCCGGGTATAGGCGTCACCGGCCGCGACACTGTTCCGCCATCCACATCAACCGTGAGATTGCCCCAATCGCGCGGCGGCTCTGTTCCCCACGGCTCATGCTCAATGCGCGTGATCTGGTTGAGAGCGGCTTCCTGCGGGTCGAGCCCCCATTTGCAGTAATTTCCCTTGGTCCCGCGCAGGTGGAATCGCGGCCTCGGCAGGGATGAAAGCACGTTAGCCGAAAGCGTCACGCTGAATTCCGCATAACGCAACAAGAGGGTGAAAGAGTCGTTCGAGCCATCTCCATCGCGTTCACGGCTCACATCGGCGCTGACCGCTTCTGGACTTTCGAACAGCGCCAAAGCCTGGTCTCCGAGATGAGTTCCGATATCCAGCAATAAGCCGCCCTGCGCCGGATCTTCTTTCCACGCCCGCGCCTTAGTCACTGGCCGCCAACGGTCAAAGGTCGACTCCAGATGGACAATCCTGCCTGCGCAATTCTCGCGTACAAGTTTAGATAGGGTCTGGAAATCGCTGTCCCAGCGGCGATTATGAAACGGAATCAAGTGAACATTTCGATCCGCAGCCATCTTCATTAGTTCGGCAATCTCACCCGAAGCTACAGCCATCGGCTTGTCTACAACCACGCTTTTGCCCGCTTCGAGAATCTGCCGCGCAACCTCAAAGTGCGTTCCGTTTGGCGTAGCGACAACGAACAAGCCGAGCGACGAATCAGCCAGCATAGCCTCAAGCGACCGATAGGTAGTGATCCCTGGATAGCGTTCAGCGGCATTGTCGGAGTGCCGTTCCAGCACCGCAGCCAGTTCCAACCCGTCCACCGATGAGATCAAAGGGCCGTGGAACACGCGCCCCGCCATGCCAAAACCCACCAGCCCAACTCGAATCATATCAACCTCAGAGGCAACGAACTGGCGGACACAAAGTCCCGTCTTTAAATCTCATATCGATAAAAGGCCTGTCATCCTGAGCGGAGCGTACTTCAGCGGAGTCGAAGGACCTGCTTCTGCGGGCTTCTCGGGAGGCCAGCTCGTTCTAACCAATCCCACGCTCAAGAGAGACATTTCTCCCACCAATCAGCCCTCCAGTTTATACCGGGTTTCCGCCAGGTGGTAGAGCCGCCGCCAAACCAGGCGATTCATCGTGACAACCATCAGCGAGATCAGAATCGTAGCAAGCAGCAGAATCGGAAAACGCCCGCTGTCCGTCGCCGCGTCAATCTGCGCTCCCAGTCCAACGGTTTGCAGCGTGCGATCTGCAACATGCGAGTACTCGGCAAATACCGAAGCGTTCCACGCGCCACCGGACGCGGTCACCATGCCTGTAATCAGATAGGGAAAGATTCCTGGCAAGATCAGCTTTGTCCATCGCTGCCAGCGAGTGAAGTGGAAGAGCGAGCTCACCTCGCGCAAGTCCGACGGTATGGACATGGCGCCCGCGATCACGTTGAACAGAATGTACCACTGCGTTCCAAGCAACATCAGCGCAATGGAACCAATGCCCAACCCGCCGCCGATTTGCACCAGTCCGATGAGCAGAATAGGGAAGAAAGCCGTGGCCGGAACCGATGCCATAACCTGGGCAATTGGCTGTACGATCCTGGCAAGTTTGGGATTGAAGCCGATGGCGACGCCCACCGGGATCGTCCAAGCGGCGGAAATTGCCAATGCTGCATTAACTCGCAGGAATGTCGCTCCCGCGCCCTCCAAAAGCAGGCGCAGGTCGGCCAGGGTCACCGTCCTGAGCATGAATATGGCCTGCGTAGCTCCCCACAGCATGCCGCAGAGGACCGCAATGGCCAGTGCCCACAGCCCAGGTGACGCTTTCAAATTGGCCTTGTCTTCGTCCACCGGATGCACCACCCGGCACTCCTGGGTGCGAGCCATGCGCCTGTAGATGGGTTCTTCAATGCGGGCGAAGACTCGCCCAGGCAGGGTGCTGAACAAGCTCGAGCGCCGTAGCAGTTCAAGGATCGGAGAAGTCACCCGATCGGCGGATTCCACCTGTTCGAACTTGAACTTGTCACTCCATGCAATTAGAGGACGCCATACCAACTGGTCCGTCGCGATGACGATCAGAATCACAACAATGAACCCGGCCACCAGCGCGCGGATATCACCCGAAGCGGTAGCCGTCTGCAAATAGCTGCCCAATCCCGGCAATTGAAAATTCTTGTCACCCATCGTGAACATTTCGCAGGCAATCAACGCAAACCACCCACCGGCCACGGAGACAATGGAATTCCAAACCAACCCTATCGCCGCATAAGGCATTTCCAGCTGCCAGAATCGCTGCCATGCGGAGTAGCGATAAATCCTTGAGGCCTCAAGCATCTCTCTGGGAATGCTCTTAAGGGATGAATAGAAACTAAAGGCCAGGTTCCATACTTGTCCTGTGAATATGAGCAGGATGACTCCCATCTCAATTCCCATCTGGTGGCCTGGTACCAACGCAACCATCGCCAAAACAACAGGCGGCAGAAAACTGAGCACCGGGATCGACTGCAGAATATCCAGCGTCGCAATCATCCACGCTTCAATGCGAGGGTTATAGGCGGCCGTATAGCCATATGAAACGGCAAAGATCAAGCTCAAAAGATAGGCGATTGCGATCCGAACGATGGAGTAAGCCGCATAGACCGGTAATGCGCTGATGGAGTGGGATATCGGCACCACCGGTATGGGCTTCCCCAGCCAGTATGTGCCTGTGTTGACGATAGTAAAGAAGATGGCCAGTCCGCAGGCGGCCACTCCCACGTCAATGACGAAAGGCCAGGTACGGACAGTGACGAGCGTGCGCGCCAGGGGGTGCTGGGGATTCATTCCTGCTCCTCGTTGGCCGCAGCCTCTTCCTCCTGCGCATCCGGCAACATAAAGCGCCGGCGGCCGGCATCGAAGTCGAACAATTCGGCGTAGCGACCCCAGGCAATAGCCGTCTCCATCTGCCGCAGGCTTTCCTCCTCGCTGAACTGCTCGTCGATCATGTCCAGGAAAAAGTCCTCCGGTACCGTATGGTCGCTCTTCGATTCCAGGGCGCGGCGAATCTGCCGCAGCAGCAGCACGTTGGCCGTCGCGGCATCGCGGAATAACTCCTTCTGGCGAAGAATCTCGGAGTTGGCGAACTCTGTTCCGCTGTCGGTGATAGCCGCATCGCCCTCCTCAATCTTCAGAAATCCAAGCAGTTGGGCAGCGTCGACAATGGGAAGCAGGTCGTCGATTTCGAAGGCCAGGTCATCCGCCAGCCGGTAAATATCGTCGCGGCCGCCTTTGTCCAGCAGCAGTTCAAGCAGGCCGGCAACGCCGCCGGGCCGTGCATGCGGCAGCATCTGGTAATGCATCTGCCGCTGGTCGCGAACTTGCCTTCCGGCCTGCTGGTCCGGTGCCTCGGTGGGAGCCACATCCGGCTTGGTGAGCACTTTGTAAATGTAGTCGACAAGCTGCGTGAACCCCTCAGATTTGCGGTCGCGCGGCTGAGCGAGTTGAACCCGAAAATCGGTGCGGATATGCCCCGGATTGCGCCCCAGCACAATGATGCGATCCGCCAGCAGCACCGCTTCCTCAATGTTGTGCGTAACGATGAAGATGGCCTTGGTCGGCATGGCCTTGTTGGCCCACAGTTCCAGTAATTCAGACCGCAGGTTCTCCGCCGTCAGCACGTCCAGGGCAGAGAAAGGCTCGTCCATGAACAGGACCTCCGGCTCCACCACCAGCGCTCGGGCAAATCCCACCCGCTGCCGCATTCCCCCCGAAAGCTCCTTCGGGTAAGCGCCTTCAAATCCGTCCAGGCCCACCGTATCCAGCATCTTCATGCTGCGTTCGCGGCGCTCCTCGGGCTTTACCCCGCGCGCTTGAAGCGGAGCTTCCACGTTCTCAAGAACCGTGAGCCACGGGAACAAGGCAAAGCTCTGAAAAACGATGGAAACATTGATTTCTGCCCCGGAAATCGGCTTCTCGTGCCAATATACTTGCCCGGCAGTGGGGGTAGATAAGCCGGTAAGCATGCGCAGCATCGTCGACTTGCCCGATCCCGAAGGTCCGAGCAGCGCAAGTATCTCTCCCGGAACAACCGCCAGGTCCGTAGCGGAGATGACCTGGATGCGATTCTGGCTGGGCTGCGCGTAGTATTTCTCGACCTTCTCAGCGCGGATGATGGGCTCGACTGCGCGAAGCCCCGCTGCCTCGGCCGGTATCGAAGCCTGGTTCTGGGTACCCGTGTCCTGCATGCATGGATCTCCGGTTGATGCTCCCTCTGGCGGAAGCGTCGGTTGGTTATTGTTGCCAGTATATGTTTTGGTGGTTGCTCCCAGATGAATCGCCAACCACCCAGGGGAATTCAGGTTAACGGAGGACCAGGGATTCTGCAACTATAGCGAAACCAGGGCTGCTGTATCCCGAAACCACGGACTCCAAGTTGAAGCGACCATCAGGGAGCGGCAACCTTGCACAAAACCTGACAAGACACGGTAACCCTGGTTTCGCTCTAGCCGGTCGGAGTGGCGGGAAGTGACACATCTGATGTAGTGTCAATCAGAGCGTATCATTGAGCAAGGCGTCTTGCCACCCTTGAAGGCTTTTGGTAAAAGGCCTTCTTCGAATATCCTTAGTAGTAGCTTCGTTCGACGTAATCGTTCCCCTTCAGTCGATACGCCCAGGAGAATATGCCGGAGAATTCAACCAAACCCAAGGTCCTTGTTGCCGATGACGAGCGCGTCATTGCCGACACGCTTGCCATGATTCTGAACCAGAGCGGGTTCGAAGCCCGCGCCGTTTATTCCGGCGAACGAGCGCTTGAGTTGGCCGCCACATTTTCACCGGACATGCTTATTTCCGACGTGATCATGGGTGACCTGAATGGAATCGACACCGCCATCCAGATGCGCGCTCTGTTGCCGAAGATCAAAATATTGCTCTTTTCCGGCCAGGCTGCCACGGCCGATCTGCTGGAGAAGGCGCGTACACAGGGATACGAGTTCGAGATCCTGGCCAAGCCTGTCCACCCGCAAGATCTGCTCACCAGGCTGCGCGGATAGTCTAAAGCTCGCGCCGCCCTTCCATGGCGCGAGCCATGGTCACTTCGTCCGCGTATTCTATGTCGCTGCCCGCGGGCACGCCCGTCGCAATCCGTGTGATCTTCACCGTTGGCCTGCGCAATGCGGCAGCCAGCCAGTTGGCGGTAGCTTCGCCTTCCAGGGTCGGGCTGGTGGCCAGAATCACCTCATCCACCTCGCCGCGTTCAACACGTGCAACCAGCGTGCCGGTGCGCAACTGGTCGGGCCCCACGCCATGCAGTGGCGAAAGAGTTCCGTGCAGCACGTGGAAGACTCCTTGATATCCGCGGCTGCGTTCAACTGCGGCGATGCTGGTCGGCTCCTCGACCACGCAAACCAGCCGCTGATTGCGCGTCGGGTTGGAGCAATACGCGCAAGGATCGACATCGGTCACGTTGTTGCAGACGGAGCACAGCCGCAGGCTCGCCTTCAGCCCGCGCACAGCTTCAGCCAGTGCTGCTGCATCGTCGTCTGTCGAGCGCAGAATATGAAAGGCGAAGCGCTGAGCACTCTTGGTGCCCACGCCTGGCAACTTCTTCAACTCTTCAATCAGCCGGGCCATTGGCTCGGCATAGCGTGACACTTTAAACGCCTCCAGAAGATTTCAATTTTGACTTGCCGCGTTGATCGCGCCAAACCTGTTCCGTGCCCCGTTCTTGCGATTTTTTTCTATCGCAAGGGCGGGAAACCTCAAACCTTCAACCGGCCATGTGCAGGGGGAGCAGGTTTTGCCGCGCTCTTTCTAAATTCAAAATCAACTGAGTCCGGGAATCTTCAATCCGCCCAGCATGCCCTGCACGTTGGACTTGATGGCATCGTCCGCCTTGCGTCCGGCTTCATTCACCGCGGCCACTACCAGGTCTTCAAGCATTTCCACGTCGGGCTGCGCACTGCCCAGGCCAATCACCGCCGAAGGGTCTATGCGAATCTTCAACAATTCTTTCTTGCCGTTCATCGTAGCGGTCACTGCTCCGCCGCCACTGTTGCCCTCAACCACAGTCTCGCCCAGCTTACGCTGCATCTCTTCCTGCATCTGGTTGGCTTGCGAAAGCATCTCCGGGATTTTCAATGGATTGATCATGATCTACCTCGGGGTAAACGCCTGCTACTTTTGCCGCAGATCGACAACGCTCAGGACTTCTGCCTTGAAGATATCTTTTGCACGCTGCACCAGCGGGTTATTCAGCGCCGCTTCCTGAATGCTTCCTGCAACCGGCGATGCCGAACTGGCTGGACCGCTTGAAGCGACGCCCTCGCCGGGAACAACCATAAACCGAGCAGGCGCGCCCAGCCTTTGCAGTTCT
>JBELAI010000149.1:0-13944 GCA_049508975.1 Occallatibacter sp. | reverse complement strand
AGGAGAACCATGCGTGCATACCGCGTTCGATGGTTCATGCTGTTGCCTCCCGGCCGCGGAATGCTTCCAGGCCCCGCTGTACAAGCCTCGATCCCTCTTGCTTTTCCCCGTCCGTCAACACCCACCGATAGAACACTCCCACTAGAACCGCTCCATAGATCAAGCCCACGACGAGCAGAACTCCCGCGCCCTGCCAGCGATTCAGAGCCGACACCAATCGCGTCGCCGGCCATGCCAGCAAAGCTGCAACTACGTAGCACCAGAGGCCAGGCATCACGACCACGCGCAGGAACCGGGTCAGCTTCAAATCCAAAACAAAAAGCACGCGGCCCATAAGCCAGCACGCTGAAAGCGCCGTGGCCACGCTCACTGCAACGCCAATGCCGTACGGGGTCCAGCTTCCTTGAATCCAGCGCGACAAGGGCAACGCAACCGCCAGCAGCAACAGGTTGGGGATGGAGTAGTTGAATTCCTCATAGACACGCCCCATTCCCCTGAAGATCGAAGTCCCCGGCCCTGTCAGCAAGTGAAACTGCATTGAGATACTGAATAACACAAACAGGGGAATCAATGAATCCCTCATCGGTAACGCCGTACCTAACCAAACGTGCAGAATAGGTACTGACCAAAAGGCCATTGCGGATACAAAGGCTGACGTGCAAAGGTTGGAATACCGCGCACCCTTGAGATAAAGATCCTGCATATTTCTCTGCCAGGTGGAGCGATCGGAAGCTGCGTCCACATGGGAGGCAGCCGGCAGCATCGCGGCAAAAAAAGCGGTCGGTATCGACGAAAGCGACGTCGGCCATTTCTTGGCCACATCCAGCAAGCCCGCCGCCGATGCATTGATGAAGGTCAATGCGGCCAATCGGTCTATAGACATCTGGAGTATGCCGAGCATGCTCTGGAGTTGCACGAGACCGCCGAAGTGCACCACGTATTTGAGCGAATCACGATGAACGCGCCGCGGTGAAAGGTGCAGCCACTTGATGGTGCGGTGCGCCCACCACCAGGTCAGTCCGTCATTGATAAGGACGCGCGCCAGGTAAGCCTCGGCCAGTCCGCGAATTCCGCGACCGGCACTCACCAGCCACACAATCAACGCGAACTCGGCCAGAATGCCGATGATCTGAAACACCTGCGTGGACACAATTTGCTGCGTTCCGGTCAGCATGTCACCGAAGGCGTTGAACGCGATGCTCGAAAGGAATACGCCGAGCACAATCAGCACCGCTTCCTTGCCGTCGCTTATGTGGGAAGGCGGCAGGTGGAGCCATGGAGCAAACCAGTTCCATCCAAGAACGAAGCAGGCAAACATGGCTGCGCAAAGAGGAATGGTCAATGCCAGTCCGGTGGAAAGCAGCGCGTTGGCCTTGTCGTATTCCCTGCGCGCGTGGAACTCGGCAACGTACTTGATGTAGACATTGGAAACGCCCATCGTAGTGAGGCCCACATACGACACCAGGATGAAGATCGTGGTCCAGATTCCGTAGGCTTCGAGGCCGATGTGCGACAGCAGAAATGGAACCAGGCAAACGCCCCGCGCCATATTCACCATGCGGGCAACAATGGTCGCAGTCACGTTGCGCCCGAATTTACCTTTGACCTCATACAGAGGCTCCCGCGCAGCGTCGGGACTGCCCAGTGCCAGGGCAGCCTCGGGGTCGATGGCCCACGGGATTTCACGCTCCTGCTGCCGCTCCCCCTCTTGCGCGCGGGCGTCGACGATCAGCGGCGTATTGGTCACGGCTGAGGCGCCTCCCGCTTGGTCCTGGCCCACTCTGCCCGGCTGCGCGACTGGCGCAGCACGAGCGGCGTGATCAACGCTTTCCAAACCAGATAGAGCGGCACAGCAAGCAGTGCCGCAAGGTCGCGTATTGGGTCATTCCCCAGAAGCGCGGCTTGCACTACGTACACCAGTGCAACTGCGGCACATACCAGGGCGAAGTCATGCAGCCAGTGCACCCCAAGAAAGATCGTCAGCAGAAGCGCAAGAATTCCACGCGACAAGGGAAGGCTCCACACGTCCGCGAGCGTCTCAAGAGCGCGCCATCTGCCATGCAGCAGCGCGGTCATCAAACGGCCTGTTGCGCGGCTGGCTACCCTGAAGCGGCCGCCTTCCCAGCGTGCCTCCTGCGTGGCTTTCGCCGCGCCTGACACAGGACTGTGCCCATGGACAAACGCATCGTTAATCCAATAAACCGGTATCGCTGCGTGCGCCAGGTTTGTGTGGTACTCCATATCTTCCGCAATGCTGTCGACGTCGAAGGGTACGCGGTCAAGCGCGGCAGCCGTGAGAGCAAACCCGTTTCCAAAGAGTCCTGTTGAGAATCCCAGACCAGCCCTTCCACGTGCGCGCAGCACATTCATACCGCGAAACGCAAGTGCCCGCAACCGTGCCAGCGGATTCCCCGCGCGTAAAGCCGGCAATTCCAGTTCATACCGGCATTGAGTGGCCTCCGCGCCCTGCTCCAATTTTGCGCGCGTCGCCGCAATCAGGTTGGCGCTTACCACTGTGTCGGCATCGACCACCAGAATCGCATTCGCACCCGCCCCCAGCGCCGCAGAGAACCCATGGCGGAGCGCTGCTCCCTTGCCACGAAGTTTACGGTTGTTCAGTTCGACTACTTGGGCGCCGGCGTTGGCAGCGGCTGCTGCCGTTCCGTCGGAGCAGTTATGTGCAACAACAAAGATTGAAGTCGCAGGATCGGCCGCCTTCAGCGACTGGACCGTCCGCGCAATCATTCCTTCCTCATCGTGCGCGGGAACTACGACCGCCAGTTGAATGCTCCGGCCGGGCGCTGCTTTCGGATTTCGCGCGCGAAAAAAATTCCCGGCGATACACAACGCCAGATCGAGAAATAGCGGGGTGGCAAACAACGCCATCAACACCGCCAATGCCGAAATAAGGACCCGTTCCATCTATGCTCTCTGCTCTCTAGCTATTGAAATATCAAAACCGTTTAGATTCTTGCTTTCCCAGGCCTCAAACTCAAGACCCGAGGCACCCGGATTTATAGGTGAGCTTGCACAATCGTGCACTCAAGTCAACACCTTTTGAAACTGGAACGACTCTGCCGTTGCATGTGTTTTTGCCGGTGCTGTCCCGGCGGGGTTCATCCCATGAATCCAACCTACGACCAGGAAGAACAGCAGAAGAGCTTGCTCGCCCAGGTAAACCGTCGTCAGCGCGGTCATCAATCCCATGAGGACGGTCAAATGGGCAAACACAAGAGCCTTATCCTCCATCCCCAATTCCCGTCTGGCCAACCGGTACAAGCGCACCGCACTGCCCAACAGAATCATCAGCAACAATCCCAACCCCGTCAATCCCTGCGTTGCCGCCACCAGCAGGTATTCGTTGTCGACCGACATGTGTCCGTGCATGCTTGGCAGCGTAGTAATACCCCAACCAAACGCCTTGCGCTCCTCGATCAGCGGTATGTACGTCCACAACAGATCCCTGCGATAAATGGCGTTCCTCTGCGCTTCGCTGGTGGCGTGGTTGATATCCACATCCGTGTAGCGCTTCCCGTAATAGTAGGCCGCCCCCGAAAACACTATCAGCACCAGCACAAACGCCAGCGTCGCCTTGCCGAGGGGGAGCTTCCACATCAGCAGTGCAAGCACCATCGACAACCCGACGCCTATCCATGGTCCGCGCGACTGCGTCATCAAAAGGCCGGCAACAATAGCCCAGAGCACCAATCCGCGAAAGGTCAACGGCAACCCGTTGAAGATTCTCCGCGTTCCCCAATTTGGAGCAAACTTTCGCAGCCACAAACAGTAGATCAACCCCATCAAAAAAATCATTCCCGCGAGAATAGCGTGTGCGTAGGGTCCGGCGATGCGCCCGAATCCCCACCGCATCTGCACTGTCCACCCCACTGTCTGGTCGGGGAAAACATGCCTGAATACTCTCTGCCAGATGCTCTTTCCCGTCAGAAAATCGATTACGCTGATACCTGTCACGATCGCCAGCAAAACCACCATCCGCCGCAACACTCGCTTGCGCGCCGGCTGTCCTTCCGCCCCTCGCTGCTCGATCAGAAGCTTGCCGAGCATATAGGGCAACACCATGGTGCAAAGCCCCTCAAAAAGCTGCAACCAGCCATTGGCCAGGTTGCCTTCGACAGGTGGACTGTTTACAGCTAGCAACTGCTTCCACGTTCCATCCGCCAGGGCAGGGCTCAATCCCTCAGACAACGCAGCACTCACCGCAAGCAAGAGCACCCACAAATCCATCCAGTCAAAACGCCAGTGCCGAATCTCCTTGACCCAGAGCGCGGCGCCCAAGGGAAGAACGGCAGCGTCGGCAAACGTCAACGGCGGTAGATGCGGAAACCGCAGAGTGTAATACTGCGGCAAAAGAAGAACCACAGGCAGGTAAACATTGATCAGGGCTTTGCGAATCGGTCCCCTGGCCAATGCCACCCAGCAAGCCACAGCCGGGAGCAGGATGATCAGTTCCATTCCGTCCCCCAGAAAGTTCCAGACTGCGCCGGACTATAGCGGTTCCGCAATCGCTGCACCCCGAAGTCTATGCCTGCAAGTGGCTTTTTCCTCCCGGGGTCCCCAGCAACAGGTCTTCGTTGCCTGGGTGGAAGTAAAAGGCACCTTTCGCTTACCCACAAAGGGCACTTAAATTGTGGAACCGCTCTAACCACGAACGCGGGTTTGTGCTGGAAGCACTTCCGGCTCCCCGCGCACGTTCTTGCGCGTTGTTGGATCCAAATCGTTGGCCATGGATCGGCCGTAAGCAACGGTCGACTCCCATTCGTCGAAGAGCGGATGAGCGCACCAGGCATGCAGCAGAAATCGATGCCTAAAGCCAAGACCCGCCAAAGAGAGCGTCAAACCTGCGTCGAGCAACCGACGCCGCACATCCATCAGCGTGCCCAATCCTGCCGCGGTGATTTGTCTGACTGCGGTGAGATGCACCACCATCACCAGGCTGCCGGCGACGCTGGCCGAGGCGGCCTCAAGCAATGCAGACGCGATTTCCCCACTGAGTTTCCCGTGCACATACACATGCATCACCTGGGGAGTGGTCACCGTGGTCGCATGCGATGCGCCCAGGTAGGGGCGCTGGACCCAGCCCGCCAGCAATGTCATGGGCAACTTGCGCGCCAGACCCAGAAAGTCGCGCAAATACCGCGGGCCCAGGCGTCCAGGCTCCTGTACAAAGCGCATCGCCCATTCCAGTCCGCATCTCTGAATCCACTCGGGCGCCCGCCGCATATCGCCGACGAGGATTTCAAAACTGCCGCCAACGCCCATCGCCACGGGAACGCCCATGCGCTTGCGATGC
Organism: Occallatibacter sp.; assembly: GCA_049508975.1. GTDB lineage: Bacteria > Acidobacteriota > Terriglobia > Terriglobales > Acidobacteriaceae > Telmatobacter. The sequence goes on along the minus strand of JBELAI010000149.1, from coordinate 8,633 downwards.
ATCCAGATCCACTTTTCCTGCTTGGGATTGCCCAGCGCGACAAGTAAAATTTCCGGCTTTGCCGCATGGATCCGATCAAGGATCTCCCTTTGGTCAAGTTGCTCAATCTCCTCTTCAGAGGGAGCACAGGTACCCACGATTCTGACCCCAGGGAATTTCTCTTCCAGAAATGCTTTCGCCCGCTCAGCCACGTCACCTTTGCCGCCAAGCAGAAATATCCCGTACCCCTTGCTCACCGACAGCGCGGCAAGCCTCGGCACAAGATCTACGCCTGTGACTCGTTGAGGAAGTGGGCAGGCCAACAGCTTCGATACCCACACAAGGGGCATGCCATCCGCCAATACCAGGCTGCAACCCGCAATGATCCGGTGCAAATGCCGGTCTGAAAACGAATTCAGCCAGAAATCAAGGTTGGCCGTCGCAATTTGGTGAGTTCCACCCGAGAGAATCAAGCCTTCGATCGCATCGACAGCCCCATCTGCCGTCAGGCTATCCAGAGGCAGCCCCAATACCGCAATTGGGTGCTTCGAATACCTCTTCATCTCGAGCCGCCGTTTCCTGCTTGCACGCACCACCCCCTGAGCTAGACCGCCAGTGCACTGCGGTAGCTTTCCGTCCAACCAATCTTTCGATTGAATTCGTGCTCACCCCGTGCCTGACTGCGCCCCCGCGCAACCTGGTGGGTCCGTGCCTGCTTGCGCCTCCGCTCAACTCGAAGGGCGCTTGCCTCACTCGGAAATGAGCTCGAAAGATTGGGCTAACTGTCTTTGAAATCGCGGCCCGCACTAACTTTGACGTGTCATCAACCCGAGTGGACTGATGGTTTGAAGTTATCTGGACGTGTCTTTCGAATCAATGCCCCAAATGGGGAAGGGAAGGGCAAAACAGATGCCTCTTTCGATAGATATAACACGACAATTCAGTAACTTTGCCCGGTTACGTAATGCAATTCTGAGTTATTTAGTAACCCAATCAAGTTATCTTTTGTAACTTATTTAGAGTTACCTCCCAAATCGAGCCGCCCAGAAACTGCAACTTTGAGGGGATATACACTTCGCGCCGAATTCTCACTCCGACCACGCCAACGCCACCATTGAGCACGGAGCCAAAACCAATTCCGAACCTTCCAGCCGCTCCTCGTTTACTTTGACCTGCACCTGATCCTCGTTGTTCGCACCGGGCCCGGAACTGACCAGCCTCCACAGCTTCACTTCGGATCTCGAATTCAAGCCGGTGGCCTCCAAGCTAATCTTTCGCGATTGGTGCAATCCATAATTGAAGACGATCAGGCCGTGGCTTTTTCCGTCCTGAAACGCATAAGCATCGATCTCGTGGACCCCGTTCAGTCGCACGCCATCGTTGCCCTCCGGCTGATCGTGCGTGGGGTTCTCGCCGCTCACCTGCACCTTCACCATCTTGCCGCGCACGGCCAGGTTGGCCAGGCTCTCGGCCAGCAATTGAGGCCGCTCCCGGCCAGTAACGCCCATGTCCACCACGCTTCCCCACAGGCGAACCAGAGCGCCGTCGGCCCGCTTGAACCTGAACTGGGGCAGACTGAAGAGCATTTCGTCGCGAATCCCGTGGTCCCGCATCATGCGCAGCATGTGTCCGGTAACAGCTACGCCGGCTGCTACTGAAGGAGTAAGCCGGTCCAGCACCGCTTGAGGCGCCGAACCTTCCGTGGTGTGCAAGTTCACCTCGTAGACGGCCAGTTGCCGCCCGCCCACCGCGGCCTGCGTGGCCTGCACAACTCCCTCGCGGGACAACTGCTCCGGCTGCGCCATCAGCGGCCCATACAGCTCATCCTCATTGCCCCATTTGGTCACGCCGATCATGAGATAAGGCGCAATCGCCAGCGAATTGGCCGACACGGCCGAGCGCAGCACTTCCCCGCTTCGCCACGGATTCGCAGCCTGACTGCCTACCACCAGGTCGAATTGCCCGGCATCTGTACCAGCGGCGCTTCGGAGCGCCTTGAATATCCGATCTGCCCGCCTTCCATAGGCTGCGGGGTCGTCTATCGCTTCGCCCTGAAAGATTCCGTTCCAGGTTTCATTTCCCAGCTCAATGTGGATGGTCTTGAACGCCCGCGTCCATGGATCGCGCCTTCCCGCGGCTGTACGCGCCGCCCCGCCAACCGTGTTCGAATTTCCCGCCAAATATTCAGCCAGCTTGCGCGCTTCGTCCACACTCATTGCCGTCGGCGCAACCATCCAGGGCTCCGCGCCGACCTCCTGGCATAGCTCGAGGAACTCCGGAATCCCCACAGGTATGTCTTCCATGGTCGTCTGCCAGGTGGAAAAGCCGGGTCTCAGCCGTGCCAACGGCGGAGAGAGCAAATTGTCCACAGTACTGCCCAATTGCGAGTGACTTGACATCAGCCGCAACACTCCAGGGCGGAGGTCTCGAAGCGTCTGCACCACCTCATCGCGGAAGGCGGTCCGGTTCGAGGGATCGCCGCTTATTTGCTCCAGTTCCACATCGTCGAGAAGCAAAGAACCGCCTGCAATGCTGAATCCGGCTTCAACCGGACCCGTCGGCGCGGGGCCCTCATCGGCCGTAAACTCCGCGTGGTAGTCGGACCAGGCCGGCGTCAACTGGAAATCCTGCTCCAGATAATCGGCCTTGCCATTGATAATCCGCCTGACACGCGCATTAATCGTTCGTGTTCCAGCCAGTCCCCTGGCCTTGAAACTCAGCCGGTATCGCCCGCGAAGACGCACAAATGAGAATCCATCCATGGTGTCGAAATAAGACTTTAGCTCAACAGACTGCCCTGGGAGCGATGCTTCGATGCGCAACGCCTGCCGTCCGACGGTTTCCGGCGAAAGATCTTTGCGCTCCGCTTCAAGCCTCGCGCCGCCCGTGAGCTGGGGCCACCACCCTGAAGCCGGATCGCCGGGAAACTCCTTGCTCACGGCCAGCCAGTCGCCCGCGCCGATCGCGGAGCCTGCGCCGTCGAGCGTCAATCCGTATCCACCCCCACTCGGTCCGCTCGCCTTGACGCCGCCCTTGCGACCAACGGCTACCCCATCCAGAACCTCGTAGGTCGCGCCGTCCCAAAAACCGGCCGGCCACGTGAATGAGCGACGCGTGTCCGTGCAATTCGACGTACCGCTCGAAAGGCAGTGAAGAATGCTTCGGTAGGCCATCCCCTCGAACCCGGGATTGCGGTAGAGAAGATTCCGCATCATCTGGCCGGAATCGTAATAGGTCTGCTCGCCCAGGTTTATCCCCAGGCGCGTCACCCCAGGCAGAATCACCTGGCTCGTCACGCGCAGATGGGTCACTCCGGCCTCGGTTCCAGTCGCCGCTTGCAAGCGGGCCTGCGGTCCTGCGGCAACGGCAGCCAACAGCATAAGCGCAGCGATCACAAGCCCCACACCCACCAGCACAGCCGGCGCAGCGTTCTGAATCCCCTCTCTGCTCCCCATTTGCCCTGCGCTTTCCTTCCGGCAACATCGTACAGAATAATCGCGGTCTGTCCACCTCAAGCATAGCCCGTGACAATGCTTGTTCCGCTTACCCATTACCTCCCAGGGGGACATACCCCATTCGGTGCACGAGGACTCCCACCATCCGGCGCGGCATGTGTTTTCTTTTCATTCGCGCTCCACACTATACTTGAAACACATCGATGACTCCCGCGACAGCAAATTCCCAAACCAGTCCGGCTGGAGCGACCGAAAGCAGCCCGCACTCACCACGAATCACGCAGCTCTTGCCGCGTGGAGCGGGCAGTTGTGCGTCTGTGAAACTGTTACCGTCCTACGAGTACACGGTTTCCGTCATCGTCGTTTCATTCAACACCCGCGACTTGCTGCGCCAGTGCATCCAATCCATCCTCACCGAGAGCGAACAAATGCCGGCTGGCTTCACGGCTGAGATTCTGGTGGTCGACAATGCTTCGAACGACGGTTCCACGGAAATGGTCGAGAGCGAGTTCGGCAGCTCACGCTTTCCAGTCAAGATTCTCCAGAGCCCGGTAAACCTCGGTTTTGCCGAAGCCAACAACGTGGCCATGGAGCTTGCGCTGGGACAATACCTGGTTCTGCTGAACTCGGATGCCCTTCTGCATTCCGGAGCTTTACACCTCGCCATCGAACACATGGACGCCAACACCACAGTCGGCGTGGGCGGTGCGCGCCTGGTTGGCCCGAAAGGGGAATGGCAACCTTCGGCTCGTGCATTTCCAGGCCTCTGGCACGTCTTTGTTGTATTCTCCGGCCTCGCTTCGCGCTTTCCCAAGTCGCGCATCTTCGGCGCATTCGACCGCACGTGGGCGAGCCCCGACTTGCCGGCAGAGGTGGATTGGGTGCCAGGCGCTTTTTCAATCATGCGCCGCGAAGCACTCGTCAAAACCGGCCTATTCGACCCGCGATTCTTTCTTTACAGCGAAGAAGTGGATATTTGCCACCGTATGAAAGCCATCGGTTTTCGGGTGCTCTATTGGCCCGATGTTGTGGTCACGCATATCGGTGGACAATCCAGCCGTCAATTGACCACTTTGAAATTCTCCGATACGGAATCGCAGATCGTCTTATGGCGCATGAGGTCCACGCTGCTTTACTTCCGCAAGAATCACGGGATTCGCGTATGGGGCGTTCGGTGGCTTGAAGATGCCATGCACGCCTTGCGCTGGATTCGCAATCGCAAGAGCAAAGAACTAGCCCGCCGGCATCGCGCAGAAGAAGCCAAATTGTTTCTTGCCTTGATGAGCCAGGCGTGGCGCGAAACCCAAGGCGGCCGCGTCAGCCCGCCGCAGCCCTGGTAGTCCTTGCGATCAGAAATGGACCTGTCATCCTGAGCGAAGCGTACTTCAGCGGAGTCGAAGGACCTGTTTCTCAGGAGGCCCTGACGTGTCCATCCGACGGGTGTGGGTGCCCCAGGTCTCGCATTTGAGACCTGGGAAACTACTAGTCCACGCGAGCAAGATATTAGCGCAAGTACTCTCGCAGAGGCTCTTCAATCCCGCGCCGCACAAGTTCCAGGCGATCCGTTGCCGGTTTCCATCCGAGCACCGTCTTCGCCGCTGTGCAATCGAAGACCGCGCGCCCCGTTCGGCTCTCCCAATCGCGATAGGAAGGCAGCCGTCGCTTCGGATGACGCACTGCAACCTTGACCATCCACTTCAGCATGTCCATCCGATAGAACCGCGCAATGGGCGTGGCGTGGCGCTGAATCTTCATTGCACCTGCGCGGTCAAGTTCATCCAGATATTCCTGCGCCGTCATCAACGGCTCGCCGACCAGGTTGAACGATCGCCCATCGATATCCGGCGTTTCCATCGCGGCAATCAGACCGGCGGCCACATCTTCCACCAGCACCAGCGCCAGTTTGGTCGTACCCTCCCCCCAGATTTGGCAAACCGCATCGTTCCACCACATGCCCACGCCCCAGTGGAAGGGGCTGCCGCCGCGTCCAATCACAATGCCTGGCCGCACAATTACCAGCGGCAGACCCTGCTCGCGGTGCATGTGCATCAGGATTTCTTCGCAAGCCGCCTTGGCGCGCGCGTAGAGATTGCGCCTCTCGATCTGCGCGTCGAGCGGAGTGGCTTCTGTGATGGTGCCCGCGCCTGCACCCGCGTAATAGGAATCGATGGTGCCTGTATAGAGGAGACGCTTGATGCCGCTGGCGATTGCGCATTCCCCTACGCCGCGCGTGGTTTCTATTTCGAATTGCTGGTAGTCCGGCCAGGTCTTCACGTTGGCCCGCGCTAGATGAAAGACTGTTTCCACGCCTTCCATTGCACGCAGCAGGTCTCCTTTGTTTCCCAAATCTCCAACCACGCATTCGAGATTTTCGGATGCGCGCAGATCGTGCGGGATCCCCGCAGTGCCTCGTACCAGTGCGCGGACTGTGTGGCCTTTTTCAATCAATTGCCGCAGCAATTCCTTGCCGATGAAGCCGGTGCCGCCGAGCACCAAAATGCGAGGCGCTGAGCCCATCGACGAGCCGGCCGGCTGAAGGGTATGGGCTTCAGGAAGGGCACGAGCTTCAGGAAGGGTATGGGCTTCAGGAAGGGCACGAGCTTCAGGAAGGGCACGAGCTTCAGGAAGGGTACGGGCTTCAGGAAGGGTACGGGCTTCAAGAAGGGTACGGGCTTCAGGAAGGGTACGGGCTTCAGGAAGGGTACGAGCTTCAAGAAGGGTACGAGCTTCAAGAAGGGTACGAGCTTCAGGAAGGGTACGGGCTTCAGCCCGTACATTCCACTGGTCAAGAATGGTGGGGGCTTTAGCCCCTGAGGGATCTTCATCGAATGCGCGGAGATTCGCCAGCCTACCGAGTTTCTCGCACAGCCGGATCACCCGCGCGCCCAACCGGCCATCGACTCGCTCATCCAGCACCGAGCCCTTGGCGCCGTAAAACGCGTCCATGGCGCGTGCGATGCTAGCTCCATATGGGTTGCCGCGACTGCCCAACTTCAGCTTCGCTTTGATGTAACTCCATAGCGTCTGCCGCGCCTGTTTTTTCAGGCTTTTCGCGCGAGCCAACACCATCGCGTAGTTTTCAAAATCCGGATCGCTCGGGCGATGCTCGTCGAGTGTGTACGTATTGCGCTCAAAGTCCACCGTCGCGCTGGCGAGAGAGCCGCGCACATGAATCGTGTACTCAGAAAAGCCGGGAACAAACGAGAGGCGCATCTCGACAGCTGTGCGCCCCTTCAGCCCATTTACCTGCCAGCGGCGATAGAACTTCACGGCTGTGGGCAATTCGATCGCATTCGAGGCATGCACCGCGAGATCTTCGGGCTCGCCAACCAGGTCAAGCATGTGGGCCACGGAATGCGATCCGACCTCGATCATGATGTTGCGCGGATCGCGGAGCATCCAGGTGTCGAACGGTCCGTGCGTAGCCTGAGGCAATGGCCGGTGCCAGGTAATCGTCACATCGTCGATTTGGCCGAGGACACCGCTCTTCACATCGCTGCGCAGTTGTTCGTAGACCTCGGCGAAGAGGAAATTGTGACCAACGCCCAGGCGCAGGCCGCGCTGCTCGACCAGCCGCACCAGTTCATCGCAATCGGATGCGGAAGCGCACATCGGCTTTTCGAGAAAGACGTTCACGCCAGCTTCGAGCACCGTGCGCGCCCCTTCAAAATGCCGGTCGGGAGGCGTGAGTATATGCACCGCATCGAGCTTCTCCGCCGCGAGCATCTCCTCGAGCGACCCGTAGACTTTGGGCACACCAAACTTACGCGCCAACGACTCCGCTCTAGAAACAAACCTGTCGCACACAGCTACCAGTTCCACACCGTGGACGGACTTGAGAGCCAGAGCATGCCAATCGGCGATATAGCCGGCACCGAGCAATGCAACACGCCGCACTCCGCCTGCACCTTGCCCGCGTGCTTGCGTTGAACTGTCCGATTCTTCCTTGGGTAGCGGCGTCCGGTCTTCCATTAACTTTCCTTGTGTTCCATGATCGTAAGCGTTTGGCCGCGCCAGCGACGCCAGTGGTAGGCCAGCATACCCTCAACAGCCGGAAACTTGCTCAACACTGTGAAGAATGCGTAGATCATCGAGTCGCCCAGCCGCCACCCACGCTTTCTAGCTCTGCGGACGATCCATCCGAATTGAGGGCCGTAGAGAAAGAACAAAAACAGCGAAATCCCACGAGTAAACGGCGCAAACACAATCGCAATCGCCGGAATTGCCAGGCCCCAGATCCACACTCGGCGGCATTCGCGTACAAAATAGCGCTCCTCGCCTTTGCCGTGCAGAGCCGCCACCTGCGCCCACGCGTGCCCGGTTCGACGCGTTCGCCGCCACCACTCCGCAAACCGGTGCATTGCCGCATCGTGCCAGACCATCGCCGTGTCGAGAAGCAGGATTTTCTGACCCATCCTCCGCGCGCGCAGACAGAATTCATTATCCTCGGCTGCTATAACGTCGGCCCTGAACCCGCCCGCAGCCTTGAACACCGCCGGCCTAACCATGAAGATGCCGCCGCACGCATTGATCTCGCCCGGCCCCTGTCGCCATTCCAGATCGAACAGACGATTGTAGACAGAAGCTTCGGGATGAATCTCGCGCACGTGGCCGCAGACTACACCCACGTCGGTTCGTTCGTTCAATGCTGCGATGCCGTGTTCGAGCCAGCTTTCCACGAGTGTGCAGTCGCCATCGACGAACTGCACAAAGGCTGCGTCTGGATCGAGGTTAATCGCAGACGCGAAGCCCTCATTCCGCGCCCGCGCCGCGCTGAACGGCGGTTGCAATTCGACCACTTCGCAACCCAGCGATCGCGCGAAATCCGCACTTCCGTCCGTCGAGCCCGAATCCACATAGATCACCGTCCGCGCGGCCGCAACGGCTGCGCGGAGGCAGCTTTTCAGCCTCTCGCCCTCGTTGCGCCCGATGGCAACAATGGCGACGCTGTGGTTTGGGTCGGGAGTCATCGAACCTAATTCTAATTGGCCCGAGAGTGCGCAGGTAGAACGCAAAGGTATTAGCGCCCGTGCATCTCTTTATTGCGCCCTAAAATGTGGGTGCCCCAGGTTTCGATTTTGAGACCTGGGAGACCGAGGATCCCATCCAGCAGCGCTTCCCACGCAAAAAAGCTCCCTCGACCATTCATTCACATTCGTTCTAAATGTCTGGTCTATTCGAGCCCAGGCTGACCGCCTT
>JBELAI010000148.1:0-14377 GCA_049508975.1 Occallatibacter sp. | reverse complement strand
ACCATTGTCGAGCCAGATCAGCGGCCGCCCGTTTACCACTTCGCGAAGGATGGGAAAGTCGCGCCGAATCGCCTCCACATCGAACGCATACGAAGAGAGTCCCAGATCCTGCGGCAACTCTGCCGCTGTGCCGGTCGGCGCTACCACCGGGACACCATCGAATGCGTAGAGCGGACGAGGCCGGTTGTCGTCGTCGTGAGGTGGAGCGACAGCGCCGGGCGCGTGCGCTACCGTGCCGGGCAGCTGCGGCGCATTCTGGTCAAGCGGAGTTGCGAAGGGATTGTTCGCCGCGGCATCAGCCGGAACCGGGCCAGGCAGCGTCGATGGACTGGAAAACAGCGGACGCGCCTCTTCAAGAAAACTGAACGTCGGAATCGCCGAAGATCTTCGCTGGGCACGGCGCTGCCGAATGCAAGAGCTGGCGTGTCCTGGAGTGCAGAATCGGTAGAAGGTTGAACGAAAAGTGGACGCGCATCTGTAAGGAAGGCAAAGGCTGGGTCAATTGTCGGAGCGGGCGCACTACCGCGTCCGGCCTGTGAACTCACGGGCGAAGAAGGCACCGAGGCGCTTGAGCGCGCGTCCGGCGGCACACTGCGGTCAGGAGTCGCGACAAACGCACCCGGCTGCAATTCCGCAAAGCCGGCAAGAATCCCAGGAACGCCGGGCACGGTGGGGCTTGGTACTGCGGCGTACGGATTTCCACTGAAGGCAGAGTTCGCCGGCAACACCACGCGAGCCGCGGTAATCGCCGGTTGCTGCGACTCGTCTGGTAGTGCGTTGAACAGGTCGTTGGCCATGCGCGCCAACTCGGCCGGGGAGAGAATGCCGGGAGCACTGCCCGGCAATCCCGCACCTGCGCTGTTCGCCTCCGCATTCCCAGGCGTCACCAGCGATTGCTCACTTGTACTCATAGTATTGGCCTACGTCTACGTCTTCGAGCAGGGCAATTGCATCATCCGTCAGCACGGCCGCGGAACAGTAGAGGGACACCAGGTAAGATGCCAGCGCTCGTTGGTCAATGCCCATGAACCGCACGGACAAGCCGGGGCTCTGTTCTCCCGGAAGGCCGGGTTGAAAGAGACCGATCACGCCCTGCTTCTTTTCTCCCACGCGCAAAAGCAGAATCTTGGATTTGTGGTCTCGCGTCCTCACCGCAATCTTGTCTGAGGGAATCAGCGGAACTCCGCGCCAGGTCAGGAACGGCGTACCAAAGAGTGTCACGGTCGGTGGAGGAACTCCGCGGCGGGTGCATTCGCGCCCAAACGCTGCGATCGCGCGTGGATGCGCCAGGAACAAGGATGGCTCCTTCCAGACCTTTGTTAAAAGCTCGTCAAGATCGTCCGGTGTGGGTGCGCCCTTGCGCGTCTTGATCTTTTGCGTCTCGGCCACATTGTTGAGCAGGCCGTATTCCGCATTGTTGATCAGTTCACTCTCCTGCTTTTCCTTCACGCTCTCGATCAGAAGCCGTAACTGCTCGCGAACCTGGTCGTACGGATTGCTGAAAAGATCGGAGACTCGCGTATGAACATTGAGCACCGCATTAATGCTGCTGAGCACATACTCGCGGGGCTCTTCCTGGTACTTGATATACGTAGCGGCCAGCGCCGACTCGTCTTCGTGGTCGCAGGTGGATTCAATCGGCTTGGTTTCATCCACCTTGTTCAACCGGAAGATTCCCGATTCAAGCGGCTTCCAATCAAGCAGGCGAACCAGCCAGCGCGGTGTGATTGCCCCAAATTGCGGAGCAGTCTTGGTTACATTGGCAAGTTGATATGCCGCTTCTTCGCTTAACGAGGCGCGGACGACTTCTTCAGCCACAGGGTTGCCTCCTAATGTGATTGCATGAGAATTCTAGAGCCTGCGGTTGAACTTCGCAAGCGAACAGAGGCGCGCAGAGACCTGTCCCAGTTTCTGGGACTGAGCCTGCGGGTGATTAATTCTGCGCTTGGTTTCGTGTCTCTTAGTATTTGCGGACGTCGTGATCGACCCGATCGGACCATGCATGAATTCCCCCGGTCAGGTTCCACACCTGGTTGAATCCGGCCTTGTTCAGCAACTTCACCGCCTTGGCGCCGCGCGATCCCATCTTGCAAAGCGCCACAATCTTCTGGTTCACGTCGAGTTCGTTCACCCGGCTCGGCAGTTCGGCGAGCGGGATCAGATGTCCCCCAATATTTGAGGTTTCGTACTCGAACTCGTCGCGCACGTCGAGCAGAAAGAGATTCTCACCAGCGTCAAGCCACTTCTTCAGGTCTTCAGCTCGAATTTCAGCAACGCCCATTGTATTTCTCCCTTGGAAGCGATTCGGTGAAGATCTTTCCGGCCGCACCCGCCTCGATTTCAGTCCAAAACAGAAAACCCACCTGCCAGGTCAATTTCTGGCGGTGGGTCCGATTGAGGTACCGGCTTGTAGCTAAACCTTAGCTCTGCCCATCCCTCACGCCAGAAGACATGCGTACGCAACACATCGTTGCGCAACAACAGACTTCGGCGATCATGGCGCGGAGAGCGATCATCAATTCACGTTACCACCAAAAGGGTTCGACGGCAACTCGTTCAACTGGAATAATACGATTGGGTGATGCTGCACATCCCAATCCAGATGGTGAATGTGCTTGAATCACTTGACTATACAGGTCAGCAGGGCTGCTTTGGCTTCATGCAAGGCGCTTCGCATCGACGAGCGCCACTCCGTTTGCTGGTGCCGAAATTGCATTCTGTGCGTCAGTGAACTCCGAGAACGTCGCATGCAACTCTCTGTGCAAGTTCATGAGCAGTGCTGCCAGACATCCATCCAAGCAGTTCGAGCTCGGGCTGGATACCCAGGACCAGCAGGTCAATCTGGTTGGTCCGGACCGCATCGAATACGGACACCACAGCTGATCCTCCGCTCAGAACAGTTTCAATCTCGATGGCATGCTGCGCAGCTTCTCTTCGCGCCATACCCAGAAGGTCAACGAAGAATGCCTGCTGATCGCCTTCCATGATTCGAGGAGCTTCAGCACTCAGCGCTGCCGCATACGCAGCATACGGAGGAGGAGCCGGCACCACTGCCACCGCCGTTAAAGTTGCTTCGAATTGTCCCGCTAGATCGATTGCCCGCTTCAGCGCTCTCTGCGATGCAGCCGATTTGTTAAGTCCGATCATAATGTTGCGATACACAACTGGACCACCTTTCTCGCCGCCAAGCTGCCCTTACGCGGGCTTTGCCGCATGCGCTCACTCCACCGCCGAAGCAGACTCGGTGCTCACGCGGCGCGCCTGAACCCAATTGATGCGAACCTCTCGTCAGCTAGCCTTGCGCTGTTCAATGATCAACCGGTCACCGCGCTTGGCACTGAGGTAAAACCAGACCCACTGGAAAAAGACACTGAACCGCAAACTACTCTCAGCGAGAAACTGTATGTGGACCAAGGCCCAGACGAGCCAGGCCAGGAAGCCGCTCACCCTGACCGGCCCGCTCTCCAACACAGCAAAATTCTTTCCGACTACGGCAAGGTTGCCCTTGTCGAAGTAACGAAACGGGGGGAGCGGCGCCTTTCCGGTCACCTGCCGCAAGATTGATTTTGCGGCGTAGTGCCCTTGCTGCAAGGCTGTCTGCGCAACTCCTGGAAGTGGCCGCCCGTCCTGCTCAAGGTACGCGGTATCGCCAATTACATATATCTCAGGGTGACCTGGGACTGTGAGATCCGGCCCGATGCGGACGCGACCGGCACGATCTACATCGCAACCAAGCCATTTGCCGGCGGGCGACGGCGCAACTCCCGCTGTCCATATCACCGTCTTGCTTGGAATTCGCTCATCGCCTACGACTGCGCCTTCCGCATCGATTGCTTGTACGGCTTTTTCCAGGCGTACATCTACGCCCAACTCCGACAAACGAAGCCTTGCTGCTTCCGAGAGACCTTCCGCGAACGTTCCAAGAGGGCGTTTTCCCATTTCAACCAGGATGATGCGCGCGGAATTTGGGTCAATCCGGCGGAAGTTCTTCCGTAACGTCATCCTCGCCATGAGGGCAATCGCACTTGCCATTTCTACGCCAGTCGGTCCGGCTCCCACCAGGACGAAGGTCATAAGTGCCTTCCTGCGCTCGAAAATCCTCCTCAGTCTCCGCGTTTTCGAAGGCAGTTAGTATGTGATTACGCAAGGACTCTGCATCCGCGAGACTTTTCAATACCGATGAGTAGTGCGCGAACTCGTCATGCCCAAAGTAGCTGTGGGTAGCCCCTGTCGCCAGCACCAAATAGTCATACCCGATCCGTAATCCTTCTCTATCGCCGGCATCGACGATCACGTGTCTGGTGGCCGAATCGATGCCTGTCACATTGCCCAGCATCACCGAAGTATTCTCCTGGTCGGCCAGGAGGCCGCGGAGAGGAGAGGCGATCTGACCCGGAGCTAAAACCGATGTCGCTACCTGATAGAGGAGCGGTTGAAAAACGTGATGATTCGACCTGTCAATCAACAGTACATTGACAGGAGCCCGTCGAAGCGCCTTCGCAGCGGACAATCCGCCGAAGCCGCCGCCGACGATAACAACCAGAGGAATCTTCCCTGTCATGTTCAGCTCCAGTCAGACTCGGGACCTTGCGCGTCTGCGGCAGGTTCTCCTAAAGAATCGTCGACCCTTCTCCGCTACCAAAGCCAAATCCGTGCAGTGCCAAAGTGCGATGCCGACTCACGGTAAGTTAGCCGAAAGTAAAGTCAAAAATTTCAACACCCGGATCGAGAAACTCAATTTCGAACCCACGATCGATAATGGGCTTCGATTGTCGAATAAGCTGGTATACTCGCTGTTCCTTGACCGTCCCATCGCCTCCACCATCGACGTCACTTCCTGGCGCTGTGCCCGCCGGCTGGCCATCGATCAGGACTCGAAATCGGATAGAAGCACCCCGTGCAGCAGGTCCCATGACAAGGTTAAGATCGCGGGCGTGAAAGCGATAGGCGATCCGTCCGTTCGCCGCGTTTAGCGAAACTGCCTCGCGCCCAATAGTCCAGTCACCCTGAAGCGCCCAATGATTAAGCTCCAGGTGCGCGGGGTATTCATAGACACGGCTCTTGTTGAAGTGCGCGCCGCCAGGAGATCCGAAACGTTCGCCGTGCTCATAGCCCACATAAGATTCTGGAGATCTCAGAGTTTCCCAATCGGCTGGGGCCTCGAGACCGGGAGCCTCGACCGAAACGAGTTGACGACTTGTGTTGCCGATTCCATCTTTGGTCAACATTTGTTGGATAATTAACTCCGATTGGTCGTAACTGCCCTCGCCGAATTGATGGTGCCTGATGCGTCCGCGCGCATCGACAAAATAGAGTGCAGGCCAATACTCGTTATTGAATGCATCCCAGATCGCATGGTTGCTATCGATGGCCACCGGATAATCGATGTCCATGTTCTTCACAGCCCAACGAACGTTATCGACGTTATGCTCGAATGAGAACTCAGGCGTGTGTACCCCAATCACCACGAGGCCCTGATCCTTGTACCTCTTTGCCCACGCGCGGAGATAGGGAAGCGTGCGCCGCCAGTTGATGCAGGTATAGGTCCAGAAGTCTACGAGCACAACTTTTCCGCGCAAGTCAGACCCCGCCAAGGCCGGTGAGTTGAGCCACTCTGTTGCGCCCTTCAGCGATGGCATCGCCCCTTCGACAGGCAGCTTGATCCTTGCCGAGCTCTCCGCATTTGCGCAGCCAGCCACAGCGAGTTGAGCGCCTGTAATCAGTGTTACCGCGCTTGTGAGAAAGTGCCGACGATCGCACCGGAGTTCGTTTGACATCTATCTTTCTCCGACTGGGTTTCGAGCGAGTCAAACACCTCAAACAACGTTAATCGCAACATCGATGTTGCCTTGTGTGGCGCGGGAATACGGACAGATTTTGTGCGCGCCTTCGGCAAGCTCCTGCGCGACATTCCGATCCACTCCCGGCAAGCTCACATTCAGACGCGCAGCAAGAGCATGAGCCCCCTGCGATATGCCCAGGTCCACCTCGACGTCAATAGCCACGTTGTCCGGCAGCTCCACTCTCTTCTTATTGGCCACAATCTTGATGGCACTTAGAAAACAGGCGGACCAACCAACCGCGAATAGTTGTTCGGGGTTGGTCCCAATGCCCGGCTTGCCTGGTGAGGTGAACTTAACATCAACGCGACCATCGTCTGTGCGTGATGCGCCGCCATCCCGGCCGCCTGTGGTGTGTGCCTTGGCCGTATACACAACTTTTTCCAGATGAGTTATGGAGTTTTCCCTTGCTTGTTCAACCTGAGTCATAGTCAATTCCCTTCTCATGAATTTCATACATCGCATAGATCAGTCATTGAAGTTACTTTGGCCAATACAAGGAGCGCCATGCGGAGCGGATCGCCGCCCGAGGCGAAAACCGTATCGTCTTGACCGGCGTGATGATGGCTACTCGAAGATGCAATCGAAATTGCGGCGACTTAGGCAGCCTTCTCTGCAAACAGATTCAAAAGTGCCTTGGCGGCAACGGTCGAAGACGCCGGATTCTGCCCGGTAATCAGGCGACCATCGGTGATTGCAAAAGGAGCCCAATCCGGGGCCTTTTCGTAGAGGCCGCCAATCCGCTTCAGTTCATCCTCGACAAGAAACGGCACAACCCTCGTCAGTTGCACGGCTTCCTCTTCTCCATTGGTAAAGCCGGTCACACGTTTGCCTTTCACGAGCGGCTGGCCGTTGTAGGTCACACGATGAAACACGCCCGGTGCATGACACACAGCCGCGACCGGCTTGCCTGAATTGTAGAAGGACTCGATCAAAGCGATTGAGACCGGGTTATCGACGAGATCCCACATAGGACCGTGTCCACCGACATAGAAAATTGTGTCGTAGTCTTCCGCTTTCACATCGTCAAGCTTGACCGTATGGGCAAGCGCCTTCTGCGCCTCCGCATCCTTCTTGAATCGAGTCATCGCCGGCGTCTGATTCTCCGGTAAGTCGCTCTTGGGATCGATCGGCGGTTGACCGCCCTTCGGTGTGGCGAGAGTCAATTGCACCCCGGCATCCCGGAAAACGAAGTAAGGGGCTGCGAACTCTTCGAGCCAGAACCCGGTCTTGCGCCCCGTGTTCCCTAGTTGATCGTGCGAGGTTAGCACCATCACAATCTTCATGCTTTATCTCCTTTGCCCTTTGTTCTGCGCATCGATTTCGTCGTGCCGCGCATTGCGATGACACCAGAATCCTGGCCTCCGAACAATTGGACCAAGGTATCGATCTATACCTTGGTATGAGTCCTCATATCCGCGCCGCTCAGTAAAACTCATCTGATTGGACGGTCCCACCCCTAACTGCGCAAGAGACAGCAAACTATAACTACTCCTTTGGGGCTTGCACGAACTGGCGCACAAAAGCTGCGATTTCATCCGCCTTTGTATCCAGCGCAAAATGCCCGGCATCCAGTACGTGCACCTCGGCATTCGGGACATCCTTGCGATAGCGCTCCGGCTCGCCAATATCGAATGAGAGATCGTGTTTCCCCCAAAGGACAAGGAGCCTTGGCTGCGTCTTTTGCATCCATGCTTGCCACTTCGGATAAGAATCCACATTGGTGCGGTAATCGAAAAACAGATCGCTTTGAATCTGCGCTTGCCCCGGAGCGTTCAGGAAGGCGTACTCATCGGCCCAAAGATCCGGGTCATAAAGTTGAAGATTTGGATCGTCGCCTATATGGCGCGTTTTTGTGGTAGCAAGCGACAGAAGATTCTTGCGCAGCGCTTCTTCATGGCCTGCCCTGTCCGCCCAGAACGCCCGCCGCGTTGCCCAATTGCCTCCAAGACCTTCATTGTGAGCCACGGCGTCCTGGACAATCAGAGCCTGCACTCTTTCGGGATGTGCCAAGGCAATGCGATACCCGACCGGTCCACCATAGTCCTGCATATAAAGAGTAAAGTGCGACAAGCCGAGCGCTTGCGTAAAATCGTTCACCACCGCGGCGATGTGATCGAAGGTGTAACTAAACTGTTTCGGGTCAGGCCAGTCGCTGTGTCCAAAGCCCGGATAATCCGGCGCGACGAGATGGTAGTTGTCTGCGAGCCTTGTCAATAGCGGCTGGAACATCCGCGACGAAGATGGAAGACCATGCAAAAGAAGAATGGTAGGAGCATCTTTCGGGCCTGCCTCTCTATAGAAAATCGAGAGCCCGTCAACTTCCACCGTGCGATAAAACACCTGTTGTTCCATTGGATATGCCTTTCCCGCCGATTGGGCCTGAGCTTGAAATTCGATGAGCACCGAAGAGGCCGCCAGGAAGGTGCCGAAAAGATGTAGATGTCGACGCCATCGCAGCCATGTAAAGCAGTGCATTCTCCTGCACCTCTCGTCTAAGATTGTGATTTAATGCAGACCTTCCTTTTAATCAAGACGACAGCGGAAACGCTGGGATCGCGTGCCAATCGTATCTCTCATTCGATCCTTTCGGGATTCTCTGGAGACCTTGCTCGAATCACGACAATCCGAAGCAGTAGTGCCGGAAATGCGAGCAACAATGCGATCCAATCGAGCATGTTCTCTCCTCCACACCTCACGTGTCTCATCCTCGGAGCGCCGTGCGTCGTAAGTGCCGAAGCGCCCGCCCGATGATCGCGACAACCGGAACCAGAAATACCAAACTAACCCACGGCCAAAGCCGGTTTATTCGACAGATCGCTGCACGGCGGCCCGCGTTTCATCAAGCAACTCGGTCATCATCTTTCGCGGTAAATCGTCTGTCAGCGGCTTGATCAGCCAGCGAACCTCTATCGGTATTCCGCGACTCAAGGAGATAGTCTCCAACTCGACGTACACCCCACCGTCGCGCTGTTCGAGTCGCTGTACAATCAGTGCGCGCCAGACGTATCCCGGCCCCCGAGCCTCTGGGAAAGCATTCTCATTGGGCTGGCCATAATTGGCGATCTCCTGTATGCGGACGGAGTCGGCCATGATACATACCCGATCGGGGGCGGGCCTCGCAACCTGAATCTCCTCATCTGTCTCCACCGCCGCAGTTACCGAAAAAGCCTTCTGCGCTGCGAGTACATTCAGCTTGACGGTGTCGCCATCCCGCTCGACCACCGAAGCCTTCCTGATCAACGGCTTGTAAATCTCGCTGTAGAGGTCGTAACTGTTCAGCACTCTCATAACCCGATCGAGAGACACATTCGGAACGAACAAGTCGCCGACCCAGTGATGAATCAGGCCCTGAGGCACTTTGCGCGGATCGCGATTGGTTATCACTAACTCCCCGCTCCGCACGCGCCGCTGTGCCTCTGACGACTCATCTACCCACAGGAATGGTCTGCTCCCGGCGTTACGCTCTGCCACGCTCGTATTGACACTGCGAATGTAGTCGTCCCAGACCAATAAAGTATTCGGTTTGGGTTCTGCCGCATTTGACAGGGTTACACCTAACAGAAACAACAGGATTGCGGAAGGTATTCGAGTTCTCATTGCAATTCAACCCTTATGAAGCTACAGATTTCGGTCCAACAGTTCGCCAGCCATCCAGCTTCCGCTGCGTTTACTGGTGCAACACGTGCTGCTGTGTGTGGCTACTCAGAATGTGTACGCAAACAGAATTACCGTCTTAGGACATCACACGAGCTATCCAATCGGATGCGCCTCGTTGTCGAGATTAGACCTGATGCGGAGAGCCTAATCCATTGGACCAACGTATCGAGCAATACCTTGGTATCAAGGGACATTGTGCTCCGGCTCGCTTATTGCGACCAGATTCTGAAGTGCGCAATAGTTCTGAAATTCACGGAATTATGAGTTTGTTTCGGACGAAGGTGGTTCCGGCGAACTGCAGAGAAACAACGTACTTCACAGGCACGAATTCAGCGATCGTCTGCCCCGCTATTCATGGCGTCCGTGTTCAACTTCAGCCGGTCATTCTGAACCTCCTCCATAATGGTTCAGACGCCATGGTCTCAGTCAATGACCGGCCAAGACTGCTAATGATTCAAACGGAGACAGACGGCAATCAAGTCACCGTTTCTGTTCGGGATTCCGGAGTTGGCTTTAGTTCGGAAATTAAAATTCGTGAACGGCTTTTCGAGCCATTTTTCACGACCAAACAAGAAGGCATGGGTATCGGACTGTCAGTGAGCCGCTCAATTGTCGGGGATCTTCATGGCCCCTTATGGGCTGCTCGAAATGATGGCCCAGGCGCGACATTCGCATTCTCCATTCCTCAAGATGTTGAGAATCTTCATGTCAAGTAACAGCTGACTTCCAAAGCAACCTAGTTGGTCGAATCCATGGATCTCCCACCAGAAAATCGGACCGGCAATACTTTCGTCTAATTGATTTGCCGCAGGTACTTGCGGCTAAATCAAGAGATGCGGTGTGAGGATACGACGGGAACTTTATGTCTGGCCACATGATTCCGCGGAGAGGGACGGGCAATGCACCAGTGGACCATGTGCGCGATCTGTCGCAAATCCTTTTCCCGTTCGACAAGATGGCAGTTTTCTGGAATACGCATGATAATTTGAAGGATAACGGATGACCACCCCTTCCCTTGCTTTCGATCCTTCGCTCTTACCTGCTCTCGGAGGGCGCGAAGAACTGATTCGAGACGTGCGAACCGGACTCCATTCACGGCCGCGCTCGCTGAAACCGTGGATGTTCTACGATGAGCTAGGCTCGCAGCTGTTTGAACAGATCACGACATTGGCGGAATACTATCCGACCCGCACTGAATGTGCGCTGCTTGAAAGCCACGCCGATGCGATTGTGGCTACCGCATGTGCCGGATCGCAACCGTTACGTATTCTAGAACTCGGCGCAGGTACTGCCTCAAAGACGTGTGTGTTGCTGGCCGCCGCCGCGCGGGCGCGAATCGACGTGGTCTACATGCCTTTGGATGTATCGGCAGATGCCCTGGAGATCGCGTGCCGCAACGTCGAATGCACATTTCCAGAAGTGCTGATTGAGCCCGTTGTCGCGAATTACGTCAATAGTCCGCCACAACTCGAAGAGTTCGACGGGGCTACTCTCGCGCTCTACCTCGGCTCAAGTATCGGCAATTTTCTGCCGGGGGAGTCGCGGGCGATTCTCCAGAACCTGGGTTCCCAACTGCGAACCGGAGATGCACTCGTTCTCGGAACGGATCTTGTGAAGGACGAGTCGACGATGGTCTCTGCTTATGACGACGACAATTGCGTCACCGCGGCGTTCAACCTGAACGTCCTGAATAGGCTCAACAGAGAGCTCGGTGCCGATTTTGACCTTACGTCGTTTCGACATCGTGCCTATTGGAATCCTGTAGAATTGCGGATTGAGATGCATCTCGAAAGTACGTGTGAACAGAGCATTCAGGTTGCAGCTGCCGAATTGGAGCTTTATTTCAGGGAAGGCGAAACCATCCATACAGAGAATAGTTACAAATTCACCGACGGGACACTTGGCGCGCTCCTATCGGATTCTGGCTTCACAATCCAACATGCTTGGAAAGACTCACGCGAGTGGTATGCTCTAACGCTCAGCCATCGGCAGAGGCAGGATGAGCGCTATTGAAATCCAGATCGAGTCCCCAAATGTCTTCAGCGACAAAACCGCCAATGCGATCCGACAATAGTAGGAGCCTTCGACGCCTTGTGCGCGCAGACCTTCCGGTAAACACCGTAAGATTAGCGAGATATTTGGTTGGCAAGGTCATCGTTCATGACACTCCGAACGGCAGGCTAAGCGGACGCGTTGTCGAAACCGAAGCTTATCCTGTTGGCGACGCGGCTGGACATGCCTTCCGGGGCAGGACACCGCGCAATGGCTCGCTTTTCCTTGAGCGAGGACACGCATACGTCTATCTCTGCTATGGCGTGTCTTTCTTATTGAATGTAACAAGCGAGAACGCTGGAGTTGGCGCGGGAGTTTTGTTGCGCGCTGTTGAGCCTCTTGACGGTATTGAACTCAAGGATGGAGCGCGTCGAAAGAAACAATCGGTCGATGTAGGAAGGGGGCCGGGTCGATTGACTAAGGCGCTGCGGGTTGACCTCAGGCACGATGGATTGGACCTGTGCAGCGCAAGTTCTCCGCTCTGGCTGGCTGTAACGACACGCAAGACCAGCCAGATTGGCAGAAGCGTGCGCATTGGTCTGACTCACAATGCGAAGCTCTTATTACGGTTCTATGAATGTGGCAATGAGTACATAAGCGGCCCCAAGAGATTACTCAGAGAATGATAAGAATCGTCAACCAATTTTCGCTCTCATGCCAAGACGAGGTGTCACCTTGTGTGGTAATGGGCAGATGAGACGGATCCCAACTGCAGGCTTTACAAAGTCCTCAAGCGATGACTTCTAACCTACATGTACATTCAATGGGTCTGCCTGACGTCATTTCGACCAGCCTGAACGTAGTCTTCTGCGGAATCAATCCCGGAATGCGTTCGGCTGCAGTCGGGCTGCACTTCGCGAACCGAAGTAACCGCTTTTGGCGTGTGCTTCACCTTGCAGGCTTTACCGCCAGGCAACTGGAGCCGGAGGAGGCACGCCTTCTACTCGATTATGGTTATGGAATCACCTCCGCAGTAACTCGGCCGACAGTTAGCGCAACAGACCTTAGTCGAGCCGACTACATCGCCGCCCGTCCTGCTTTCGAGCGCAAAATCGCAAAGTACAGGCCGAGATACCTGGCATTTCTGGGAAAGCCTGCGTGTTCAGTGTTTCTGAACCAGCGCAACCTTTCGTGGGGATTACAGCCAACTAAACTCGGCCGATCTGCCGTCTGGGTGTTACCCAATCCGAGTGGCCTGAACCGCGCGTTCGCTATCGGCACGTTGACAGACGCCTATAGACAGCTATTCGAAGCCACGGCGCTCCGCGATTGATAAGCGCGGACAAAGTGGATTGTCGTTGTGACTGGGACGAAGTTGTCAACCGATACCTTCGTCCAATTGTTGGAATTCTGTTCCTCTGGCTTAATCAGAAGAGAGCAGCGACTTGAGACTTCATCCTCTCGGGAACTCTGACAACAGACTGCGGAGCCCGTACGAGCGGGCTCGATCCGCATCAACAACATCAAACCACGCGCTATCGCAAACCGAATCCCGGAATTGCAACGCGATATAGGAGAATGTAAATGAGCTTGATCGAACACGCGATTGCTGCAAACCGCAAGAATGCAAAGCATCATGATCCTGCGCTGGCAAACAAGCCAGCTCCGAAGATTGCAATTCTCACGTGTATGGACCCACGCGTGAACGAACTGCTTGAATGGCTGGACATCAAACCCGCCGATGCGGATGTGATTCGGAACGTCGGAACGGCAGCAACGGAAGATGTTGTGCGGTCCCTCATGTTCTCAATTCACGTTCTGGGCGTGCGCGAGCTCATGGTCGTCGGGCACACTGGTTGCGGAATGGAAATTTTTTCGGAAGAGGATTTCGAGAAGCACCTTCACACACAAACCGGAGTGTGGGCGGTAGCTCCCGATAAATTCCACTGCTATTCCGACGTGAATTGGCAGACACAAAAGCAGGTACTGAAGCTCAGGTCGCACCCGTGGATTCCTTCGGACGTAGTGATTCGTGGATTTGTCTTTGATTTATCCACGGGCGAACTGAGAGAAGTAACGCCGAAGAACGAGAGCGTCATCGAACTTGCTCACAGAAAGGCAAGCTAACCTAGGGCACAACATCGGCATAGGGGGGAGAGTCGCCTCTCCTCCCCTGCCACACCACCGGACATGCGGGTCCGCATCCGGCGGTTCGGTTGGATTGAGCTATTCCCCAACGTACAGCCTGGGAAGTCCAAGTAAGTCGAAGTAGGCGTTGGGAAACGCATATTTCATCGCAGGACTGTTGGCGATGCGCCACGGGCCGTGAGAGCTTCCGGCTGTTTGTGCAGCCAAGCCCCTACTCACGCCCCGCTGGTGCAGCTTCGCAAACCGTATCCTGCCGCGTTTCCATTGTTTCCAGATCACGGACCGCAGCCGTTGCCGTATCCATTGATCCAGCCGCTCCAGCACTGAGGGCGTCTCACAGAAGCCGAAGTAGCCCTTCCAGCCACGTAAATAGCTGGACAGCTCCTTCGTCATCTGCTCGATGCTAATGCCCCGTTTCCGTCCGTAAGTTCCCGCACTTTTCGCTTGAAGCGCACCATCGCCTTGACGGCGATGCGCCGCTTCGGTTCGTGTGCCCTTGTAAGGCTGAAGCCGAGGAACTTGCGGTCTGCCGTCGGGATGCCCAATTGACGCACCCCTCCGTCCGGCTTGAGTATCTCTACCCGTTTCACCGGCTGCGGCTTGTAAGTCCCACTTAGCAGTTGTTCGCGGATGGCTGGCCAGTGCTCCTTCAAGTGTCCAGGCAACTGCTCGACCGTCATGCCGTCGATGCCCGGACTGCCCTTGTTGGACTTCACTCGCTTGAAAGCCTGCAAACA
>JBELAI010000147.1:0-14022 GCA_049508975.1 Occallatibacter sp. | reverse complement strand
GCCTGTTCTGTTTTGCTACTGTCAGCCATAGGTTCCTATCGTGCGCATTGCTATTGAGCGAACTGTTAGCGCGAGCTACAATCTCGCGAGATGGAGAATACGGTCTGCCTGGTCGACCGAATTGAGAAACATGTGTTCAAAAATGCCTGGCCAGTATTTCAACGCGGAAATCAGGATGAGAATTCCGAGAACGCTTTTCACTGCCGGCCCCAGCAACATCAGCGGTAACTGCGGAGATGCCTTACCCAGCAGGCCGAGCGCGATGTCGGCCAGCAGAGTGGCGGAAAGGACAGGCGCCGCAATCTGGATTCCTACAGAGAAAACATCACCGCCAGCATGCAAGGCAGCGGCAACAAAGTTCCCGCTGAAATGGCCACTGGCCGGAGGAAGATAGTCGAAACTGTGCGCCAATGCGCGGAGTATCCAGAAGTGTACGTTGAGGCGCAGGAAGATGAGCATCGCAATCGTTTGATGGAACGATGCCACTACGGTTGATTCAACCTGTGTTTGCGGGTCCAGGATATTGACCAGCGAGTAGCCCATCTGCACGCTCAGAACCTGCCCGGCCATCTGCACGCCGTCGAAGACCAGGTTTGTAACCACGCCCATGGCAACCCCGATCATCAACTCGCTAAAAACGAGCATGGGCCATTGACTAATGGTCATCTGCGGAATCTTGGAAGCGGTCATGGGATACAGCATGGCCGTGAGAGCCACTACCAGCACCACCTTCACGCGGGCCGGAATCACCATGCTGCCGAAGAACGGCGCGAAGAGCAGTATGCCCGTCAGGCGCACGCCGATGGCCAGCAAGATTCCGAAGACCTGGACCAGAGATATGTTCATTACTGCAAGACCTTGTGAAAGTCGGTGAAGAAATTGAGTGTGTAATGCGCAAGGTGCCGCCACATCCACGGCATCATGATGAAGAGAGCTCCACCGGTGACCAGGAGCCGGGGCACGTGCGACAGAGTCTGATCCTGCAACGATGTGAGGACCTGGAGGACGTTGACGATGAGGCTCACGGCGACGGCAGCGATCAAAATCGGCGCAATCAGGATCAGGACTTCCTCGAGCATCAGGCGGCCCATCAAAACTACTTCATCGACTCCCATTAGTTGAAACTCCTCATCAAAGCGCCGATAAGAATGTGCCAGCCATCCACCATGAGAAACAGCAGCAGCTTGAGCGGCGTGGATATGACGACAGGCGGCAACTGCATCATGCCGACCGACGTAGTAATAGAGGCGACGACCATGTCGACTACGAGAAAGGGCAGAAAAAGAACTGCGCCAATCTGAAAGCCGGCCTTCAGTTCAGAGAGGATGTAAGCGGGCAGCAGCACGCGAAAAGAAATGTCATTCATGTCCTTGGGACGAGGTTCCTTCGCGATATCGAGAAAGAGCGCGGCATCCTTTTCACGCACGTAGTGCGACATGAACTGGCGCATCGGTACGCCGCCGCGCTCAATCGCGTCGACAGCGGTTATCTTGCCTTCCTGAAACGGTATGACCGCATCCTTATATATGGCGGCGCCGATGGGCTGCATCAGGAAGAAGGTCATGATCATCGACAGGCCGATGAGCGTCTGATTGGAAGGAGTCGTCTGCAGCCCGAGCGCTTGCCTGAGGAAGTGAAAAACAACCAGGAGGCGTGCAAACGGCGTCATGCAGATGAGAATGGAAGGGACCAGCGTCAGGAAGGTCAGCAG
This sequence comes from Occallatibacter sp., assembly GCA_049508975.1. Taxonomy (GTDB): domain Bacteria; phylum Acidobacteriota; class Terriglobia; order Terriglobales; family Acidobacteriaceae; genus Telmatobacter. The sequence continues at coordinate 12,311 of JBELAI010000147.1, read as the reverse complement.
GACAACGATGGTGAATTGCGAGTTGTTGCCGCCGAAACCTGTGATCTTTATTTCATTTGGATTTGTTGCCGGAGCGGCCGACGGAGCAGCTGGTGCGGCCGGCTCAATGGGAACCTCGGCCAGCAGCATCGGCATTGCTCTCAGATGCGGCGCGAACTGCACTGTTCCTGCAAGGGCGCTGAAGGGCGAGGGCATGGCCATTGCCGAGGGCGCTCCCAGACCGAGCACCGGACTGAGCACCAGGCAGAACATGGCTACCCTCTTCATAGCGTGCTCCACCACTGCGCCTTCGATTGCCTGGTTCTGGGCTTGTCAATCGGACGGTTTGCGCGCTTGACAGGCTTCTTTTCCGGAACGGATGCGGTCTGCTCCAGCACTTCGCCGAACGATTCTTTCCGGTCGAGTTGAGCCAGAAGTGCGACGTTCGACGCCCCGCCTCCGACTAGGAATTGGAGGCCATCCACCTGGACCACGGCGACAAAACGCTTCTCGCCGAGCGAGACGCTTGAAGTTACTTGCAAGCGCTTGGTGTTCGACCGGGTGAACTGCCTGGTCTTGATCCATCTCCAGATGGTCGATATGAAGCTGTTTGAAACCCGAAGAGTCGCCTGTGACGATGGTGCGGACGTGACCCGAAACGGCTGAGTATGTATTGATTCCAGAGTGGACCTGGCAAACCCTAGTGTCTTCATGAAAGGTCCGTAAGCCGCACGGCAAGGCGATCGCCAACGACTTCAAATTCTGTCCAGCCAACCAGTTGTCCGTTTACTTTCAGAGGCAGATCGCTGCTCTGGTGATAGGCGGTCTCGACAATGGCGCCCGGGACCAGGTTGAGCAGGTCGCGCACTTTGAAATTGATGACGGGAATATCCAGCGCGAGGGTACACGGCAGCCAGGGCAACTGTTCGAACGGGTCGCGGTCCTGTTGTTTCTCCACCAGTTGCGGGCCCTGGGATGAGTTTGGATCGATCTTCGGCGGCGATGGACTCATTGCCGTGTTCATTGATTTCTCTCCCAAGGCTGATGGATATTCGCCCCGTATCCAAAAAACAAATGCATCAAGAATCGCTATTTTTTGAACTGGCTTGGCTTTAACAAGCCATGCGCATTGGTCATTTGCGATTACTAATGCAATCGAGGGGCCATTCGGACGTAGGGAGACGCGGCCTTCGCGTGCAGCCGAGAGAAGCTAAATAAATATTGAGGGATGTTGAGGATAGGGGCTTCAAGCGCGCCCCAGGTGTTCTTGCGGAGAGGAGCGAAAACGCGGGTCGGCGATGAAACCGTGAGGAAGGAATGAGAAGTCGTCGCAATAAACGGGCCAGGCCGCTTAGCTCGAAAGCCAAGCGCCTGGACCCTAATGCGCCGCTAAGAAATTCAATGCGCCTTCTACTGAATCATTGCCAGTGCCGCCTGAGAGAGTTGCTGAAGCGTGGTGATGGACTTGGCATTCGCACCGTAAGCCTGCTGAGCCACGATCAGGTTGGAGAACTCGGAAGCGATATTCACGTTGGACTGCTCGACCGAGCCTCCGACGATGGTGCCGGCTGCGCCTGTCCCAGCGACTCCAACGATGGCCTGGCCCGAGCCAGTGGTCGCCTGGTAGGCATTGTTGCCGACGCTCGACAGCCCCTCGTTATTGGCAAAGTTGGCCACGGCGACTTGACCCAAAGCCAGTGTCTGACCGCTGGAGAAAGTTCCTTCGACGGTGCCGTTCGGCTGGATGGCATAGCTCGAGAGGGTGCCGCTGGCATAACCATCTGTGCTGGTGGCACTGGTGGCGCTTGCCAGGTCCGTTTGCGTGATGGTCGGATTAGCGGCCGTCCCAAACGGTCCAGTGAGGGCAAGCGGCGATTTGGCTCCATCGGCAAGAGTGGGAATGCTGATGGCCCCAATAGTGCTGGTCGGTAGCAATTGGCCGGTGTTGCTAAAGTTCAGCGTACCTGTCCCAACCATAGTGCTGGTGCCTACGCCGCCGGTTATGTCGGCGGAAGGAACGCTGACGGAGTAGGTCCAGGTATTCGCCGCCGTCTTGGTATAGGAAACAGTAAGGGTATGCGCCTGTCCCAACGAGTCGTACACCGTGAGCGAGCTGCCTGTAGCTGTACCACCCACCGCGGTAGACGAATCGAGATTGGCTGTAACTCCAACCGTAGTGCTCGCGACCGGCGGGCTGGTCAAGCCATTGCTGACGTTGATCCCCTGCAAAGCCGCAGAAGTGTTGACAACTCCATTGGCCGCTGGATACCCCATCACCAGTTCCCCGCCCGGGGTCACAATAAACCCGCTGTTGTTGGTGCTAAAGTCGCCCGAACGCGTGTAACTGGGCAATCCGTTGATACCTTGAGTCACAAAGAATCCGTTTCCAGACAAGGCCATATTGGAAGCGATGCCTGTGGCGGACAAATTTCCCTCGCCGAAATTGGAGTCCGTTCCGGAAATATTGACGCCGTATCCTGTTTGGATGGGGTCGCCGCTGCCGTTGGTCTGGGTGGCCTGCGCGTAGATGTCGCCGAAGGTCAGTGACTGGTCCTTGTAGCCGTCGGTATTCATGTTGGCAAGGTTGTTGGAGATGGTTTGCAGCATTGACTGTGCCGCATTAAGTCCAGAGAGTGCTGTCGCAAAAGAACCCATTACTTTCCTCCTGTTGCATGGTTATTGGTGCCGGATAGGCCCATGGTTGAAGTGTTCAGAGCTGAATTGATGGATGCCGCGGCCGCATTGGCATTGCCGAAATTGAGAGGCATCATCGTATTCGGATCGAAAGGAAGCTGGCTGGTGGCTGCACCGGCCGCCGAAGGTGAGAGAGAGTTCGCGATACCGTTGATGGCCGAAGTAAGGGCAGCGCTGTTGGGAGATGTTGCCGCTGCTTGCGTTTGACCGGTCGGCGGCGTCGGCGTTGTCGGCGTCGTTGGGCTCGAAATGGCCGAGCTTAGTATCTGATTCATGCTGACGAGTTGACCGAGTTGGCTGAGCGAGATCATCTGGCCAACCATCGCGGTTGAATCAACCGGAGCGGTGGGATCTTGATTCTGCAGTTCCTGTGCCAGCAGGCTCAGAAACGTGGAACCGATGCTCGCGGCCGAGCCGTTGGTGCCAGAAGACGTAGAGGTGGTAGCCGAGGTGCCCGCTGCGTTGGGCTTGGCGGCGAAGGACTTCAGGGCTCCTGCGCCGAAATTCGGAGCGAACTGGTGTAACGTGTTTGGCATGCTGAGGATTGTTGCTAAACTGCCCATGATCTCTTCTCCTTTACTGCTTTGACCCTTGACTAAATCCTGATGTCGAGGCGGGAGTTATACCGCCCATCGCCAGTCGCTGCCGCCGCCGCAACGGGCTGAAAGGTGCCCGCGGAATAGCCGTTGCCCGACTGGCTTGAAGTTGTATTTCCCGTTTGCCGCCGTGAGCCACGCGCGTCGTCAGTTGATCCATTTGCCCCGTTTGACCCGTTCGATCCACCAGCGGCGGTCCCTGTCCCCAGGCCTGCTCGTTGTCCATTCACATCGATGCGCACGTCCATTTGCTGATTGCCGCCCAGTCTTGCCTGCATCTCCGGTAGATGCGCAGCTAATGACTTGGCCAATTCACTGTGATCCACGGAGATTTGCGCGGATACTCCGTCTTTAACCGCAGAGGTGCTGATCGAAATGTTGCCGAACTCATTGGAACGCATACCGACGTGCATCTCGGACTGACCCATATTCTGTATGAGCTTCGCAGTATTGACGACGGGCTGAGATATGGTTGCGGAGGTGGAAGCTGGAGCCGCGTTTTCAGTTCCTGGGGCAGCATGTCCAGCAACGCGGGCAGGTGTGGAAGCGGTCTGCGGCGCAGCGTCATTGGCTGTGCTCACGACGTGAGCGGTAGCTGCGGCAGCCGCATGACCAGCGAAGTTTGCCTGAGCTGCGGTCGTGTCCTGAGCCTGAGAAGTTGCAGTTCCCTGGCCCTGATTACCAGAGAATGCTGCATCTTGAGAACCTGTCTGCGACCCGCCGCCCTGGACCTGGGTTGATTGCGTGTTCTGATTCGAAGTCGTGGAGCTGCCTGCGGCAACGTCTGCGGCGTCTTTCGATGTGCTCTTGCCGTTGATCGCTGTTGCCGCCGAGGTCGCAGCCGAAACTGGCCCCATGGTCAATTCACCGGACTGACCGGATACGAATAATCCGGTCCGCCACTGCGTCAGTACGTTGAGCTGTTCGGCGGCTGCACCGGGAACGAAGAGGTTCGACGCGAGGTTGGACTGATCGGTTGATGCCGCCAGTGTATTCGACTGGCCGGAGGATGCTTGAGTTGAGGCTGCGGCGGCATCAGTTGTGTGTACGTTCGCGACGGAATGCGAAATAGCGGAGTGGTCTGCATTCAGCGGGGCGATCGAGACTGGGCCCGCGACGACATTTGAGTTCGGAGTCTGAACAGCATTCGGCACGTCGTTGTGGGCGATACTCGAAATCGCGCTTGGGGTTGTGCTGGCAACGCCTTTCGGGAGGGTGGTTAATACCGACGCCGGAGCGGTGGCCGACGCCGGAGTCTCAACCGCGTTCGTCGTTGGAATTGAGGTGGCAATCAAATTTGTTTCCGCGATCGCGCTCAGGACTGCCTTCGGAAGCGAGTCCTCTACTTCCGGGGCTGAGGTCTGTGCGGCGGGTTGTGCAGGTACCGTCCCTGGATTCGATGCGATTTCGGTATCTGAATTCGAAAGTGTGTCTGGATCTGGTACGGCAAGCGAGTTCTGCACTTCGACAGGAATTGCAACCGGCGAAGAAATTCCATCTGTGGTTGGATCCAGGTTGGAAGAGGTGCTCGGAGCCACATTCGGGGCGGCGACCGTGATCGAGATGGCGTTCTGGGTTTCAGGGGCTGCCGTCGGTGCGGCAGTCTGGGTTGCGATCGGCGGCACATTGAATGTGGCCTGGGGAGCGACTTTGGAGATTGTGCTCTGGACTGCCAGCGGAGCAGGGTGCTGCATTTCGGTGGCGGCAATGGGGGAGGTGATCTGAGCTGCGGTCGGAACGTCTATCCGCGCTAAAGGAGCGGCAACCGTGGCGACGGTCCGGTCTACGGCTGGCGTCACATTGGATGAAACTTGCGGGGCTGCATTCGGGAATGTGTTTTGAACGGCGTTCTGCGCTGCGGAGTTCGCGACCGTTGAGGCCGTCTGGAATGCAGCCTGTGCGACATTGGAAGCGATCTGCGGAACCACAGTCGATGATGTTGTGTGAACTGCGGTCGGCGCGACGTTCTGCACTGCAGAAGTGGCGACCGTTGTGGCAGTCTGGAATGCAGCCGGCGCGACATTGGAAACGATCTGCGGAACCACGGTCGATGATGTTGTGTGAACTGCGATTGGCGCGACGTTCTGCACTGCGGGAGCGGAGATTGTTGCGACGGTCTGGAATGCGGCCGGCGCCATGTTGTATGAAGTCTGCGGAACCACATTCGATGAAGCTTGCGAGGCCGCGTTCGAGATTGTGCTCTGGACTGCGCTCGGGACGGCGTTCTGCGCAGCAGGAACTGAAACCGTTGCGAGCGTTTGGAATCCCGTCGGCGCCGCAGTGAATGAGGTCTGCGGAACCACAGTCGAAAATGCGCTCTGAACTTCGCTCGGCAAAGCGTTCTGCACCTCAGGAACAACAGCCGAAGCCCCGGCTTGGAATTCGGTCGGGGCTACCTTCGAGGAGGTCTGCGCGGACAGAGTTGAGAAGACATCCAGGACTGACTTCGGAAGGGAGTTCTGCACGCCAGTAGTTGACATCGGCGCAACAGCGTGGGTTGCATCCGACACCAAATGAGATGGGACGCTCTGAATTTCAGATTGATTCGCGTTCGCAACCACGCTTGAAGAAACTTGTTGGGTTGCGTTGGATACAGGGTCCTGAGCCGTTTTCGGGATCAGATTCTGCACACCATAAGAGGAGACAACCGCCGCTGAAGCGTGCATTGTGGTTGACAATGAGCTTGATACAGCGCCCTCGACTGCGGCTTGAATAGTGTTCGTGACCACGTTCGATGAGGCAATCGAAGTTACATCGGACACCGCGTTCAAGGCTGCCTTCGGAAGCGTGTCCAGCTCTTCAGGAATTGCTATCGATGCAACAGCCTGAGCCTCAAACTGCAACCCATTGAATGGGATCTTTTGTTGTGCGGCTTGAACCGCATTCACAATTTCATTTGAAGAGACTGGCGTTGAAGAAGTGGCTGAGCTCTGAGCAGCGTTCGGGAGCGCGTTCTGCGCTTGACGAGACGCTGCAGCCGGTGCGGCAACCTGTCCACCGGCGCGGGCCACATTGGATAAAACGCTCTGTTTAGCAGACTGAAAAGAACCCGTCGCGACGTTGGTAGAAGTGTTCGCAACAGCTTTCGAGGTGGATGGTACGGCCACCTGCATGAGCGCGTTCTGTACCGCATTGGAGTTATCATTCGGTGCAGCAATTTGGATGACATTCTGATTAGCATTCGAAGCGCCAGTCAAGGATGTACCCGAAGCCTGGTTCGTCCCCATCGACGAAGGAATGAGGGAAGCTTTGATGCCTTGAACCTTGGAGCCTGTCAAAACCCACGCCGCCTTGAGCAAATCGCTGACCCTTGTGTTGAGCTTCGCCTGAGTGCCGGCTGATTTGGCGACAATCGCGGGGACCGCGACAGGCAGGATTGCCGAGGACTTCTGCGATGCCCCATTGCGAACCAGAACGTCGCCGAATCCCGTCGTTGTATTCAGCGACGGAAAGGAACCTTTGGTGTTCCGCCCCGTTGAGGAAACTACCGCATTGGCCGATTGCGCTTGCTGCGGCGTAGAGATTCTCTGCGCCACTGCGGCTTGCTGAGGTTGGTTCGGCAACAGATCCGCGCGGTCATTTTGAAATGCACCGGAAGCATTCAAGTTACTTGAATTCGCTCCTTGCCGCCCCGAAGTCTTGGGTCCAACATTGGCGTAGCCCGCGCCCACAATCGCATTAGATGCCGTCAACATTGAATCAATGAAGTTTTGCGACCCTTGTTCCAAGCCCTGCGCAGCAGGAGTGCCCAGAGTCTTACCCGGCATGAGAGTGGACGTTTCGAGATTGATGCTTCTGATCACGTCTTCTATATAGCAAGCACTGTACCAAATAATCTCCGGCCATCTTGCGTTTGGTGCTGGAGCATTTCTTCTTTAGAATCAGGTGGATATTGACTCGCCGGTGTGAGCTTGCGCGTGCCACACAGCAAAGCAGGCAAGATTTGCCGGATCGCAACTAGGCAAAGGCTGCCGAGGAACGGGTACTTGACTTCGCTGAATTTACGGACGCGAACTACTATCTCGACTTATTGGCTGGAGGTCAAGTACTAAGAAGGAGATAGTTAGGTCAATCGGCGCAGGAACTGTAAGTTGTCTATAGCTATTATCGAAAGAGTTTTCCTGTTCTTTTTAGAAGGTATCTACTTATCTCTTCGAACTGCCACCACATTAGTCAGATTCGAAGGACAATTCACACCATATGGCGTAGGCCGGTCAATGCCCGAGTTAGCCGCGACCGCGGCGCGACATATGGTTATCATCGAGATTTCTTTGGTCACGCCTGGCCATATCGGTCTCGTATAGCCCGCGCTTTTCTTCACACATATCCGTCAGCATTTCGCGATTGCGCCGCGCACCTGTGTAGACCAGAAGCTGCCGGTCTCGCAGTTGTTCAAGCTTCTCAAGCTTTTCCTCAAGCTCTTTTCTTTTTTCCTTGAGCATCATCATTCGTTCGTAAGCGACGTGGATATTGAAGCCGGCGACCGGCTTGAATACTTCAGCCTCGCGCGAGGCGTTGGATCCTGCGAGTTCGGCATTGATGCTCTCGATGGCTTCAAGAGTCTGCGCGATCTCAAAAAGGATACGTTGCAGCATCCGCTCTTCCTGTTCTTCGACAATTCCGCGGATGCGAAGTACTGAATCAAGTGAGAAATGAAAGGCCATATCAGCTTGGAACCTCTAGTAGCGATTTGATGACGTTAGGAAATGCAACGATCTGGTCGGGGCGCTGATGCAGAAATGCATTGAGTTGCGGTAGGATTTCTACAGCCCGGTCAAGCGTTGGATCCGCGCCTTTTTGATAAGCCCCGATTCGAATCAAATCTTCAGACCGAGCATGAGAAGCCATCAGCAGACGAAGAGCTTTGGACTTTTGCATGTGCGCTTCCGAAGCAATACTAGGCATAAGTCGACTTAGGCTCTCTAGTATGGAGATAGGGGGGTAATGATTTTTCATTGCCAGGTTTCTATCGAGAATAATATGTCCGTCGAGCAAGGAGCGCACCGTATCTGCAACTGGATCCTGCTGATCGTCGCCTTCCATCAAGACCGTATAGAAGGCAGTGATGCTACCATTTTTGAAGCATCCTGCCCGTTCAACCAGGCGCGCGAGCATGTTAAGCACTGAGGGCGTATAACCCTTTGCCGTCGGCGGTTCACCGGCAGCCAGACCCACCTCTCTCTGCGCCATTGCAAACCGAGTTAGTGAATCAACGACCAGCAGAACATTCTTTCCTGTGCTGGCAAAATACTCGGCGATGGCCGTTGCGGATAAGGCGCAACGCAGCCGCAAGAGAGGAGATTGATCGGATGTTGAGACAACGACTACACACCGCTTACGGCCTTCTTCGCCGATAACTTCGAGAAACTCTCCAACCTCACGGCCACGCTCACCAACGAGCGCGAGCACTGTCATATCGGCGCTTGTTCCACGAGACATCATGCCCAACAGCGTGCTCTTGCCGACGCCGCTTCCGCCAAAAATGCCGATGCGCTGCCCACGGCCGCAGGTTACAAATGCGTCGATTGCGCGGATGCCGCAACCGAGTGCTTCGCGAATGGGCACGCGGTCGAGAGGGAGCGGCGCGGAGCCATCCACCCACACGGCGCGATCTCCTCTGTATTCGCCATTCGAATCAAGCGGGACGCCTGTTGCGTCTATGACTCGGCCCAGGAGATCGCTGCCAACCCGGATGGATGGCCTGGTTCCCCATGCGACAATTCGGTCGCCGAAACGAATACCTTCAGGGTTTTCCACCGCCATTGAGAGCATGGTCGATCCGCGAAAACCAACCACCTGCCCAGGATATTTCTTGCCCCTGGCGTTGATCACTTCGCAAGATTCACCGATGGAGCAGAACGGCCCTTCCGACTCGATAAGATTCCCTACGACCTGCAACACTCTTCCGCGCCAACGTAGGGTTGAGCCTCTATCGAGGCGGTCGAAATACGGAGCAAGGGGCCTGGTGGCAGTGGTCATTTTACGGGCGGCCTCTGCGCCAACAGATCGAAGAATCCCTGTTCAACTTCCTTCAACTGGGCGTCGATACTGAAGTTGGCCGAGCCCAGGTCAGTTTCCAAAATGCAATCGTCGATTTTCAGAGTGCCGTCTTCAATAATTGCTATAGTCGACCCGTTGAGAGGGTTAGCCAGCCTGTCGCGCCACTTATCGGCTTTCACTGGCGAGACTCGCAAGGACACACTTGAGCCGTCGTGTAACTTATCCACTGCGATGCGCACTAATGCGGCCACTAACATGGGGTCGACCTGGGCCTCGCGATGCAGTATCTTGGTTGCAATCGCCAGAGCCAGGTGAACTACGTCGGACTCGACCCTCGAAAAGTAAGTTTTCTTCTCTGCCTCGAAGAGTTCGAGAGCCCTCCGGATCGTATCGGCATCTTTCTCTAACCTGTCCTCGTAACCTTGTTTCAGGCGCTTTTCTGTCTCCGCCACCGCTTCGGCGCGAGCCCGTCGCACAAGTTCATCGCTCTCCGTGACCGGAATCGTCGGTACCGCGGGCGGTTGATTCTCTTGCAGGGTGGCTTGGGCCGGACGCTGCTCCCTGGCGTTGCTCTGCGCCGGAGCAGCGATGTCCCGGTACATGAACGAGGATACCGGGATGGGCGCCGTGTGGTTCGCGCCATTACTAGACGAGGAATTCATCGTTCGCCTCGCCCTTCAATACTATTTTGCCTTCAGCCTCGAGTTGTCTTGCAATAACTACAATCTGAGACTGTGCCTTTGTTACTTCCTTGCTACGCACGGGGCCAAGTAACTCCATATCTTCCTTGAGCATTTCGACGGCTCTGGAAGACATGGTACGGAAAAAGTGATTCTTCAAACCTTCGTCGGTTCCCTTCAGTGCCATTGCGAGGTCCTTCTTATCGAGTGCCCCGGTGAGCTCGCGAATGTGTGCTTCGCCAACTTGCAGGAGATCTTCAAACGTGAACATCAAATCGCGGATACTGATCGCCAGTGTTGGTTCTTCGTTCTCGAGGTTTTCCAGAATCTCCTGCGCGACCGTGGTGTCGATGCAGTTCATGATGTCAGCAACACTTTGAAAGCCGGAGTACGTGCGCTTACCTTGTTCTCCAACTTGTTTGAGCCGTTGGCTGAGCAAGGCAGAAACCCTTTCCGCCATTTCGGGCGAAAACTTTCGAAGGTTCGCTAATCTCTTCACTGCTTCCGAGCGGGTTTCATTGGGAAGACTCATCAGCAAAGCAGAGGCTTGGCGATCGCCAAGTTGGCCGAGGACGAGGGCGATCGTTTGCGGATGCTCGCCTTCGAGAAACCTCGCCAGCTTCTGGGGATCGGCACGCTGCAACGCCTCCAAGGGATTTAGCTCGCGGGCCTTGGTCAGCCGTTGCAAAATGCCTTCCGCTTCAACTTCTCCAAAGGCTCTGATTAACAGGCGACGAGCAAGGTCATACCCGCCTTGAAGCAGGTAGTCCTGCGCCTGCGTCATGCGTTGATACTCTTCGATAACCTGGATAGATAACTCGATCGGAATTGCGCCCAGGCTCGCGAGTTCGTCGGCTACCCGCTGTGAATCCTCCTGATTCAGATCGCGGAAGATGGCCGCCGCGGTTTCCTCGCCGAGCGCCGTCAGGAGAATTGCCGTCTTGCGTGCGCCGCTGATTTTGAGTTTTTCAACCGGTCCGGCTATCATTGCGCCTCTTCCCTGAGCCATGCACGCACTGCGGTGGTGCTGTTGTCAGGCTCAGCTTTGACAAATTCGGCAAGTTGCTTCTTCAACGTGGAGGATCGCGCCGCAAGAGTGGCCTGGGTCTCCGTCGCCGGCGCAATCTCCGGGATAGCCTGCTGTGCCCGGGCGGCGGCCAGCAGTGGATTGGGGCCGGACAGAACGCGCTTCTGGATGGGCCGGATGGTAAGCATATAGACCAGGAAGAAGAGAGCGAGAAGTACGCCGTAGCGAACCACCGATGAGTAATCGTCGATTCCCTTCTTCGCTTGCTCAGCCAATGATGGCGGCGCTATCTCCACTGGCACGCCATGATCAAAAGTCAGGTTCTCGACGCTGATAACATCGCCGCGAACACTATTGAATCCGATTGCCGCCTGGGCGAGTTCGGTGATGTTCTTTAATTCTTCAGGCTGTCTCTTATGATTGATCTCAACCCACTTACCATTTTCTTTCTTGCGCTCAATCGCGTCGTCGAGCACGATTGCGGCAGTCATGCGCCGAATGCTGCCGGCGGGTTCGATGACGTGACGCACCGACTTATTCACACCATAAGTGTTGTTATCTGTTTTTGAGCTCTGGCTTGAGTCTTTCGCCGGTGTACCCGCGTTCGTCTTGGCACTGGGAACATTGCTTGAGGTTCCAGGAACCCCACCCGCGCTGCCACCTGCTCCGGGCCCAATGTTCTCTTCGGTGTGGTTCATGGTGAGCGTCGCGCTCACCGCAGGATCGTATTTTTCCTGGCTCTCTTCACTGCTGCCCGTTTCGTATTCCACGTTAACGGTTGCGCGAATACGGTCTGCACCTACGATCGGCGTCAGCGTTGCCATCAGCCGGCGTGTTAATTCCCGCTCCAGACTGTCGCCGCCTTCGGCCGTGCTATTTCCCTGGCCGAGAGGCTGATTGGAATCCGCATCGACGATTACTACGTCACTTGGTTTGAGTTCGTCGACCGCTCCCGAAACTAGCCGCGAAATTGACGACAGGTCTTCTCTCGATAAGGCTCCACGCTTCAGTTTAAGTGTGACCGATGCCTTCGCGCCGCGCTCCCGGTCCATGAACACCGAGTCAGTAGCCATGACCAGGTGAACCCGGGCGCTCTTGACATTGCTCATGGTCTGGATTGTACGTTCAAGTTCACCTTCGAGAGCACGCTGATAGTTCACCTTCTCATCAAACTCTGTTTGTCCCCATGAGACCTTGTCAAAGATTTCAAAACCAATGCGTCCGCTGTGCGGCGCGTCGTGCGACGCCACTTCGAGCCGTGCCGCATCTACCTGGTCCGCGGGGACATTGATACCGGTTCCGTCTGGAGTTATCTGGACATCGATCTTTTTGGCC
>JBELAI010000146.1:0-14028 GCA_049508975.1 Occallatibacter sp. | reverse complement strand
AACCTGGCCGCGGTATGCGAGCGCTACGGCGGTGGCGGCCACGCCCGCGTAGGCGCCATCAGCTTCCCGCCCGACCAGGCCGACAAAGCGAGAGTAGCCGCGGCGGAGATCGTTGCGGAACTCCGGGCAAACAAGCAGTAAGACCAAGGTAATTATCGGGGAGATAGAGAGTCCCGATCTGTCATTGGGAATTTTGGGCTACAATGTAGCACAGGAGGACCACGTGCCTGCAAATGCCGTTGTTCGTGCCAGAATCGATTCCCGTGTGAAGGAAGAAGCCGCTGCGATCTATGCCGCAGCCGGTCTCACAATTTCCGATGCCTTTCGAATGATGCTCATGCGCACCGTGGCGGAACGAGCCCTTCCGTTTGATCCCCTGATTCCCAATGCCGAAACCGTCAAGGCTATGAAGGCCGCGCGCAGCGGCGAACTAGTCAAAGTGGGTTCAGTGGAAAATCTCCTAGCCGACCTTCATGCGGACGATTAGCCGCACCAGCCGTTTCAAGAAGGACTATAAGCGCGAGTCAAAAGGCCAGCACCGGGCCACTCTGGATGTGGATTTGTTGGCGGTCGTTTCACTCTTGGCAGCAGACAGCCCATTGCCGGAAAAACTCCGCGATCACACCTTGACGGGAGAATGGGCCGACCATCGCGACTGCCATATCAAGCCTGATTTGGTCCTCATTTACCGGGTTCCAGATGCTAAAACATTGCAATTGGTCAGGCTTGGATCCCACAGCGAGCTAAGCTTGTAGACCTTCCCCTCAGAAGCGCTCATCTACACCTTCACCTGCAAGCTAGGCCATTCCGCCCTTCGCCGCTGCTTGAACGCCAGAACGCCTTCTTTGAAATCCTCAGTCGAACGCTGCGACGCGTTCATTTCGATGGCGTCCTCAATCTCCTCGTCCAGCCGCCGCTTGGCATGCTTTGAAAGCAGTTGCTTCACAGCATGCATCGCCTGCGGGCTATTCAGCAGCAAGGTCTGCGCCAGCGCACGCGCCGAGGCCATCAGGTCGCTCTGCTCCACAATCTGCGTCACCAGCCCAAGTTGCATCGCTTCCTGGGCCTTCAGAATCCTGCCGGAAAGCAGCAACTCGCGCGTCCGCAACTCGCCGACCTGTCGCATTAGGAACGAGGCAACAATCGCAGGCACAAAGCCCACGCGCACTTCGGTATACCCAAACTTGGCCTCAGGCGCGGCCAGAGTGAAGTCGGGAATCGTGGCTAGCGCCATGCCTCCCGCAATTGCGGGACCATTGACGGCGGCAATGATCGGCTTGGAAAAGTCATACAAGGTGCGCAACACCCGCGCCATGTTTTCCGAGTCGCGCCGATGCTCCTCCGGCGTGCTGGCGTTCATGGTTTCCAGGTGCTCCATGTCGAGGCCAGAGCAGAAAGCAGGGCCCGCCCCGGTGAGAATCACGATCCCGCAATCGCAGGTCTCCGCTTCGTGCAGCGCCTGGGTCAGCTCCTCTATCAGCAGCGGGCAAAGCGCGTTGCGCTTGTCCGGGCGGTTCATGGTGATGGTCTTTACGCCGTTTTCTGACTGAGTAAGAACGTGGTGGAAGCGAGCCATAAGGATCTCCGTCTGCGCGAGAATTCCAACATTGCCGTCGCGAACAGCCTATCGTAGCGCAAATCCGCATAGATTGGCAGGTGACCGAAATCACTCGGAAGCTGAATGCAGGGAACTGACAGCTGGAGGTTTCTATTTCACAGGCCCAACTCCCCCGCGCGCCTCCTCATCGCCTCAATGCAAAACCCGATATGCGCGTCCAGATCTACCCCCAGTTCCTCCGCGCCCTGCACTACGTCCGCTCGATTGACTCCGCGCGCAAACGCCTTGTCCTTCATCTTTTTCCGCACCCCTGCCACTTCCACATCCGCAATGGCCTTCGACGGCTTCACCAGCGCGCAAGCCGTCAGGAACCCAGCCAGTTCATCGCATGCAAACAGGCATTTATCCAGGTGCGTCACCCGCGGCACTCCAGAGTATTGCGCATGCCCCAGAATCGCCGTCCGCATCTCCACCGGCCATCCCAGCCGCTCCAATTCCCGGACACCCACGAACGGATGCTCTTCCAACGACGGATGACGCTCATAGTCGAAGTCGTGCAGGAGCGCCGTCGTGGAATAGAGCTGAATCAAGCTCTCCCGCTCTTCGCCGGTCAGCCGCAGCCGGTCGGCCTCCGCCTCTCCGCAGGCTACAACGCAGGCTTCGACCGCAAGTGCATGTTTCCGCAGGCTCTCCCCCTGGGTCCATTCGGTCAACAATCGCCAGGCCGCTGCGCGCGAATATTCTCTGGATGAGTCGCTTGTTGAAATGTTTTCAGCCATAGAAAAATAAATCTCCCTGTTGTTCAATTTGGTTCGTGCTTTTTCGGGTTTTTCAGGCTATTATCGGCATGACTTAGGTAATGTCCTGTTTTGAGCCTAAGTTTCCACTTGACAATTATGGTTCATATGCCCGAAAGTAGCACACATCACGGTGCAAAAAAGCACCACGGAGACCAAGCTCTGGCACTCCGCACACGGCCGATGGCAACCACCCTAGTGAGCGTGGAAACGCGTGAGGTTGTGCGCTGCGACTACTGCAGCCTCGTTCAATACAGAACCAGTAACTCCCTTTGCAGAAAGTGCCACAAGCCCCTCGACATCGAGGAGCCTGCGCCCCCTGTTCTGCAACTGGTGCCGCACGCCTCGGCCCCGCCATCAGCGGAAGCCGGGTTGCAAGTAGCTGGCCAGGTGCGCGATATCCGCAAGGCGCGCCACCTGAGTCAACGGCAGCTCGCTGGCCGCATGCAGGTGCCGCGCACATACATTTCCAAGATCGAAAACGGCAAGGCGATCCCGACGCTGGGCTCGCTCGAACGCCTGGCTTCGGCCCTGGAGGTGGATATCAGCCAGCTTGTCCGCGATTCCCGCAGCGTCCGCGACGAGGAAGTCGCCGCTATCTTCGCCGACCCGTTTCTGGCCGAGATCGCGGCACTCCTGCCCCATCTGGAGCCGATGCACCGCACGCTTTTTGCAGGCGCGGTGCGCGACGCAGCCATGGGCCGCCGCCGCTCCGCATAACGTCTGCGGCTGCGGCTCCTCCGGGTTCATCGCTGAACTCGCCGGGCCAGGTTGGCGGCAATCCGTGCGCCAATTCGTCCCTGCGTTTGCCGCGCTTTGCTTTGTGTGCTCCAGGCGATTGCAGCGCTTCGGCGCTTGTGCTAGGGTCGATTGTGCTGCCTCTTCGTTTTGTTGCCGCAATGATCGCGGCCGGGCGGAGAACCGGCACCCGGGCTATGCGACCATCTATACAGGTCACGGCATACCCTCCCCTGGCAACCGCATATTGCTCATCCAGGGCTGGTCTGAAGCCGTATAAGCAACGTTGAGGCGAGTTCTTTGTATTCTTCTGGCACGCTGCGCATCCATGAATTGACCGCGGAGGAGCGCGCCGTTTACGCGACTTTGAAGCCAGAGTGTCTTCCCGAACACGTCGCCATCATCATGGACGGCAACGGCCGCTGGGCCGGCCACCGCTCTCTGAAGCGCTTCCTCGGCCATCAGCAGGGTGCGAAGAGTGTTCAGTTGGTCACGGAAACTGCTTCCCGCATTGGCTTGCCCTGGCTCACGCTTTACGCCTTTTCTCTCGAGAACAATCTGCGCCGTCCGCGTGCTGAGGTCAACTTCCTCATGCGCCTCCTCAAGTCCTACCTTGAGAGCAACCTTCAGCGCATGATGGACAACAACGTGCGAATCAGGTACATCGGCCGCACCCATGAACTTCCCCCCGAGGTCCAGGACAAGATGGCCTGGGCCGCGGATGCCACTTCACACAACACCGGCACCACGCTCACGCTGGCCCTGAATTACGGCGGCAGGTCAGAACTGGTCGACGCCTTCCGCGGCCTGGCAGCAGAGATGAAGCACAAGCACATTAGCGTCGACCGCATCTCCGAAGAGGATATCCACCGCCATCTCTACACATCGCACATGCCCGATCCCGACCTGCTGATCCGGACATCGGGAGAAATGCGGTTGTCGAATTACCTCCTCTGGCAGGTGGCTTACGCCGAGATTTTCGTCACCGACCGCCTCTGGCCCGATTTTCGCGGTATCCATCTCCTCGAAGCCATCGCCGACTTCCAGCGCCGAGAGCGCCGATACGGTGGTCTCGGCGAAGGCTCCGGCGAAGTCGACGAAGAAGCCGAGCGCTTCAAAATTGCCGCCGGTTGAGCACCCCGGTGGCTTGCCGAATTGGTTCCAAGAGATCCGCTGCTTCTCCTCGCTCTGAACGTCGTCATCCCCCGCGCTTGACACCAAAATGCACTAATTTTGTTACTTTCGGTATTCCTGGGCGATTTTTTTGTATACAAACGTGAACCTGCTGGCAGATTCTGTCGATCTGGTTAGGGAGGTCAAAACCCCGTGGTCAAAGAGAAGAATGCGGCAGAGCAAGACAATTCCGCCGCTAAATTACAGAAGCTTGCAGAGGAGAAGCGTTTCCGGATGAAAGAAGCAATGGCACAGCGTGGCGGATCGGAAGCGTTTTTGCGCTGGCTCCGATCGGATGCCGTAAAGAAGGCTTGAGGCTGGCTATTCGTGTAGTCGCCTCATCGTATCGATGCGCGCTTACAAGATGGACGTGTTGAAATCGGCGATGAACTGAATTCCAGGCACGTCAAGCTTGGCAAGCTGCTTGTCGCCGGTCAGAAACAGGTCGATGCCCGCGGATGCCGCACAAGCGAGATGAATTGAGTCGGCAATCCTCAACTTTTGTCTTGTGCGAAGCTTGGCAAATGGCGCAACAGCTCCGCCGTCAAACGGCAAGCAGGAGAACCCCATTTCCTCAATTGTCTCTCGCACCGCCGATGTCTTCTCCGGGAATGGCGATTTTTCCGCCCCAGCTATCAATTCGCCCATTGCGAGGTGGCTCGTAAAAAGCGAGTCCCCTCGATTGTAGGCACGATTCAGCAGCTGCCGCGTCCGCGCAGAGAATTCCGGGTTGTCCTCAAGCAGATAGATAAAGAGCATCGTGTCCCAATAGATCCGGCTCATGCGGCGTCCTCATCCTCCGAACGAATCCATCGCAGAAACGCCTCACCGCCCCCGTACTCTGCCAGCTCCTCTTTGAGAAGACCCCGCAGCTTCTCCGTCAACCGATATGCGCGCGTGGATGGGTCCTCTTGATTGGGATCTATTCGGATGCTGGCGGTTTGACTCTTCCAGTTGTCTGGGTGCGCAACTGATCCTGTAGCGCGGTAGTGGTAGACCACCGTCGTGCTCATTTTGGAAGCAGGACCCTCGATGCGTTCAATCTCAATTCCATGCTCACGAAGGAAGGCCCGTTTCCGGAGTGCTGTACAAACCTGTGGCGTATTGCCGGGGGGGAAACCCTGAGCCACCAAGTCCTGCAACACATCTTTCACTGAAACGGAGAATTGCCTCTTCCCCGCGCGAAGCGCCGGTTCAAAGTACTTTTCCAAAGCGACTGCCCTGACTTGATTACTCGATCCTTGTGTCATAATGCCTCTCCTTCTCAGTCACCCCTCGGTCCGCGAGAAGCTTTCGGTGCGGTAAGGAAGACATAACGAATCTAGAAGAGAATTGTCAACCACAATAGACAATGTCTGACAAGTTTTTGTCTAAAGTGTCCATCTGGAACGACAACTCGAGCAAACGCCTCCCGCCCGGCCCTGGCAGTGTATCCTCACCTTTGGAATGAAACGCATCCTTACAGCCCTTATTCTGATTCCACTTGTCTTGTTGCTCGTCTTCCTGGGCCCGCGCTGGCTGATTACGCTGGCCGTTGCCGGCCTGGCTGCCATTGCTGCATGGGAATACATGGGAATGGCCGAACGCGGAGGCCCGCCCCCCCCTCGCGTTGCCGTGCTGGTCGCCATTGTCGCTCTTTTCCTGGGCAATTTTTACTACTTCGAACAGACTGCCGCTATCTTCGGCTGCCTGAGCCTGGGTCTGCTGGTCTATTGCACCTTCCGCTCCAAGAGCGAAACGATGATTGCGGACGCGGCCTTATCCGTCTTCTGCTTCTTTTATACCGGGCTGAGTTTGCTGTCGCTACCGGCTCTCCGTGAGGAAGCCAACGGCCCCTCCCTCGTGACATTTCTGCTCTTTGTAGTGTGGGCTGGAGACATAGCCGCGTATTACATCGGACGCACGTTTGGGAAGCACAAGTTGGCCCCGCGCTTGAGCCCAAACAAGACCTGGGAGGGCGCGATCGGCTCGGTCGCCGGTAGCCTGGTTGCAGCAGGGGGTCTGCTCGCGTTGGCCGACTGGTTCACCCAGTGGAACTCCGCCAAGCTCTCCTACCCCGAAGAAATCTGGTACTGGCTTGTATTAGCGGTCATCGTGAACATAGCCGCCCAGATCGGCGACCTCGTCGAGTCCGCACTCAAACGCTCCGCCGGCGTCAAAGACTCCGGCACCCTGCTCCCCGGCCACGGCGGTGTCCTCGACCGCATCGACGCGCTTCTGCTCGCCGCTCCGGTCCTCTGGTACGCCCAGGTCATCCACAAAATGTTCTAGTTGCAGCGGGTCTTGAATTCAAGTATGGATTTGCATGACGATTTTTGAGAAATTGCATCCGAGGCAGAGGTTTCAGATCTCCGCAGGAGATCGTTGTGCTCGAGAGAAGGCTTGATGAATTGGTGAAGGATGGTTCGATAAGAGAACTTCCGCCGGATGGCCGTGATGTTTTTAAGGCTTTTAATCGAGTGTTTGTTGAAAAAAGGTCGGGTATCGCATTTGGTCTCGCCATGCCCGATCCGCCGTACTATGGAAATTGGGAGGAAGTGGATGTCGACAGTTACCGACTCTACGTGTTCAAGCAGCCTTGGATGTGAGGCCGCCCTCCATCAAAATCATTCAAACATTTGCAATTCATTTCCCCTTGCGAGCGCACAATCGAAATACAGGGTCAAAAGACCACTCAAAAAATCCTCGATTCAACCCAGAACAAATCACCCCTTTTCCGGAAAAATCCATAATCTATTGAAAATAAATAAGTTACGTCGATTTTATCTCATATTGCAGGCAAATATAAAGGAGTTACATGTATTCCATTTTCAGTATTATCAAAAACAAAGGAGTTACGTCCCCCCCATTGCCATAGACCGGCAATCGAAAAGGGGCATCCTTTCAGCCCACAACACCCCAACCTAATCACGTAAACTTAAGAAGACCCTCTTGAAACGCCTAGCCATTCTCGGATCAACCGGCTCCATCGGCCAAAGCACCCTCTCCATCGTCGAGCAATTCCCCGACCGATACCAGGTAGCCTCTCTCGCCGCCGGCCACAACGTGGACGAGGCATTCAAACAGGCCCTCCGCTGGCGCCCAAGTCTTGTTTCTCTGGCCACGGAAGAGCTTGCAGGAGCCCTCAACCAGCGACTCGAGGCCGCCGGCGTCACCGCCGTACAGGTCGTCCACGGCACCCAAGGCACAGTATCCTGCGCCACCATGCCGGAAGCCGACTTCGTAGTCTCCGCCATCGTTGGCGTAGCCGGCCTTGAAGCCACCCACGCCGCCATCCTCGCCGGTAAGCCCGTCGGTCTCGCCAACAAGGAATGCATGGTCGCCGCCGGCGAAATCCTCACCACCGCCGCCCGTGAGCGCCAAGTCCCCATCCTCCCCATCGATAGCGAACATAACGCCGTCCATCAGTGCATGCGTGTAGGCGCTCACAATGAAGTGAAGACCATCTGGCTCACTGCCTCGGGTGGCCCCTTCCGCCAGACACCTCTCGATCAGTTCGAGCACATCACCCCCGAACAGGCCCTAAAGCATCCCACCTGGGTGATGGGCCGCCGCATCACCGTCGACTCCGCCACCATGCTCAACAAAGGATTGGAGATCATCGAAGCCTGTCGCCTGTTCGACGTGCCGCCTGCCCAAGTTCGGGTCACCGTGCATCCCCAATCCACCGTCCATTCGCTGGTCGAGTACGTAGACGGCTCCATTCTCGCGCAGATCTCCGTAACCGACATGCGCCTGCCCATCCTCTACGCGCTTGCCTGGCCCGAGCGTCCCGCGTCGTCTCTGACCTTCGACCTGTCCGCGCTTCGTCATCTGGACTTCGAAGAGCCCGATTTCGAGCGCTTTCCCTGCCTGCGCCTGGCCTATGAAGCGGCGGGAAAGGGTGGCGCCCACTGCATCGCCTTGAACGCCGCGGACGAGATCGCCGTGGAAGCCTTTCTGGATCGCCGCATCTCCTTTATGGGAATCCCGCGTACAATTGAAAAAGTACTCGCCGCCACCCCGGAGGCGCATCCCGCCACGATTGCGGAGGTGCTCGCCACAGACCGGGTAGCGCGTCAAACGGCTCGGGAATTACTGGTTTAGTGTCTAAAAGGCGTCGGAGGGAGCAGAAGAGGGGGTACCCACAAAGTGGGTCGAGGCCCCTGAAAGAGGCAGCCCGCACGCCATGATCGTTAAGTTCGAAGGAAAACTGCACATTTATGCATGAAGTTCTAGTCGCAATCGTTGCATTCATCGTCCTCGTCGGCGTAATGGTAGTGGTCCATGAGTTTGGCCATTTTGCTGTCGCCAAGCTTTGCGGCGTGCGCGTTGAGTCCTTTTCCGTCGGTTTTGGACCCCGCCTCTTCGGGATCAAGTACGGCGACACCGACTACAAAGTCTGCATCCTTCCCCTCGGCGGCTACGTCAAGATGACGGGCGAAACGCCTGACGGAGTCAGCGGCTCCACCCCAGGCACTCCTGTGGTTCAACAACTTGCAGAGAAGATCTCGGGTCGGGATGCTGTCGGCGCCGACGAACCCTTGACTGATCTGGCTCAAGACCCTGGCTCGTTCACCTCCCATCCGCGTTGGCAACGCATGCTGATCGGCGTCGCTGGACCCGTGGCCAACTTCATCCTGGCCTTTGTCATCATGGTCTTCTACTACGGCTGGATCAACGAAGTCACCAAACAGGAAGTTACTACAACCACGGTGGAGTGGGTCGTTCCTGGTTCCCCGGCGGCACAGGCTGGTTTTCAAACTGGCGACATCATCCGCCACTTCGACACTGTCGATAATCCCGATTGGGAACAGGTCAACCAGCGCGCCCAGTTGAACATGGATCAGGTAGTGCCGGTTACAGTCGATCGTGGCGGCCAAACAGCGTCGTTTTCCTTGCATGTACCCCCCATGGTGAGGGGCAAGGATTTCGATGTCAGCGATTCCGGAATGATTCCACAATTTGTCTCCGGCCCCATTCTCGTCCAAGAGGTCGTTGCAGGAAAGCCTGCGGACAAGGCTGGACTCCAGGCAGGGGATGCGATCCAGGCCGTCGACGGCCACGCGTTTCATACCGTGGAGGCTCTGCTGTCTTACATGCAGACCGGCGCTGGCAAGCCAATCACCCTGACCGTAATGCGCAATGGCGCGGTTCTGCCGCCCATGGTCGTCTACCCCGCCAAGCAGGATACGGAATGGAAGCTGGGCTTTGCCTGGGTTCTCCCTCCGTTCGGACCTTCGCCGCTGCCGCTGAAGGCGGCAACCATCAAATCGGCCAAGTTCTGTGTCGGGGGCTCCACGCTCATCGTCGAAGTGCTCGGTCGCATCTTCACCCACAAGGTTTCCGTATCGGAGTTGTCGGGACCCGTAGGAATCGCCCGTATGGCCGGGAACGCCGCCGAGACCAAGGGATGGCTTCCCAAGCTGGGCCTGGCCTCTGAGATCAGCCTCAACCTGGGAATCCTGAACCTCCTGCCGTTTCCAATCCTCGACGGCGGTTTGATTCTCCTTCTCCTGATTGAGAGCGTTATGCGTCGCGATATCGGCATCAACGTCAAGGAGCGCATCTACCAGGCAGCCTTCGTGGTGCTTGTCGCCTTCTTCGCGTTCGTCATTTTCAACGACGTAACGAAGCTCCCATTCTTCACCCATCTGAAGCCGTAGAAGCAGGGGGTAGGGATTAGGGAGTAGGGAATAGTCGTTGCATCATATTCTCAGTTTTTGCCTGATCCCTGATCCCTATTCCCTATTCCCGATTCCCTATGTCAGTCACCACCGAAGTCCGCGTTCGTTACGCCGAAACCGACCAGATGGGTATTGTCTACTATGCCAACTATCTGGTGTGGTTTGAGATTGGGCGCGTAGAATTGCTGCGCTCCCTGGGGCTTGCTTACAGCCAGTTGGAGAAGGACCACCAGTGCATTCTGCCCGTGGTCGAAGCCACTTGCCGCTACAAGTCGCCCGCCCGTTACGACGATCAGATCCTGATTGAGACCCGTCCCTCGCTGCTGCGCCGCTCTGTCCTGAAGTTCGCCTACAGGATTCTCCGCAAAGGCCACGACGGCGAAGAGCCAAAGCTCCTTGCCGAGGGCGAAACCGTCCACGTCGTGTGTGACGACCAACTCAATAAGAAGCCGCTGCCGCCCGAGCACGAGGCGGCCCTCCGCGCCATGATGTCAATACAAGCCGATCGGGCGTCTTAGATCGCTGCTCGATTACCGCAGCACAACCGCCAGTGCAAAACCGTCATAGCCCTTCGTCCCAACCGTCTGCAACACAGTTGAACTCAAGCGAGGCTCTGCAGCCAGCATCTCTGTAAACCGGCGAACACCCAGCACATTCGGATCGTCGCATTCCGGATCAACGACCCTTCCCTCGCGCACCACATTGTCGGCAACAATCACCGTTCCAGGACGTGAAAGTCTCAACGCCCAGCGCAGATACTCCGGGTAGCCCTGTTTGTCGGCGTCAATAAAGATCAGGTCAAAGGGAGCGGCGGCCGAGTTTTTCAGCGTAGGAAGCGTCTCAAGCGCCGGCCCGATGATCAGATCTACCGAATCCAGAACACCGGCATTCTCCAGGTTTGTGCGAGCAACCTCCGCATGGTGCGGGTCAAGCTCCAGCGAAACAATGCGCCCGTCGCCCGGCAGCGCTCGAGCCAGCCAGATGGTGCTATAGCCGCCCAGTGTTCCGATTTCCAAAATGCATCGCGCCCCGGAGATGCGCACCAGAAACTCGAGAAACTTCCCTTGGAGTTTCGTCACGTCAATCTGG
This sequence comes from Occallatibacter sp., assembly GCA_049508975.1. Lineage (GTDB taxonomy): Bacteria > Acidobacteriota > Terriglobia > Terriglobales > Acidobacteriaceae > Telmatobacter. Next base: position 3,007 of record JBELAI010000146.1, on the reverse strand, counting down.
GGAAGTCCCGCTTGCTCATTGGCCAGCAGGGCGTCATCCAGGGTGTTGTCAGCGTGTACAAGCAGGTCGCCAAAGTACTTGTCGACCTGGGCCCAGATAGGGGGATCGTCGGTTTCCATGCCAGCGTCCTACTTGTCCCGTGCCACTACGAAGTCAGGCACCCAAAGCAGCGCGCGCTTGAATTCGGAATCAGGCAGCGGCGCCAAGGCCTTGCGGCTCTGCTCGGCGTAGCGGTCGGCGACGGACATGGCATATTCCACCGACCCGTTGCGGATCAGGATATCCCTGATCTGCTGCCGGCTTATGTTTTCGAAACTCCGGTCGTCCAATACGCGCTGGATGGTCTGCCTGTCAGCTGCTGTCCCGTGGTCGAACGAGTGGATCACGGACAGCGTCGCTTTGCCTTCACGCAGGTCGCTGGCCACCGGTTTGCCGAGAACTTCCTCCGTCGCGGTCAGGTCGAGCACATCGTCCACTATCTGAAAAGCCAGGCCGACTGCCCGGCCGTATGCGCCAAGCCTGGTTTCATCGGCTTCACTGGCACCGGCCAGCACTGCGCCCAGCCGCATCGAAACAGCGAAAAGGCAAGCCGTTTTGCGAAAGATCAGGTCGTAATACTCAGCCTCGGAGACGGCTTTGCCCAGCTTCTGAATCTGCAGCAGCTCCCCTTCGACCATTTGCTGCGTAAGACCGATCAGCAGTTCCAGTACCCGCAGGTTTTTCTCTTCCAGGGCCACTTTGAAGGCCTGCATATAAAGCCAGTCCCCGGCCAGTACGCATTTCTCGTTGCCCCAGGTGGTGTTTGCAGAAGGCCGCCCGCGCCTGGTATCGGCGCCGTCAATAATGTCGTCATGCACCAGGGTCGCGGTGTGTACCATTTCAACCACTGCGCCCAGCCGGATTGACCCGTGCCCCGAATAGCCCAGCATATGGGCGGAAAGCAGCAGCAGCGATGGCCGGATGCGCTTGCCCCCGCCTTCACGCAGATATTCGGCGATCTCCGTGATGGTGCTTACGGTGGAGGCGGCATCGCGGCCCAATTCCTGTTCGATCGCCACGAGGTCATCCCGCAGCAAATCGAAAAATTCTCCCGCCGTTGCTATCGCTAGTGTGCTCAATGCTCTCCGGTACCCGTGCCTTATCCTACAGTGCGGCTGCTATGGGCGGCTATTGGCTCAGGGAAAGTCCGCCCCACTGCAGGTGGTGCTCAGTTAGTGCGATAGTTCGTAAACTGCAAATCCACGCCCAGATCCTTACCCCGCAATAAAGCAATGATGCCCTGCAACTCGTCGCGGTCCTTACTGGATATTCTGACTGTATCGCCTTGGATGCTGGCCTGGGCTTTCTTTTTTGAATCTTTGACCAGTCGGACGATCTCCTTAGCTTTTTCGATCGGGATCCCGACCTGCAACTTGATCTTCTGCCGCACGCTCTTGCCCGTCGCTTCTTCTACCTTCTCATATGTGAGATTCTTCAGCGATACTCCACGTTTCACGAGTTTCTGTCCAAGAATCTCCTTGACCGCCTCCAGGTGGTACTCACCGTCCGACGCGAGCAGAATCTCTTTGTCGGCCTCCGCCAGGGTGATCTCCGAACGCGAATCCTTCAGGTCGAAGCGCTGGCGAACCTCCTTCAGCGCCTGGTCAATTGCATTGCGGACCTCCTGCATGTCCACTTTGCTGACGATATCGAACGAATTCTCCTGTGCCATGTCTTTCTGTCCTCAAACCGGGAAAGGCTGCTGCATGCAATGCCTGCATGCAATGCCAATGCCCTGTATCAGTTTCCCACGTCTGGCCCTAGGCGAAACAGCCTGAAGAAGTTTTTCATGGTCGCGGAAGCAATTTCTTCGTCGGGAACTCCCAGCAAACCGGCCAAGGTGTGGGCAGTGCGGGTCACCCACGCCGGCTCATTCCGCTTCCCTCGATCCGGAGCCGGAGCCAGCCACGGAGCGTCCGTCTCCACCAGAATGCCGTCCAGGGGGAGCATGGCCGCTACATCGCGGAGCGGTTGCGCCTTCGGATAGGTGAGGTTTCCAGCGAAAGAAATCAGGAATCCCAAGTCGAGAGAGCGCCGCGCCTGTTCCCATCCGGCGCCAAAACAGTGCATCACGCCGCCCAGTCCGGTGGGCCGCCAATGCTCCTCCAAAACCAGCAAAAGGTCGTCCCAGGCGTCACTAGATTCGTAAGTCCCCCGGCAATGAATCAAGATTGGCCGCTTGCGCGCGGCGGCAATCTCCAGCTGGCGAATCAGGCCCAGGCGCTGGATTTCGTGTGCGGCGCCTTCGTGGTAGTAATCAAGCCCAATCTCTCCGCAGGCAATCACTTCCGGCTCAGCCAGCAGGCTTTCGAGCTTGCTCAGTACTGTGTCGTCCGCTTCAGTCGTATTGTGCGGATAGACCCCGGCGCTTGCATAAAGCCTGGGGAATTTCGTGCCCTGGGCAGACTGCGGGTTAAACTCGCGGCAGAGAGCCAGCGCCCCGTCCATACCGGCAGCGTGCTCGCCAATGCCAATGGCCAGCACAATCCTGACGTCGGCCTCCCAGGCGCGTGTCAGCATGGCTGGGCGGTCTTCGGAGTAGCGTTCGCTGTCCAGGTGTGCATGGGAATCAATAAGCAATGGGGCCTCAAGAAGAGTTTAGTTTCTCGGGGGAGGGTCTGGTCAGGTATGAGTTCAGACCTTCACAACTTTCAATCCGAGATGTTCCTCAAACGAGTCGAAATCGTGGTCGCGATGGAGAAGGCGATAACCCTCCAGAATGCAGAATGTCGCGATGAGGCAATCGATCGTGGCGCTCACTGTTATCCCCCGATTGCGCAAAAAACGGTAGTTTCTTGCGGAAGCAATGGCAACCTCGGCTCCAGGAAGATCGAAGACAGGAAGAGACGCAAGGTGATCCAAAGTTTTGCCAAGCCTGCGCTCGTCCCGCTCGCCTTGTAGCACCTCAAACAGAATCAGGTTCGTCAGCCCTAGCGGTCGAAACCCAATCGAAGACTTCAACCAGGCA
>JBELAI010000145.1:0-14337 GCA_049508975.1 Occallatibacter sp. | reverse complement strand
TTGATGCCGATATCCGAACCGACTTGTGTGATTTCCGAGATGCCCTGCGTGTTTGCCCCGATCCACAACGGAACGGTGCCGCCGGTGCCCGAGCCCGTCACATCGAACGGAGTAATCGCTGGAGCCGCGATGCCGGCCTGCGCGGACTGGGCCAACTGCGCCAGTTGATTCTGGGTCACAAAATCGGAAGCGGCGTGACCTGCGAGCGATTCGGAGTCGGCTGATTTCATCGCATAGGGAACGCTGGAAAGCAGCACGCGCTCCTGCTCCGCGGATCGCTCAATGCTCACTCCCAGCCAGCGCGCCGCACCACCGGCAAAGACCGTCTGGGGCAGCCCGGCTGGGCTGGCGCTGCCCAGAAGCACGGAGTAGGAGCCGTCTTCGCCTACGGCTACTCGTTGCGTCTCCGTCCACAGCGGATCGCCACCTTCGGCAGCGGCGTAGATACGGAACTCGGCTTCCACAGTCTCACCAGTGCGAGTGGCTAACTTACCGGCGTAGCGCACTTGTTGCGGGATTACCGGGGCAACCACTGCAGTTGAATTTTCATTTGCCTGCGCGGCGGCGGGTTCGGCGGACCCGATACAGATGGGCATCAAGATGAGCGATGCGGTCAAGACTGAGCGCACCGTTTCGCCGATGGACACAAAAATCCTGGTTGCGTTTCGCACACAGACCTCTTTTCTTTTCCTGTTGAATCAAGCCGAACGACTGCCGGGGATTTGGATGGTGTCGGGTGATAGATGACCTTTGAATGAAGTGTGGTTCAAGGCGATCGCACGCGGGGAGCCGATCCGACTTTCCGTGCATCCTAAATCAGAATTGAAGCAATGCGCTAATTAATAATTTCCAATAGTTCTCATTAACCCTTATGAATTGGCGTCTCGATAACTTTCCGGGACTTGCGCCTCTCCACCGTTCAGGCTGGCCAAGCCGCTCTGCAGATAGCGTTAGCCGGGTTTCGGGCGGTTGGTCGCCCAACCGGCAGTCGCCCAACCGGAAGTTACCTTTCCATAAACAGCGATTTCTTTGGACGCAATGGGATAGCGGCGGGAGCGGCCTGAATCGCACTATAATCGGCGCATGTCCTTCTGGAGCGATCCACGGCGGCGATCGGTATCTCTGCTTGCGGGCGGAGTGGTGCTGTTCTTCGCTTTGCTGGGCTCGCTGAATTGGTTCAATACGTCCGGCGTGGGCTTCCTGAATCCGGAAACCTCGGGAGAAACGCTGGCGTTTACCGGGCTCACGGTGCTGGTGTTCCTGCTGCTGCTGTTGTTGCTGATGCTGCTGCTGCGGAACATTCTCAAGCTCTATGTGGGCCAGACGAGCAGCGCACTGGGAGCGCGGTTGCGGACGCGGATGGTGCTGGGGGCGGTGTTGATTGCGCTGACTCCTGCGGTCTGCATGTTTCTGTTCAGCTTCAACCTGATGAACCGATCCATCGACCGGTGGTTTTCTCCGAACACGTCGGAGTTGCGCGAAGATTCGACGCGGGTGGTGCTGGAACTGGCGCAATATGTGACGGACAATGCGCGGGTCGAAGCGGAGTCAATTGCGGCATCCGGTGCTCTGGACAAGGACCTGCCTGCTTTGCAGGACGAGTTGGGAACGCACCGTATCACGCTGGACGGGGGGTTTGCCGTTGTTTACGGCAAGGACCTGCATAGGACGGCAGGTTTTCAAGCGCCTCCGGAGTCAACCCAGGCAAGCCTGCTCCCGTGGCTGCCGGAGAAGAACGAAGAGGGCAATCTGGGCGCCGCGGTGCCGCTGCACGGGTTGTTCTCAGCCAACCTGCTCTCCGCCGCGCAAAGAGGCGATGAAGCAATCTTCAGAGTGGGGGCGCAGGAGTACGCGCTGGGCATGGCTGCGACTGCGTCAGGGAAAGTGGTGGTCGTGGCGCTGAAGATGCCGAAGGGACTGAGCCAGACGGTGACGCGCATCCGCGCCGGTGCGGACGAATATTGGCAATTGTTCCGCTCGCGCAATAGCCTGCGCAGGTTCTTCATCCTGCTTCTGCTGGTAATCACCGTGTTCATCTTCTTTTCCAGCGTATGGCTGGCGCTTTTTCTGTCCAAACAGATTACCCGGCCGGTGGAGGCGCTGGCCGATGCCATGGACGAGATCGCAGACGGCAAGTACGACCACCGTGTGGCAGTTTCAGCCACGGGGGAGATGGGTGACCTTGTCCGCGCATTCAACCACATGGCGGCCGATCTGGAGACGAGCCGCTTTCTTGCGGAGAGCTCGTCGGCGCAACTCACCGGGGCCAATCTAGCTATCGAAGAGCGGCGCAGGGAACTGGAGACGATTGTGGAGACGATTCCCAGCGGCGTGGTGACGCTGGATGGATCGGGAATGGTGCTGCAGTCGAACCGCGCCTTTGCGGGATTGATGGGGCGGCGTGAAGATACGAGCCTTGCGGGAGAAAGAATTGAGGCGCTGTTTCCGGCTGAGTGTTGGGAAGATCTTGCGAATGTGATCCGCCGGGGTCTGCGCATGGGCGCGGCGTCCACGGAGATTGAGACGCATGCGCGTGGCCGCATCATCCATCTTGGGGTGACCAGCGCGCGGCTTGAACTGGCGCACGGCAAGCAAGGCACAGTCCTGGTGGTTGAAGACATGACCGAGTTGTTGCGGGCTCAGCGGCAACTGGCGTGGAAGGAAGTGGCGCAGCGCGTGGCGCACGAGATCAAGAATCCGCTCACGCCTATCGCGCTTTCGGCGGAGCGCATCGGCCGTCACGTGGAACGCGGCCAGCCGGATTCCTGGCAGGTGATTCGCAAGTGCAGCGAAGTGATTCTGGGCTGCGTGGGGACGTTGCGGACGCTGGTCGACCAGTTCTCGGCGCTGGCACAGTTTCCCGCGCCGCAGCCACGGTCGTGCGATTTGAACCGCGTGGCCGAAGAGGCACTGGCGCTGTTTGCCGGCAGGCTCGATGGCATTACAGTGCAGTGGGATCTGGAGCCGGGCTTGCCTGAGGTGGTAGCCGATCCGGAGAGCATTCGCCGCGCGTTGGCCAACCTGATCGACAATGCGGCCGAGGCCATGCAGGGCAGCCTGTTGCGCGTGCTGGGAATTCACAGTTCTCTCAGCGAAGACGGCGGCTCAGTCGAGCTTGTGGTTTCCGATACCGGTCATGGGCTGACGGATGAAATAAGGGAGCGCCTGTTCCTGCCTTTCTATTCCACCAAGAGCCGGGGCACAGGGCTGGGTCTTTCGATAGCGGCCAAGATCGTGCAGGAGCACGGAGGAAGCTTGCGTGCTGAGTCGAATAGCCCCAAGGGAGCGCGTTTTCTGTTGCGCTTGCCTTTGATGGAGCCGAATGGTGCGGGGCAGTCCGTTCTTGAAGGGGCTTCTGAAACAGTCGCCAAAGGCCTGCCGTCATGAATCATGTCCTGGTGGTGGATGACGAAGCTGAGATTCGCAATTCCCTTGAAGAGATTCTGCGCGAAGAGGGCTACGGCGTAGCCACGGCGGCCACCGCTTCCGAGGCACTTGTTCTGTTGCAGGACGCGCCGTACGACGTGGTCCTGCTGGACATCTGGCTGCCGGACCGCGATGGGCTCGATGTATTGGGGGAGATGCATCAGCTGGCTGTCGAGATGCGTCCTGAAGTGGTCATCATCAGCGGCCACGGAACCATTGAGACTGCGGTTAAGGCCACCAAACTTGGGGCTTACGATTTTCTTGAGAAGCCCTTATCGCTGGACCGCACGCTGATCGTCTTGAAAAATGCTGTAGAGGCCCGTCGCCTGCGGACGGAGAACCTGGAGTTCAAGCGGCAGTTCAACCTTGGCTCGGTTTTGACCGGCGAGAGTGTGCCGGTGAAAGCGCTTCGGCAGCAGATCCGCCTGATGGCGCCCACCAACGGCAGGGTGTTGATTTACGGTGAGTCAGGCACTGGCAAGGAACTCATTGCGCGCGCCATTCATGCCGAAAGCCTGCGGCGGGACAGCGTGTTTGTGGAACTGAACTGCGCGGCCATTCCCGAAGCGCACATTGAGGCAGAGCTTTTCGGCTATCGGCACGGGGCGCAGCCGGGGGGACCTGTGGAGCAGCGCGGCACGCTGGAACGCGCCGACGGAGGAACGCTGTTTCTGGACGAAGTGGGCGATATGAGCTTGAAGACTCAGGCCAAGGTACTCTCCGCCCTTGATGACCAGCTGTTCACGCCGGTGGGAGGAACGCAGCCGCTGCGAGTGGATGTGCGCCTGATCGCGGCAACAAATAAAGATCTTGAAGAGGAGATCGCCAAGGGTAATTTTCGCGAGGATCTTTTTTACCGGCTCAATGTGGTTCCGTTTGGAGTGCCGCCGCTGCGCGAACGCAAGCAGGATATTCCGCCACTGGCGAAGGAGTTTCTGGCCGAGTTTGGACGGCAGTATGGGCGTCCACGCATGGAGATTGGTGAAGATGCACTTACCACGCTGGCCGCCTACCACTGGCCCGGCAACGTGCGCGAGTTGAAGAACGTGCTCGAGCGCGTGATGATTCTGAATCCTCGTGTGCTGCGCATCGAGCGCAAGCATCTGCCGCCGTTGACGCACAAGGCGGGCACGCGGTCGACAGAGGAGTTTTCATCGCTGCAGCAGGCGCGCGATGCGTACGAGCGAGAATACATTCTCAAGAAGATTGAAGAAGCGCGCAACAACGTGAGTCATGCGGCGGAGTTGCTGGGGCTTGAGCGCAGCCATCTCTATCGCAAGATGAAGGCGCTGGGCATCAACGTGCGGGAGTAGGCGGCGCAACGTAAACACTCAGGCAGCAGACCCTATCGTCCTTGGTCTGAAAGGCGGGTCTTCGCGCCGGATTTCACGGCGATTGGCGTTGCGGCGGGCGTCACGAGTTGCTGCACATCCACAACCAGCAACTGGACCGATTCAGAGAAGCTGGCGTCGCGATGCTTCTTGAAGAATGCGGGATCGACCTGCTCGACAAATCCCCAAAGTGCGACATGGGTCTTGGCGTCTGAGATGCCCACCCTGATTTGTGGCACCGAGAGTCCAGGCGAATCGACAAAACGGACCGCAAACACCACATCGGCGTCGCTTGGATCCAGCACCAGCTCAAATCGTCCCCACGTTTTCATTTGCGCGAAGAATTCGCTGTATGCGCGCTCCGGGCCTCCACTGTAGGCGGACGGGAATGCGGTCACGTCGCCTTGTTCGTAGGAAATAAAAGCCCGTTTCCCATTGAGAAGAGGAGTAGGGACTGGGGCGACGAGAGTGTTTACACCCTTAGCCGCCGAACTCCGTTGCTGGCCACAGACCGCCATTGCGAAACAGATCGAGAGAGCAACAAAAACGACGGATCGCGTCAGGCGCACATGCATAATTCCTCCAGGCCGAGGGGCTGTTTCTCCAAATTAAGTGGCGAACATTGGAGTGCGAATTACTGCAAAAGTTAGCAAAAACCCTCCCTTACCGATCTCGATACGGCAGGTCGTCGGGTTGAACTCCAACGTAATCGGGCTCCGGGTCCTGGACAAAGCGCACCGCCTCGATCTCCTCACACCCTTCCAGCAGGGCCTTGCAGATGCGGTGCATTCCATCCATCACGCGGCCATCACTGGACAGAATGACTGGAAAAGCAAGATCGGAATCGAGCATCAGGCGTGCGTGTTCGACTACTTCACGGCAACTCATTCGCTGGTCGGGGCCGCCTGTCCAATATGGTTCATCGAGTTCTGCGATTGCCGACAGGGGGACGCGCTCACGAATGAGACCACTCGAAAGCTCGACTAGCCTGCGCACATCCCACGCGCAGAGTCCATTAGCGGAATTTCGGAAATGATATTGAGCACGCATCGTCTGCTTGTGCTCAGGCTAAATCATCAAAAAGCGGGGTGTTCCACCTCCGAAATGTGGCTTTACGAAAACCCCGAAGCGTTGGCCAGCGTCAAGAAGGGACTGCGAGAGGTGGCCGAAGGGAAGAGTGTCTGCCTCGGGTCATTTGCCAAATGCACAAATGAATAGAAAAAGGGATATAGATACGGAAATTTTCATTTATGGAACCCAGAATACCCCTGGTGCTTACCGAGTCTTCTGGTGTTACGGCCCTGACGAAATCAGGGGAAAGAGGCGAACTTCTGTCGTCAGTATCATTGCCATCGCGCGCCATCCGTAATTGGCAGCAGGCGATTTTCTTCTGTCCGGAACTGAACAGGGAATTGCGAAAGTGGACAGCGAGTCAACGGGCAACGCGTTTCGCCCCCCTGGGAATGCATTATTCTTGAGCTATTTGGCTGGCTCGCACTATACCTGTTGGTGGCAATCGAATTGCTGCTTCTGAATGGTTGAGCGTCTTCCCCTTTGCAAGAAAGGGACTTCTCATGCAAACGCATTGGACGAGTTTGAGTGCGATAGCCCTGGTGACGGCGGGCAGTTTATATACGCAATCACCGACCGGGGTGCAGAGTTTTCCTCTTCAGAGCGCGGCTGGGCTGTCCGCGCCCGGAACGAAGATTGAAGCGGTGAATTACCTGGGGCGCAATTGCGTCCGGGTCACGGCCGGCGACGAAAAGGGAGCCGGCCTGGTGCTGCTGCCGGGGACGGATTTCCAGGATGGAACAATCGAGGCGGAGATTGCTCTGAAAGCGACAGTTCCGCCGGGTGTCCGGTTTCCGGGCTTTGTGGGGATTGCTTTTCGCGTCCGCCCCGATGCATCGCATTACGAGTTGTTCTACCTGAGGCCGGGGAACTCGGAAGCCGCGGACCAGGCCATGCGGAACCACGCCGTCCAGTACGTTTCAGAGCCGGACTTCGACTGGTACATTCTCCGCCGGCAATGGCCGTGGGTCTATGAATCACATGCGGAGCTGGCGATGGAAACCTGGACCAAGGTGCGGATCGAGGTCGCCGGCCGCGCCGCAAAGCTCTATCTGAACGGATCGGCCAAGCCTACCCTGGTGGTGGATGGCCTGAAAGGCGAGGACTTGCACGGCGCAATTGGACTGTGGGGTTATAGCGGCGAGGAGGCGTATTTCGCCAATGTCTCGATTACGCCTTCGGCCGCGCAGAACCTGAAAAACGGATCCGACTCCGCCGGCAAATGGCAGATGCATTATGCGGGCGATACAGGGCCATTGGACGCGACCATGGAATTGCACCGCGATGGCAGCAAAGTTAGCGGGACATGGTCCGGTCCGCTTGGACAGGGCCGCGCAATTACGGGTACTTGGCGGAACGGCTATGTGGAAATTTCGTTCCCGTGTGAGTGGCCGAAGGAAGCGGGGATAGGCGCTCCGGGGCCGGTGAACACGCTCCTGACAGGTTGGATTGACGGCGATTCGGCCAAAGGGCGGATGCGCGTCGAAGGACGTTCCGATGGCGTTTGGACGGCGAAGCGCAGCGAGTGAGCCCGAACGGTTGAGATTCTCTGGCGTTGTTCAACTGCGAACACGGGTTTGCGAAACCGAACATCTGCCGGTATCGGGAGGAGCTCTGGAGTTTTAGTTATCGCGTTGCCGGTGAATTGTTTGAGAGCCGCGCACGGCGCGATGTTTTTGGTAATCTAATTGCTTGAAACAGGTGATCAGCACGACTTTTGGAGGTGTGGCATGGCGTATTTTGAACGGGTTCGCGATGTGGTTTCCGGTCCTTTCAGCCCTGACGTCATCCAGCAACGGACGGCGGCGGGCTGGCAAATGGTCTCCATCGAGTGGCGGCGCGAGTTGCCCGACTCGGAAACCCCTCCCGAGGGTGGATTCGATGAAGACATCCCTTACGGTCTGCGCGTTTCCGATGATTGCCGGCGGCTGGAAGTTCATCCCCGTGAGCACCAGGCGCTAATGCTGATGATGGAGTTGCTGGTGCAGGACTTCACCTACTCGGCCATTGTGAGCGACCTGAATGAGAAGGGCTTCCGGCAGCGCAACGGGCGGCCATGGAGCAGGATTGCGGTCTTCAATATGATTCCGCGCCTGATTGAGGTGGGGCCTCGCTTCTTCAACTCCGACGAATGGGAGAAGCGGAGGCAGCGGTTCGCAAAGGCGAAGTTGTCGGACGCGCTTTAGGGAAGCGCTAGGCTGCTGCAGTCTCGGTCAGGGGCTTCACTTTGGCACGTTTCTTTTGCGATGCAACCCAAAGGTCGCGTTGCGCCTGAAGACGAAGCCAAAAATCCGGGTCCGTGTTGAAGGCTTCCGAAATACGCAGGGCCATATCCGCCGAAACCCCGGCTTTGCCGTTCAGCACCCGTGAAAGCGCGGGCCGGGTGACGCCGAGATGTCGTGCGACATCGGTCACAGACCTGCCCTGAAGGTAATAAGCGAGGAGTCTTCCGGGGTGTGAGGGGTTGTACATCTGCATGATGCCTCTCCCCAAGTCTACTTGTATATCGGTCCCAGCGACGCGGGATTGTCGCCCAACTGCGGATCAACGCGAAAATCCCAGACAGACTGGTTGATGTCTGAAGCGGAAAGAATCTCCACTACTGCATATTCGCCGATTGTCAGTTGCTGTGTGGGAGTGATCTTGAGCCAGTGTTTGCCCGGCAGTACCTCGATTTTGGTCGGGATCACGTCTTCGTCCTGTGTGACGGCGCCGGCGGGACTCATGTGGATGGCGCCGACGACGCGGATGGCCCGGCGCTCGTCCACACGGACTATGGCGAATCCCGAAGAGGCGGAATGTGCTCCGTGTTTGCGGCTGGCGACATCTTTGGCGCCCCCGGTATTCACCGTCATGGCGTGGGAGACAACCTGCTCCGCATCGTCCCGTGCGTTGAGCGAGAGGTAAATCGCGGGATCGTTCACATGGAAGTGCACCTTGGCGTGCGCTCCGTCGAGTTCCAGGCTGGCTTTGGACCCGGCCATGGGGTTCAGCGTATTCAGGCCGTGTTTGGATTTGGTATTTGCATTCAGCTCGGCGGGGAGCATTTCAACGAGCTCGGGTGTGTCCTGAAAGGTGTCCAGGCCAAAGACGCCGTCTTCGTCGGGCAGCTCAAGTCCTTTAGCCACTTCGGGCCGGCGTGAGAGGGCTTCGTTGCGCTCCGCGGCTTCTTCCTTGTCTATGTCGGCGGCTTCTTTCATGGCTGGGGAAGCAGCTTCAATCTGCGTGGCGTGGTCGCGTTCCCACTTGCGCGTGGCGTCCCAGTCCACCAGATTTTCCGGCAGCTCCTCCCATTCGCCGCTGCGTTCAATGGAGATGTACCGCACGCGATCACCCACAACCTCATATTTCCGAACCAGTTGATAGGTTCCGTCTTTGAGGATGAGGCGGTGGTTGGCTTGCGTGCCGGGGACTTCTGGCTTTAACGGCAAGGTTTTCTGGGCATGAACGAACGCGGTCGAGGCAGCCAGCAGCAGGATCGCCAGAGATCCTGTGAGCAAGCGCCGGAAATAAAGAATTGGCGTCATAGACTGAGCGTGCGGCTGTCGCTCCAAGTGTAGATCAATGAGGGTTAGACGGGCGAAGCCGGGGAGGGTTGGGCTATCTTAACAGTTAAAAGACTCGCCCACAACGTAACCATTTCAGCGCCACACCCATCTAATTCTGTGTATTCTTAAAGCAGGGACGGTGGATTGACAGGATTTCAGACATTTTTAAGCGGGAATGGCCGCGCAAAGCCAGGTGCCTTGCGGGTTGTCACGCTGGTGTGTCTTGTCCTGTTGGCGCTTATGGCGGTGGTGCAGGTTGTCCACGTACACCAGGTGGATTCCGACGCAGACCATTGCCCACTCTGCATTGTGATGCACACGGCAGCGCCGGTCGCGGTGACCGCAGCGGTCGTGGTGCTGGTCCAGATCGAGAGTCCCGCTCCAGTTTTTGAAGCCCGTGCGGTCACCCGCTACTGGCACCCGCAGCTTTTTACACGCCCCCCTCCAGACGGCTTCCAGGGCTAGTTTCCGACCGTTTTTTCAGCCTTTTCATTGCGATTCGTTCCGTTTTCTGAACGAAGCCGCGACGCATCCTTACAGGCTGAGCCAGCGACGGACAGACGCCCACCCAGCGCAAAAGGACTCCGCGATTTCCCCCGCGGCCTTATTTTCGCATCATACAGCCATCATTGGGAGGCACCTTATGCCGTTCACTCGCGGCACGATTTTTAGATTTGTTCCAATTGTAGTTTTAGCGCTCGCGACTGTTCACTCGCCGGGCCAGGGCGGTAATGCCGGCGCTATTCGCGGCACGGTTACCGACCCGTCGGGCGCGGTGATTCCAAATGCAACCGTTCATCTCTCCAACCAGAGCAGCGGCGTCGATCGCACTGTGCAGAGCGACGCGCTTGGGCAGTTCGAGTTTTCCAACGTCACTTTTAATAGCTATCAGCTCGCTGTCTCGGCCAATGGTTTTGCTCCCCAGCGGAAGGCGGTCGATATTCATTCGGTTGTCGGGACCACCCTTAAGGTGGCACTGCAGGTTGCTACCGCCGACTCGACCGTTACAGTCGAGGCAAGCGGCGACCTGGTAGACACTGACCCGACCTTTCATACGGATGTGGACCGCGATCTGTTTGTTAAAGTTCCCATGGAGAGCGAGTCTTCCGGGCTTAGCTCTCTGGTTACGGCGACCACTCCCGGCGTATCGGCCGACTCGAATGGCCTTTTCCACGGACTGGGCGACCACGCTTCGAATTCTTTTTCGGTGGACGGACAGTCGATTACCGACCAGCAGAGCAAGGTGTTTTCCAATCAGATTCCTTCCAATTCGATTCAGTCGATCGAAGTGATCAGCGGTGCGCCCCCGGCGGAGTATGGCGGCAAGACGAGCCTGGTGATTGTGGCTACTACGCGCTCCGGGCAGGGAGTGACCAGGCCGACCGGAAGCATCAGCAGCTCGTATGGCGCGTTCGGTTCGGCTACAGCGGGATTCGATATTTCCTACGGCGGCAAGAACTGGGGAAATTTTGTGGAAGTCGATGGGATGAATTCAGGGCGCTTTCTCGATCCGCCAGAGTTTCAGGTCTTCCACGACAAGGGGAATGAACAGAATTTCTTCGATCGCGTGGACTACACGTTTTCGGCTAAAAACTCGGTTCATCTGGACGTGAACTACAGCAGGTCGTGGTTCCAGACTCCTAACTCCTATGACAGCCTGAATGTTGAAAACGTAGTGAGCGGCGGGACCGGTGCTAACCCCGTATTTGCCGGGGTGGGCGATGCCGATCAGCGGTCGAAGATTGGGACGATCAATGTATCGCCCACTTACACGCGCGTGGTCAGCGATAACTCGGTCTTTAACCTGGGCGCGTTTGTGCGCCGCGACCAATATAACTACTATCCCAGTGGCAATCCGCTAGCCGATCTGGGACCAGCGAACCTGCAGACTTCATCCATCGCGCAAAACCGTACGCTGACAAACTCCGCGGTTCATGCGGATTTCTCATACGACAAGGGCATTCACACGATCAAGGTCGGCGCGCAGTACGGTCAGACTTTCCTTAACGAGAACGACAACCTGGGTGTGGTGGATCCGACTTATTCGCTTAGTGCGCCGTGCGTGGATGGGAGCGGTAATCCTTTGCCCGGTTATTCCAATCCCTCGCAGTGTCCAGGCGGTGCTGCAGGGCAGAATCCTAACTACCTGGCGGTGCTTGCGCCTTATGACCTTACGCGCAGTGGGAGTTACTACAGCTACGCGGGTCACACCGACGTAAAGGAACTGGGGCTCTTCGCCGAAGACCAGATCAAGGTAGGCGATTGGCTGTTCAACCTTGGCCTGCGCCAGGACGTTTACAACGGCTTGACGAAAGCCAACCAGACGCAGCCACGCGTAGGCGTTGCCTATAACATCAAGCCGACCGCAAGCGTGCTTCGCATATCCTATGCGCGAACTCTCGAAACTCCGTTCAACGAGAACCTGGTGCTTTCAAGCGAAGGATGCTCGAACGCAGTGCTGGCGCCGCTGCTCAACTGCACTTCCGGTGTGGCGGGAACGCTGCAGCCAGGGTTCCGCAACGAGTTTCATGCTGGGTTGCAGCAAGCATTCGGCAAGCGTGTTGTAGTGAGCGGCGAGTACATCTGGAAGTACACGCACAACGCATTCGACTTCAGCGTACTCGGAAATACGCCGATTACCTTCCCGATTGATTGGCATAACTCCAAGATCCCTGGCTACGCGCTGCATGTGGAGGTGCCGCAGTACCACAACGTAAGTGCGTACGTAGTTATGTCGTCTGTGGCGGCGCGTTTCTTCCCGCCGCAGGTTGCCGGCGCCGGAGCTACAGTTGGTTCCACCGGACTGCCTTTCCGCATCGACCACGACGAGCGGTTTAACCAGGAAACACACGTGCAATACACGTTCTCTCACGGGAAGTTTTTGAGCGGACTCTGGGGCGGCTTCAACTGGCGCTACGACTCAGGGCAGGTGGCTGGCTCAGCGCCGTGCTACAACCCGCTTTCAAATGACCCGAACAGCGCCTGCGGACCGACGTCAACCTTGCTCAACGGTCAACCGGCTGTGAATTTAAGCAGCCTGACGGCGGACGAGGAATTCCAGGCGGGACTTACTTGCGGCGGGCTTATCGCGACGCCCGGACACCCTCTGCCGGCGGTTTGCCTGGCATCGGAGTATGGCTCGTCGCTTCTGAGTATTCCGGCTCCTGGTACGGGCGACAATGACCATAACCCGCAGCGCATTCAACCTCGCGATCTGTTCGACGCTTCGCTCGGGAAACAGAACATCTTCCACAAAGAGCGTTACAAAGTTGACCTGGATCTGACCGCGATCAATGTTACGGACAAATACGCGCTGTATAACTTCCTGTCTACGTTCAGCGGAACGCACTATGTAACTCCGCGTGCGGTGACGGGAAAGATTACTTTGAATTTCTGAGAAGTGAAGAAGTGAAAGAGTGATAAAGGCGGGCCTTTACGGCTCGCCTTTTTTGTGCCTGCAAGTCACGCTATGGAGCGGTTTCGAAAGCGCGCAGGTAGGAATCGTAAACATCCTGGCCGAAGCACGCGAAAGTAACTCGTTCGATTGATTCATTCCTGCTGAGTTCGGCTTGCGTTTCGCGCAAAGCAATCTCTACAGCCTGGTCGATGGGAAAGCGATAAATGCCGCAACTGATGGCGGGGAAGGCCAGAGTCCGCAGGCTGTGTTCGCGCGCCAGGGCAAAGCAACTGCGGTAGCAACTTGCGAGGAGTTCGTGCTCGTTCTGGTCGCCGCCATTCCAGACCGGTCCCACGGCGTGAAGGATGAATCGAGCGGGAAGCCTGTAGCCTTTGGTGAGCTTGGCGTGGCCGGTCTTGCAACCACCGAGCAAGCGGCACTCGGCCAGCAAATCCGGGCCGGCGGCCCGATGAATCGCGCCATCCACGCCTCCTCCGCCGAGCAGTGAGCTATTGGCGGCGTTGACGATTGCATCCACGGCCAGCGTGGTGATGTCCGTCTTGAGAATCTCGATTCTATCCATTATTGTCGTCGCCAGTAAGTCCAGGTTCGATTGTGCCCAAGGACCTCGCTCCTTCCAAGCAGCATCCTAGCGCTGCCGGCGTTGGGCGGCAAGTCTGGGTTTTGGCGGACTTAGAGCCCAGGGAGTGCCAGGAAAATGAACGGGAAAGTGTCTTGATTTACACAATGAAATACGATTGCAAGCTTATGAATTAAAGGGAATTATCACGCCTGCTGCCGGATTCGGGAAGTTGGCTCATGAATTTTTAGATTTATTCCGGTCCCGATCTCTGCCATACTTGATTGTGCACCCCTTGTACGGCCAATCCAAACAATTGAAAAGTGAGGTTGCGGCGATGTCGGCAAAGTATGTCTTTGTGACGGGCGGAGTTGTGTCCAGTTTAGGTAAAGGCCTGGCGGCGGCCTCGATCGGCTGCCTGCTCGAGAGCCGCGGCCTGCGGGTCAACCTGATGAAGTTTGACCCCTACCTCAATGTTGATCCGGGGACCATGTCGCCGTTTCAGCACGGCGAGGTATTTGTGACCGACGATGGCGCTGAGACCGACCTCGACCTAGGGCACTACGAGCGCTTTACCCACGCGCCGCTGTCGCGCGACAACAATCTGACCACTGGCCGCATCTACGAGCAGATCATCCTGAAGGAGCGGCGCGGCGACTACCTGGGCAAGACGGTGCAGGTGATTCCGCACGTTACCAATGAAATCAAAAACGCCATGCGCAAGGTTTCGTCGAATGGCGCGGATGTGACGATTGTCGAGATTGGCGGCACTGTGGGCGATATTGAGTCGCTGCCGTTTCTTGAGGCAATCCGCCAGATGCGCCAGGAACTGGGGCGGGAGAACACCGTTTTCGTGCACCTGACGCTGGTGCCTTGGATTGCTGCCGCGCAGGAGTTGAAGACCAAGCCTACGCAGCACTCGGTCAAAGAGTTGCTGAGTATTGGCATTCAGGCGGACATACTGCTCTGTCGCTCCGATCGCAA
>JBELAI010000144.1:0-14340 GCA_049508975.1 Occallatibacter sp. | reverse complement strand
CTGCCGAAGGATCGCGAGTCCGTCGAACTGGCCCTCGGCTCCGGGCAGGTGAAGTCAGAAGAATTGGAGGACATTCTATCCCAATTGTCGACGAGAAAAGAGGGCATAGCGAAGGCGGCGGAGGACGAGACCCAAGATACGTATTCCAGCAGTCGCACCCTGCTCCTTACCTTCGTCGTTGTCGGTGTATTGATGGGTATGGGCCTGGGCGTCTTTATTTCACGCAGCATTTCAAAACCGCTGAGCCTCATCGCGGAGACCGCCAGGAACATTTCGCTTGGCGACGTGAACCAGAAAGTCGACTATCAGTCCGGCGATGAGGTCGGCTCGCTCGCAAACTCTTTCCGCAGCCTGGTCGACTACATCCGCGGCGTGGCCGCCGGTTTGGAGAAGATGGCTGCCGGCGACCTCAGCGCAAAGGTCGAATCCAAGTCCGATCGCGATGTCCTGACATTGAGCTACCAGCGCACGGTCGATGCAGTGAACGCATTGACACAGGATGCGCACATGCTCTCGGCGGCGGCCGTGCAGGGCAAGCTGACCACCCGCGCCGATGTCTCCAAACACAAGGGCGATTATCGCAAAATCATCGAAGGGGTAAACCAGACTCTCGATGCATTCATCGGGCCTATCCACATGGCTGCTGAATACGTGGATCGCATTGGCAAGGGCGACATTCCCAGCAAGATCGCGGACACTTATCACGGCGATTTCAACACCATCAAGCACAACCTCAATGCATGCATCGACGGCCTGGGCGGACTGGTCGAATCCAACAAGGTTCTCCAGAGGCTGGCGGTGAACGATTGCACCGTCAAAGTGGAAGGCTCCTACCAGGGAGTTTTCGCGGAAGTTGCGAAAGCAACCAACGCCGCGGTTGATCGATTCAAGCATATTGTCGAGATATTTGAAATGATCGCTGCGGGAGACTTCCAGGAAGACTTGATCAATCTGAAGAACATCGGCAAGCGCTCTGAGAACGACATCGTCATGCCGGCGGCGATCCGGACGATGACTTCAATCGATGCCCTTGTGACCGATGCCGACATGCTCGCCAAAGCAGCCGCAGCCGGCCGTGTTGGTACACGAGCCGATGCCAGCAAGCACCAGGGTGACTATCGCAAGGTCATCGAAGGTGTAAACCACATTCTGGAAGCGATTGTTGAGCCGCTGCGCGCAACCTCTGAAAGTGCAACCTCGCTCGCTTCTTCCTCAGAGGAGCTCACAGCAACCAGCCAGATCATGGCGAGCACCGCGGAAGAAACGGCAGTCCAGGCCAACGTGGTGTCGGCCGCCAGCGAGCAGGTTTCACGGAATGTGACCTCCGTAGCGACAGCCACTGAAGAGATGCAAGCGTCCATCCGCGAAATCTCAAAGAACGCCAACGATTCCGCAAGAGTTGCCAAGAATGCGGTCAACGTTGCATTCACGACCAACGAAACGATGAAACGCCTTGGCGAATCCAGCCAGGAAATCGGCAACGTCATCAAGGTGATTACGTCCATCGCGCAGCAGACCAACCTGCTGGCGCTCAACGCAACTATCGAAGCCGCTCGCGCCGGAGAAGCAGGCAAAGGCTTCGCCGTGGTAGCCAACGAAGTGAAGGAACTCGCCAAGCAGACAGCCAAGGCGACTGAAGACATTGGCCAGAAGATCGAGGCCATTCAAGACGTCACCAAGGGTGCTGTATCCGCTATCGAAGAGATCAGCGCGATCATCAACCAGATCAACGATATTTCCAACAGCATCGCTTCAGCGGTAGAAGAACAGACGGTAACGACCAATGAAATCGGCCGTAGCGTGTCTGAAGCCGCTCAAGGCGTCAACGACATCGCCAAGAACATTGTAGGTGTGGCTACTGCTGCAAGAAACACCACGCAGGGAGCCAACGACACGAAAACGGCTTCAGTGGAATTAAGCGAGATGGCAGCACGGCTTCAAAGCACAGTATCGAGATTCAGTTTCTAGTTCTATCAACGGCAACAGTTACTGCCCGGCGAATGAAACACTGTTTGCCGGGCAGCACCTCAACATACGAAGGCAGATGAAGATGCGCAAAGCATTGGTTGTGGACGACTCCAAGACAATCCGGATCATTATCAAAAGAATCCTGGTTGACATTGGATATGAGGTCTGCGAGGCAGGCAACGGTGTTGAGGCCCTCAAAGTGCTCGACTCCGAACCCCTGGTCAAGCTTGTGCTGGCCGACTGGAACATGCCTGAGATGAATGGCCTTGATTTGGTTAAGGCCGTGCGCAGGATGCCGGACTATGACTCGCTGAAAGTGCTTATGGTCACCACCGAAACCGAGATAGAGCAGATGTGCCAGGCACTGGAAGCAGGTGCCAATGAGTATGTCATGAAGCCATTCACAAAAGACATCCTGTTGGAAAAACTTGAACTTGTTGGGATGCTTCCCGCGGCGAGGGTATAAAGGTGCCAGCCCTCAACCAGCGCCAACTCCAGCCTGGCGAGCGAATTCGCGTATTGGTCATCGATGACTCTGTAGTCATCCGGCGATTAGTCACTAATGCGCTCGAGCAGGCTCCCAATATCGAAGTGGTGGGATCCGCCTCGAACGGCGCCATCGGGCTGCAGAGGATCAAACAGCTTAATCCCGATGTCATCACGCTGGATATCGAGATGCCGGATATGGACGGCCTGGAAATGTTGCGGTGCATTCGCTCTGAGCGCTTGCAACTTCGCGTCATCATGTTCAGCACCCTGACCGAGCGGGGCGCGGCAAAAACGCTGGAGGCCTTGACCCTCGGAGCCGACGACTACGTTGCCAAAGTTTCGAATGAAGGCTCGCTCGATCGCTCGATGATTCGCTTGCGGGAAGAAATGATTCCCAAGATCATGCAGTTCTTCCGGCTGCCGGAGGCTGTCGTTCAGGCTGCAGTCAGGCCGCAACCCGCGTCAACACCATCGACGCATTCGGCGTTTCGCGCAGCGCCGCTTTTTCAAGGCGTGAAGACCAAAGTCAAGGCGGTGGTAATAGGAGTCTCGACGGGAGGGCCGACCGCGCTCGGAGCAATTCTCCCCAAGCTGCCAGCCGGCTTCAATCTTCCCATTCTCGTTGTGCAGCACATGCCGCCTCTGTTCACACGGTTGCTTGCGGAGCGTCTGAACAACACTTGCAATCTCCGCGTCGAAGAAGCAGCACAGGGCAGCAAAGTTGAACCGGGCAAGATCCTGATTGCGCCTGGCGATTTTCATATGAAAATTGCCTCCAGCGAAGCAGGCGTCAACGTGTATCTGGATCAGTCCGCGAGGCTGAATTCATGTCGTCCCGCGGTCGATGCTTTATTCGCCTCCGCCGGCGAGGTCTATGGCGGCGCAGTCATCGCCGTCATTCTTACCGGAATGGGACAGGATGGTTTGCGCGGGTCTGAGATTCTCAAAGCCCAGGGTGCAACCGTGCTTGCGCAAGATGAGGCGTCCTGTGTTGTGTGGGGCATGCCTGGGGCCGTAGTCAATGCGGGGCTCGCCGACCGCGTACTACCGCTCGATGAGGTCGTGCCCGAGATTCTCCGCATTGCAGGAAGGAATTAAGAGGAAGCAAAATGGCGAGTCACACATTAACTACAGCAATTCTCCCTGAAAACTATAGGTTCCTTCAGGAGCATATCTACTCCCAGGTCGGGATCGTGCTTGAAGATAACAAACACTACCTATTCGAGAGCCGGCTCTCACCAATCGTTAAACAGAATGGCCTGGAATCCATCAACGAGTTATGCGCCCTTCTCCATGTCCCGCGCAATGCTGAAATCGGTCAGCAAGTCGTTGAGGCCATGACAACCAATGAAACCTACTTCTTTCGTGACCCCAATCAGTACGACGCCATTCGAACCGTCCTGCTGCCGCGACTGAAGAGTGAGCGCAACGATACAAAAAAGCTGCGCTTCTGGTCAGCCGCGTCCTCCACTGGGCAGGAAGCGTATAGCCTGGTCATGCTTCTGCTGGAAGACGGGCTGAAGGACTGGAACATCCAAATCCTTGGCACCGACTTCTCTTCCAAGGTGATTGCGCGCGCGCGCGCCGCCGTCTACCAGCAAATTGAAGTCAACCGGGGCCTGCCGGCGTCCCTGCTGGTGAGGTACTTCAAGCGTTCCAGCCTGGAATGGCAGCTGAACGAAGCGGTCAAAAGGTTGGCCCGCTTCGAAACGATTGACCTGCGCAAGAGCATGCGCACCCTTGGCCCATTCGATCTCGTGTTCTGCCGCAATGTCATGATCTATTTTGACAATGAAACCAAGCGCAACATCATGAAAGAAATTCATAGCACGTTATTTCGAGGCGGCTGGCTCTTGTTAGGTGGAGCTGAAACTGTTTTTGGCCTCGATGAATGGTTTGACCGGCAAACCGTGGGAAACATCACCGCGTACGTCGCCCGATGAAAGGAAACTTATGTTGACTGAAGTTAGTGTGGAAATGGTTGCCGAGATTGTGAAATCAGTATTCCTCACAATGATGGACCTCGAAGTGGTCCCAAGTGAAGTTCCTTCCATCCCAACCGGCGAACGTCTGACGTCGTTCGTGCAACTCACCGGCGAATGGAACGGAGCCGTCATGTTCGAATGCACCCGCCATCAGGCCTGCCAGTTGGCCGGACGCATTCTCGGCATGGACGCTCCGGAAGCCGTTGATGACGACGTGCGCGACATGCTCGGCGAGCTGGCCAACATGATCGGCGGAAATATGAAGTGCACCATGGCAACAGGTGTGCGTCTTTCCATGCCCACCGTCATGGATGGCAGCGACTACGATCTGCACATTTGCAGATCACAGGTCGAAGATCGGCTTGAATTCCAATCGGCGGAGGGACACTTCTGGGTCACGGTCCTCTCCAGCAGTGACGCTGAAAACTGCAAGTAATTCAAGAAATCTACTTCAGCTTCAGTCTTCCCCGTGGATGCCGGTCCCATCTGCAAATAATGGTTCCTATCATTCGACTATCTGCCGGCTTGGCCCGGCGCCGAGTCTTGGCCGGGTCAGGGCGATGGCTGGCAGCATCTCCTCACCAGCGGACGCGTGCGCGAATCCAAAGGAGAAATCCTCTGAGGCCCGTGGGGAAAGTGGCTTGAATCCCTGACCACATCTCGACAATGTGCCGATAGAACTTGTGCAGATGTGGAATTCTCCTGGGATTGCGCGGATGCCTGTACCAATTAATAGTACGAGGCGCCTTCATGGATATTCTTCTAGTTGACGACAGCAAGACGATGCGTATGATTGTCCAGCGAGCCATCCGGCAGGCTGGTTACCGGGGCCTTATCGTTGGCGAAGCCGAGAATGGCGCGCAGGCTTTGGAAAAACTCCAAGGACAAAAGCCTCTGCTTATTCTCTCCGACTGGAACATGCCCGAGATGTCGGGCATCGACCTTCTCCGCCAAGTCAGGGCGTCGCAGAGCAACGTCCCCTTTGGCTTCATCACGTCAGAAACTTCGGCCGGAATCAAGGAACTCGCAATGGAGTCAGGCGCGAACTTCCTGATCTCGAAACCGTTCAGCCCGGAAGACGTACAGGAAGCCCTCTCTCCAATTCTGGGCAGGTGCTAGCAGATGTCGGAACCAACTCCATTCGGTCTCTCGCAACGTTTCTCTCAACTCGTAGGCCGCAAAGTAACCTTCGTCCAGACAACCCTCACGATCGACAACAAAATCAAGCAGCTCTACGGCATCTACACCGTTCTCCCTCAGGACAGCGCAATCGTCGTCAAGGCCGAACTCCCGCTCATGGGCTCGTTCGCCGGTGCGCTGGTCGGTTTCCCGGATAACGTCGTCAAGGAGCACCTCAAGGTAACGCCAATCGAGGAACTTCTGCGCGATGCGATTTTCGAAGTATTCAACATCGCCTCAGCCGCTATTACAACCGAGGGCCGGGCAGTGTTCACCAAGATGGTGGCAGACACTGCCTACATCGACGGTGCCGCGGGAGCGGTTTTCAAGAAGCCCGGCCACAGAAGCTGTTTCAATGTTTCGATCGATGGCTATCAGGGCGGCAAGTTCAATATCTTCGCTCCGTTATCAGTATCGAGTCCGCAGCGCAATATCTTCAAGTCCCCAATCTAGACCTTCGCACAAAAGCGCAAATGACCTTAGCATGGACCCTGGCTTCGGGGTCCATGCTTGCTTGTTCCAACGCTGTTCATGCGTGTGATGCTAGACCGTCTGGGTGAAGTTATTAGTGTGCGACCCGCGAATCCAGTACGTGCACTAATTTGGCGTCCTACCGCTCCGCAACCGCCACTGGTTCCGGCGCGCTCTTGGGTGAAGAGAGATACCCTGTCACCGTGTTCTTGGCACTCACGTTGTTAACCACGATCTCAAACAGCATGGGGTCCTTCCCGCTGTAGAACTGAAGCGGCTCGTTCAGGCTCTTGTCTTTCTTCTCGTACTGCTTGTCGTCGGAAAAGACGCTGATGGTGAACTTGCTCCGCTTTGAGTCGGCTCCCTTCAGTTGCAGGGTTACTGTCCCCACCTGCTGCTTTACACCCTTCACCAGCGTGAACTGGTAGTAGTTCCGGTCGCCCTTGTGCTTTAGAATCTCCAGTTCGGCGCCATTCCGCGCAATCAGGCTGCTGTGGCCGTTCAGATCCCCCTTCATCGACGTTAACTGAGTGTTGGTGTCGACCAGGTCGCTCTTCGTCTTGGCCACATCGGTCTTGACGCCGCCCACGTCCGTCTGCACGTCGGTCACAGCGGTTGAAACCTCCGCCACCTGCCCCGCCGTCTGCTTTTGCGCGGTTGCCAGCCGCGCTGTTGTCTGCTCCCCGCGGACCTCGCGGACCTGCAGCGCCGCCGCCCGCGTATCCATCTGCTTCTGCGTTATGCCAAACGAAGTCTTCAACTCGTCCGTGGCCACATTCAGTCGCGCATTTGTATCCGCCTGTGCCGCAGCCAGCTTCGTGTTTTGCGCCGCGGTATCTGCCAACGCCTGTTGTTGGGTGGCCAGCTTGCTGCTCAATGTGTAACTCCAGATAAGTCCGCCGATACCCAACAGTATCGCCACTCCAATCGCCGCTAACAGTGCGCCGGAATTCGTTCTCGTAGTTCCTTGAACCGTTTCATCTGTCATTTGTTTCCTTCCTTCACTCTGGCTCACCGTACAGCGATTCATTCACCGCGTCTGCTCGATATAGCTCATCTCCGCTTCTCATAAAGAATTCTGTATCTGTCTGGAATCATGGACACTCGAAGTGAGCATGCGAAGGCGGAAACGGCAGTCTCGATATTCCGGCCACATCCGGCACATTGACGCCGTCAATGCTCGATTTGACAAGGTTCCACTAAGGGGCTAGCGTCACAGATGAGGCATATAGAAACAGTCACCTCATTCAGGTCCCCTGAATATAAGTAAAGGCCATCTGAAGTTCCCCCCACTTACATACGAGATAACCTTTAGGAGGTTGATCTTGTACGCACGCAATGTAACTTTCCACATCAAAGCCAACATGCACTCCGATTACACCCACACCTTTGAAAACCAGGTACTTCCTTTGCTGCAGAAACAGAAGGGCTTCAAGGAAGCAATCACCCTCAGCAACGCTGGCTCGCCGGAGGTGGTTTCAATCAGCTTGTGGGAGCACAAGAGCAACGCGGACGATTACAACACCCGCGCCTACCCTGAAGTGTTGAAGACCCTGGCGAAAGTGATCGAAGGAACGCCGCGGGTTCAGACGTTTGAGACGGCCGTCTCAACCTTCCACAATGTCCATGCCACTGTGTAAGAGCTACAAGAGCGTTGTCCCGAAGGGCGGCTCAGGCCGCCCTTCTCGACGATGCTCCGCGGATGTTGCGGAATTTCGCGCCTACTGCCGATTCTTGGAATCAATGTCGAAGCTGGATTCACAGTCGCTTTCGGAATAGCCGTCGCCCGTCTCGTGGTGCTCAGCTTGGCCTGCGAAACCGCCTTCGCATCTCGATTCCGCCGGAAACGTCGCCCGCTCCACCGCTGCAGCTTCCCATTCGCTGATGCCTGGGTACTCACATTCGCCAACGGGTTGTCGAAATTGAACCCATAGACCCTGGGGTTCTCCCCAATCACCGCGGCAGACACGATATAGAAAACATAGTCATACGTTTCCTTGGGAATCTTGTCTCGATGGTTCTGCAGCAGCATCCAGAAGTTTCGGTCCCTTGGATTGGCCGGCATGCTGCGCACCAGCGGCAGCACATAGTCTTCACCCCAGTTATAGCAGGCCATCACCAGCAATCCAGAACCTTGCGCGTCCGATCCGTATAGATCTTTCAAATAGTGTGCCGCGGCCACAGTCTCTTTCTGGTAGTTATGCCGGTCATCCAGCGTATCCGGGCGAGGCAGATCCACAAGCGGTCCCAGATGCAACCCATACTTCACAGCCGTTTCCGGGATGAACTGCCACATTCCCTTCGCAAACCCTTTGCGCGTCTCCGGTCCGCTGATATAGGGGTCGAAGTCACTCTCCACCAATGCCAGGTAAAAGAACTGCGGCGGAAGTCCCTCGGCCAGCAGTTGCTGGGTAATTGAAGTCGTATAGCCATTCGCGCGAGCCTTGGTAATCGCCTTCTCCATCCGCCCCGAAGACTGCCACAGCTTGATGTACTTGTTCACTTCAGTCACAAAGTCCGGTGGCATATCCAACTCGCACTCTCCGAAAATGCGCGCCACCCGCAGCACCAGCCTGTCCTGCTCCGACATCTTTGGACTGTAGACATGCAGGCTTGCAAGATATTGGTCGTACTTGTTCTCCATCTCGCCGCGCTGCGCTTCAATCCGCTTGATCTGATCGATGCCCTGCTGATTATTCGACGCCGTCACCGCATCCCGCAGGTTGGCGATGTCGATATCCAGAGACTTCATCGAGTAGAAAATCTCCTTCGCCAGCCCTCGTTGTTTCGACGCCTCCTGGTGCTCGTAAAATGCGAAGCCTCCTAGGCACACCATCACGCCGGCCAGCCCTAGGATCACTCCACTGTACTTCCGCTTCTGTTTCTTCTGAACCTCGGCAAACACCGTCCGGATCATCATCGTATGTTCGCCCGCCGCGCGCTTCTCGCTCCCTTTGCCGAAGTAGTGCTGAGCGTAATCCGACTTATCCAACTGCGTATTCGCCAAAGGACGAGGCACAACCACCGGCCGGATGACGTTGAATCGAAGCTCGGGACCCTGAATGCCCAGACGAACCACCGTCCCCGCATTCAATTGCACGCGCGGCAATCGAGTCTCGCCGATCCAGATTCCATTGCTGCTGTTGAGATCGCCCAGCCACCATTCGCCATTCTCGAACGAAACTCGGGCGTGGATCCGGCTGACAAACTCGTTCTTGATGCAGACATCGCAGTCTTCGGTACGGCCAATGCTGAAGGTCGCCTTGAACGAGTAATCGCGATCCGGCGCGCCGTCCGCCTTGACGGTAACCAGGAGCGTTGTCACCTGAGGATCACCGGGCTTGGGGGAATCGTGCATGGCTAGCCAAATACTAATATGTACTAGTGTCCTGTCTCCGCTGTTCATATCAAAAACAGACCTGTCATCCTGAGCGGAGCGTACTTCAGCGGAGTCGAAGGACCTGCTTTTCGGGAATGTATGAATCGAGCAACCACGCCAAACAAAGGGGAAGAACTTGAGAGACAGGACACTAGACTCGGTGCTTCCCGATGTCAATTCGAATCTGCTCAGGAACCGAACCAGCGCGAGTTACAAGCCGCGACCGGAGGTCTGCCGCAACCCTGGCGTAAATCTGGAAACCGTGATCTCTACGTATCTCGTTGATTTGATTGGTGGCGGAGGACGGGATCGAACCGTCGACCTACGGGTTATGAATCCGTCGCTCTAACCATCTGAGCTACTCCGCCGTGGGAGCCTGAAAGGCAAAGGCCGTTTCGGCCGACCGAGCTTCGCGGGAACTCAATCCGCGCGTACGCCCATTGTTGATGATACGGGCGGCGGGATTCGAGGTCAAACCTCACCCTGCCCTGCCCATACCACTCTAAGGGTGTGGATCGCCGGGATGAGCCGTACCCCTCCGCTGCTGTAGACTCGCCTCCATGAGTTCGTTGCGAATCGCCTGCGTCATTCCGGCGCGTTTGAGTTCCACGCGGCTGAGCCGCAAAGTCCTGCGCCCCATCGCCGGCCGCCCCATGGTGGAGTGGGTATGGCGCGCCGCTGCCGCCAGCCGCCTCATGGACCCAATTGTGGTAGCCACAGACGCGGAGGAAGTGGCGGCGGTTTGCCGCGAGCGTGGCATCCCTACCGTCATGACCTCGCCCGACTGCCCCAGCGGCTCCGACAGAGTGAGGGAAGTAGCCCGCCAGCTCGACGCCGACATCTACGTAAACATTCAGGGCGACGAACCGACGCTGACCCCGGATTTTTTCCCGCCGCTGCTCAGCCTTTTCGATCGCCCCCAAGTTGAAGTCGCCACGCTGGCCGTCCGCTGCCCATCGCATGAGATCGCGAACCCAAACGCGGTCAAGGTAGTCACGGCCCTCGACGGCCGAGCCCTCTATTTTTCGCGGGCAACCATTCCATTCGACCGCGACGGTACCAACTTCGCCGCCTATCGCAAGCACCTCGGAATCTACGCCTACCGCAAGGCAGCCCTCGAGCGCTTTGCGTCCCTGGAGCCCTCCTGGATCGAGCAGGTTGAACGCCTGGAGCAGCTGCGCATGCTCGACAACGGCATCAACATCTACGTAGCCCCCGCGCCCCGCGATACCATCGGTGTCGACACTGAAGAAGACCTGGAACGCGCCGAAGCAATGCTCAAGGCGACTGCCGCAACCTAAGCAGCGTCTGAATCGGCCCGAAATTCTCCGTGCCCCGTTCTTGCGCCTTTTTCTGGCGCAAGGGCGGGAAACCTCAACCCTACTCGTCGGCTGGATCAACGAATTCCGAATTACAAGCAAGAACCAGATAGCCTGCCAGCGCAGCAATCGGCGACGATAGTTTCCATGATGAGCAACCTCCAAATCGCAGCGGACCGCATCCCGATGAACACAGCTTCCATCGATCACGAAACCGCGTGGACCCAGCTTCTCGCCCGCGACCCCGCCGCGTCCTTCTATTACGCGGTAGAGACAACCGGCGTTTTCTGCCGCCCCAGTTGTTCCAGCAAGCGCCCACTCAAAACAAACGTCCGCTTCTTCGCTTCAATCGAAGCAGCCCGCGCCGCCGGCTTTCGACCCTGCAAGCGCTGCAAGCCGCAGTCTTCCATAGCGAAACCGATTGACAAGATCCGTGCTCACATCGAAGCGCATCTCGACCGCCCCGTGAAACTCGCGGAACTCGCCCGCCTCACCGCCCTCAGCCCCTTTACCGTCCAGCGCCTCTTCAAAAAGGAACTAGGCGTAAGCCCGCTCCAATATCAGCGCGCCCTGCGTGCAACCCGTCTCCGCAACGGACTCAAACAAGGAGGCACCGTGACCGACGCAATCTACGAAGCAGGCTTTGGTTCATCCAGCCGCGCCTATGAGGGTGCTGCCCTTGGCATGACGCCCGCGCGCTTCGCCAAGGGTGGCAAAGGCGAGCACATCAACTGGGCCACTGCCCGTACTCCTTTCGGTTGGATGATCGTAGGATCGACAGAACGCGGCCTGTGCTGGCTGGCCCTCGGGTCCACATCGGCCGAGGCCGAAGCCAGCCTGCGCGAGGAGTTCCCGCTGGCCACGCTGCGCCGCGACCCCTCGCTTTCGCAGCTCGTCGACGCGGCGCTCGAAACCGTGCGCGATGGTTCCGATCTCATTGAAAGCCGCACTCGTATCGAATCGATCGACCTGCGCGGCACAGTCTTCCAACTTCGCGTATGGCAGGCCTTGCGCGCCATTCCCCGCGGCGAAACGCGCACCTACAGCCAACTCGCCCGCGAGATGGGCGAACCCAAATCCACCCGCGCCGTAGCCCGCGCCTGCGCCACCAACCGCGTGGCCATCGTTGTCCCCTGTCATCGCGTTATTGGTGTGAGCGGATCGCTGACCGGCTACCGCTGGGGTGTAGACCGCAAGCGCCAACTACTAGCCGCCGAACGGTCTTGATGGTTCTATTTCTATCAGCCAGGCCATCTGGGTGCCCCATCCATTTCACAGCCTCATCGTGAAATGGATGGGAAACCACGAACCTCATTAAGCCTCAATCGGAGCATTACAACCGAGCCCCTCCCGAAGCCTCAATCGTCTGTCCGGTCAACCAGAACGATTCGTCCGAAGCCAGAAACGCCGCAACGCTCGCGATATCCCCAGGCTGCCCAATCCGGCCCAATGGAGTATCCGCTATCGATTTCTTCTCGAAGTCGCTGCCGCTGATTCCCGCCGCGTGGAAGCCCTCGGTCTCGACCATCCCCGGGTTAAGCGAGTTGACGCGAATTTTCCGCGGCCCCAGTTCCTTTGCCAGCGACAGCGTCACCGAATCCACAGCCCCTTTAGTTGCGCTATAAACCGAACCCGTCGGAACGCCCTTCGCTGCCACCGACCCAATGTTGATGATGCTCCCGCCCTCCGGACTGAAGTGTTGCAGCGCCGCCTGCGTCGTCAGAATCAATCCCAGCACATTCACGTTGAACTGCTTGTGGAAGTGCTCCGGAGTCACCCCTTCGATGGGACTGAAGTCATAGACCCCCGCATTGTTAACCAGCGTGGTGATCGGTCCTAACTCTTTCGCCACTTTCTGGATAAGTGGGCCAATTGATTCCGCATCCGCCAGGTTCGCCTGCACCGCGATGGCCTTTCCACCGGCAGCCTCGATCTCCGCTACAACCTTATCCGCGCCCGCCTTGCTGCCCGAGTAATTCACTGCAACCGCTGCGCCCTGTGCCGCCAATTCAAGCGCGATCGCCGCGCCAATGCCCTTGGATGCGCCCGTAACCAACGCCACTTTTCCCTGAAGTTTGCTCATCTCTGCTCCCCGCCGAATCATCGTCACTTCGATATTTCGACAACTATCGAGTAGATAGCCGGCCGGAACAATCGATTCAAAAACCATTGTGAAAACTCTTTCCGCTTATTCCCGAATAAACTTGAGCAAGTCCGCATTCACCCGGTCCTTCAGCGTCGAACAAAGCCCGTGCGGCGCACCAGTATAAACGTTGAGCGTCGATCCCTTCACCAGCGCCGCGGACAGCAAAGCCGAGGCGTTAATCGGCACCATCTGGTCGTCGTCGCCGTGAATAATCAGCGTCGGCACATCGATCTTTTTCAGATCCTCAGTAAAATCCGTCTCTGAAAACGCCTTGATGCAGTCCACAACGGCCTTCATTCCGCACTGCATCCCCTGCAGCCAGAATGAATCCCGAAACCCTTGCAGATTCTTCGAGCCCGCCCGGTTCGCCCCGTAAAATGGCCCGCTCAAATCCTTGAGAAACTGCGAGCGGTCAGCCAACACCCCAGCGCGTATTCCGTCGAACACCTCGATCCCCAATCCCAGCGGATTGGCATCCGTCTTAAGCATCAGCGGCGGAACCGCGCCAATCAGCACAGCCTTGGCCACACGGCTCGTTCCATGGCGCCCAATGTACCGCGCCACTTCGCCGCCCCCCGTCGAATGCCCCACATGCACCGCCTCTTTCAGATCCAGCGCCTCGGTCAACTCCGCAAGATCGTCGGCATAAGTGTCCATATCGTTTCCCTTCCACGGCTGGCTCGATCGCCCATGTCCGCGCCGATCGTGCGCGATGGTCCGATATCCATGCGAAGAGAGAAAAAGCATCTGGTCTTCAAATGCGTCCGCGCTCAGAGGCCATCCATGACTGAAAACCACAGGCTGACCTGTGCCCCAGTCCTTGTAATAAAGTTTCGTTCCGTCCTTCGTAGGAAAAGTGGGCATTGGAAAATCTCCTTGGTCGTTGTTGGGGAATGTCGCCAGTTGGTAGACGGCTCAGGCGTTGAGGGAATCCATGGCTCGCGTTCACACCAATGCTAGCCCAGTCCCGCGGTTTGGATGCCCAATTTACGCGCGGAGCTGTGAATTTCTTCATTCAAATTCCAATCGCGAGGCATGCGAAGTTCGGATCAAAAACAAACTTGTCATCCTGAGCGAAGCGTACTTAAGCGGAGTCGAAGGACCTGCTTTTGGGCCTATCATGACGCGAACATCATCACAAATCGCTTTGCGATGCGGCCCTTGTGTGGTCTTCTAAAGGCACCCGCCTATGCTGAAGATCCTCGAATCGTACTTTGAATTCACGCGCCTGGGGACAAACTGGCGTACTGAGATTCTGGCCGGCGTCACCACGTTCCTGACCATGGCCTATATTGTCCTGGTCAATCCCGCCATTCTATCCGCATCCGGAATGCCCCTCGCCGCGGTCACAGCGGCAACATGCCTGTCCGCGGCTTTCGGCTCAATCCTGATGGGCATCGTCGC